>CAZNYK010000004.1:44012-69653 GCA_964577215.1 uncultured Saprospiraceae bacterium
CGCTCAAGGGCGCTCAGGCGGGCACTACCCACCAATAGAAAATGGGATTACGACAAAACATTCGGCTTTTCTTTCAACGCCGCGCTTTGCGGAGGGTGATGGAACGTCAGCCCGCTTTGAGAGGAAGCGTTCACTATGACAATGCCCGTCAGATCGGGGTCTTGTTCGACGCCTCGGAATTAGACGAAAGGAATGAGGTACTGAAGTTTGTAGAGCAACTGCGCCGGAACGGCAAAAAAGTGAGTATGCTCGGCTTTTTCGATCACCCGGTAGAAAGTGCAGACTTTCTCTTCCCTGTATTCACTCCGTCCGACTTCGACTGGGTGCTGCACCCGAAAAGCGAGGCCCTGACGCGCTTCATCCAGGAACCGCTGGACCTGCTCATCTACGCCGGCGCCCGGCTCGGTATGTACGAGGAATTTGTAGCGGCAAGCTCCAGGGCAAAACTTCGCGCCGGGCCTTATACCGGCCGGACCGAGTGCTTCGAACTCATGGTGGATGTTTCCGGCAATCCCGATCTGAATTATTATCTCCAACAAGTGGAATTCCTCCTGCAAAAGACGAACACGCGCCATGAAGCTGCTTGAACAGGGCGGCACAGGGGTTGCCCTTGTTACGCCCTTCCGAAATGACAAAGTTGATTTCACCGCGCTCGAACGCATTATTCATTTCGTCATAGAAGGTGGAGCGGACTTTGTGGTTGCTCTCGGCACTACGGGCGAGGCTATTACCCTCTATGCCGATGAAGTGAGCGAGGTACTGCAGTTCACCCGTGAGCGCGTAGCGGGCAGGGTACCGCTTGTAGCCGGATTCTTCGGCGACAATTTCACCGAACGGCTCGCGCATAAGCTGCGTACTTTCGACCTGCAAGGTATTGACGCCGTCATGTCGAGCAGCCCTTCCTACAACAAACCCACCCAGGAGGGCATCTTTCGCCACTACATGGCCGTAGCCGAAGCATCGCCCTTGCCTGTTATCATCTACAATGTGCCGGGGCGGACGGCCTCCTGCGTGCAGGCCGAAACCACCCTGCGCCTGGCAAACGCCACGGACAAATTCCTCGCCGTGAAAGAAGCCTCCGGCGACTTGATGCAGGCCATGAAGATACTGAAAGAGAAACCGGAGCGCTTTCAGCTTTGGTCGGGCGACGACATGCTCACCTTGCCGCTGATTGCCTGTGGAGCCACCGGTGTAATTTCGGTCATCGCCAATGCCTTTCCCGCCGCTTTTTCGGCTATGGTAAGCGCTGCCCTGCGCGGCGACCTTGCCGAAGCGCGCCGCCTCAACGCGCTCCTGCTCGACGTGCATCCTCACCTCTACGCCGAGGGCAACCCGGCAGGGATCAAGGCGGCAATGGAAATCCTCGGCTTGTGCAGCCGGGAGGTGCGACTTCCTTTGACACCCGCAACCGACGCATTAATGCTCTTGCTGAAGAAAGCCGTATCGCCAATCCTGGAAAGATAGGATATGCCCAAGCACATTAGTATAGATTCTTTACACTGCAAAAAATGACGCCAAGCGACGAAGCTTATAACCGGGAAGTGGCCACTGAGGACAGTTCCTTCAATTTATTCAGGGAACTCAAGGAACAGTACCGCACCCTGACCGACAAAAACCGCTCCATCTCCGAACGCATTGAAGCTTTCGAGAACATCACCGACATGGAGGTGGGCGATACGCCGCTCATTCGCGCCCGCAATGCCGAACGGGAAACCGGCGTGAGCCAGATATACCTGAAGTTTGAAGGCGGCAACCCCACCGGCACCCAAAAGGACCGCATCGCTTTTGCACAGTGTATGGATGCTTTGCGCCGGGGATATGACGGCATCACCTTGGCGACCTGCGGCAACTACGGCGCGGCCTGCGCCCTGGCGGCGCGTATCGCGGGCCTGCGCTGCATTATTTACCTGCCCGAAAACTATCACTCCAAACGCTTGCAGGAAATGACCCAATTAGGCGCCGAGATCATGCGTTCCCCCGGCGATTACGAGCACGCCGTAGCCGAATCGCAGGACTTTGCCGCCCGCATGGATTTTTACGACGCCAACCCCGGCGGCAACAACACCTCTCTACAACTCAAAGCCTACGGCGAAATCGCTTACGAAATTTACGACGAACTGCGCGATGCCCCGCGCATCGTGGCGGTACCGGTTTCCAACGGCACCGTGCTGGCGGGCATTTACAAGGGCTTCGTAAGCCTGTACCGCCGGGGCAAAACCTCCCGCATCCCCGTTATGGTGGCGGGCTCTGCCCACGGCAAAAACCCCATTGTGGAGGCATTCCTCCAAAATAAATCCACCTGCGAAGACCTCCTGCCGCATCGCATCCGCGAAACAGAAATAAACGAGCCGCTCATCAGCTGGCACGCTTTCGACGGCGATCTCTCCTTAGCCGCTTTGCGCGAAACCAAGGGCTGGGCGCGCAACGTAACCGACAAACGGATGGTGAACCTGTCTAAAATGCTCAAAGATAAAGAAGGACTCAACGCACTGCCCGCTTCAACCGCCGGCCTGGCCGCCCTCCTGGATGCCCCCGCCCCCGAATTGGTGCAAAACGACCGGTTTGTGGCAATACTTACGGCACGGAGGTAGACGCTCTCGAACTTTTTCACCTCAACCGGTGTTCCTTAACGAATTTTTGAAAAAAGAAGAGATACACCCTTGTAAGGAGTTTAAGATTTTTTAACCCAAACGCGGGTTTCTTTCAAATTTTGTTTTCTCTTCTCTTTTTATATTTGCGCTTCATTTTTTGCAAACCACAAAACCAGAAACGATGTCCAACATGGTTGTACGGTATTCCGACGCCGACCTTGCCGAATTCAAGGAGATTATTGATAAAAAACTGGAAGACGCTAAGGCCAACCTGCTCAGCTTGCAGGACCAAATCCTGGAAATCACGGAAAATACCAGCGATGAACATGGAGGCGACTGGATGGATGACAGCAGCATCAACAACGAAATGGAGATGCTCAACAACATGGCCATCCGCCAGCGCATGTATATTAAAGACCTGGAAAATGCCCTCGTGCGCATCCGCAATAAATCTTATGGCATCTGTTCCATCACCGGTGAATTGATTGACAAAAAGCGCCTCCTCGCAGTGCCCACCACCACCAAGAGCCTGTCGGCCAAAACCGAGGAGGCCAGGCACAAGGAGGATAAACCCTCCGCCAAGCCATTGGTCAAACCCATTCCGCCCATGGATTCTTCGCCCAAGGTCATCACCAAGGTCATCCGCAAATCCGGCGGCCCCGTCAAGCCCGGCCCGGACCTGGAAGAAGAAGACGATTTCATTTTCGATCGCGACGTATTCATCGACGAACCCGAAGAAGAGGAAGAGGAAGACGACGATGCAATGGAGCGCAACGTGTCGGATATGGATGACTTTGCCGACGATTCCCGCGACGACGAAGTGGACTACTGAGAATTGCCGGCCGGCTGCGAATGCATGCAATTTTTTCGAGTTTATAATTCATTCCGATGGACAGAAGGAAATTCCTGCGCTCTTCCGCCGCCGCTTCCGCTATCCTGGCGGCTAACCCACTGTATTTTTGCACCCCCGCCCAAAAAAAATCTGCCGCCGCAGAGATCGGTTTGCAGGTTTACACCCTCAGGGATGAACTCAAGGCCGACGTAAAAGGTACGCTTCAGAAAGTAGCCGATCTGGGTTACAGCTATATCGAGTTGTTCGAGTATCGCGAAGGCGCCTATTTCGGCATGCCTGTAAAAGAGATGGGCGCACTGCTCAACAGCCTGGGACTTAAACTCCCCAGCAGCCATATGCTCACCGGCGCAGCAGAACCCGATCTCAAAGGTACCATCGTCAACGATTGGGAGCGCGCCGTAGCCGACGCTAAAGCCATGGGGCAGAAATACATTGTCTGCGCATACCTCTCGGACTTCGAGCGCCGGTCCATTGACCAATACAAACGTTTGGCCGAAACTTTCAACCGCGCCGGGGAGGTCTGCCGGCAGTACGGTATTCAGTTCTGCTATCACAACCACGATTTCGAGTTCTTCCAACTCGACGGGCAAATCCCCTATGACGTTCTCCTGGCCGAAACAGATCCTGAACTCATGCAAATGGAGTTGGACATATACTGGATCAAGAAAGTCGGATACAGCCACCTGGATTATTTCGGCCGCTACCCCGGGCGCTTTCCGCTTTGGCACGTCAAAGACATGGAGGATTCTCCCGAACAGGCTTTCGCCGAGGTGGGCAGCGGCGTCATCAACTGGCCGGAAGCCTTCGCCGCCCGCTCGCAAGCCGGCATGAACTACTTCTTTGTAGAACAGGACGTATCCAAACGCCCGCCCATGGAGAGTATTGCCATGAGTATCCAATACCTGAAATCCATTCTCTGACCTTAATAACCACTACCAATGAAAACATATTTCCCCCTTTTGGCGCTGTTCGTTGTATCTTCATTTGCAACGGGCTGCAACTCCAAAAGGGACAAACCCGCAACAGACGAAAATACTTCTGCCGAAACCGCAGCAAATTCCGGAACGCTGCAGCCGCGCTATTGGCGCCTGGCAGGCTCGGTAGGACAGTACCCCGTGGTAATGGATATGGCCTTCCGGCCTTCTCTCGACGATACAGGCGAAGGATATGCTTTCCAGGGATACCATGGCAGCTATTACTACGAAAGCAGGGAAGACCTCATCGACTTCTATGGCAGCGTGGATTCCTCCGGCATGCTGGTGCTTACAGAGGTGACATTTGCGGGCAACTCTCCCGCTTTCAGCGGCAAATTTGACCCTTCAAGCGGCACTTACAAGGGGAATTGGACCAGCGGAAACGGCAAGCGCGTACTTCCATTCGAACTAAAAGAAGACTACAGCGGCGGCGCGGTGTCATTCACTGCTCAAAAATGGGATGAATCCATAAAACTGTTTCCCCAACTGGAGGAGTCGCCATTTGCCGGCTATTCTATGATTTGGTTGTCTCCTGCCGCCGGTGCAGTTGACGAAGCTACTTCTACCTTCCTCACCGAGGAGATACGCAAAGGCATGATCGGCGATTCGCTGGCTTCGATCCATACATCTCCCGACGAGGCGTTCGAAGTGGTCAGCAAGCAATTTTTCAGTTCTTATCGCGACGACATGAGCGAAGTGGCACAGGAGGAGGTCGAGGACGGAGGAACGTACATGTACTCCTATGAGCAAAATATCTCTGTAGAAGTACTCTACAACCGTGGCAACCTGCTCACCCTCGGCTTTTGGGACTACTGGTACAGCGGCGGCGCGCACGGCAACTATGCCACGCTGGTGCAGTCGTATGACCTGATCGCCAAAAAAATGATCCGGCCTGAGGATGTATTCGTGCCGGGCTATGAAGACAAGATACCTCCTGCCTTAGAGCGGGCCGTGCGCAGCCGCTTCGGCATCTCCACATCGGAATCTATAGGTTCCGTGCTTTTCGACGAGGAAATCGGGCCGACCGAAAACTTCGGCATTACCGGCAAGGGCATTATTTTTAATTACCCTCCTTACGAAATAGCTGCCTATGCCATGGGCGAAATTCGCTTGTTTGTACCGTTTTCTGAAGTTTCCGACTTGCTCAGGCCGGAATTCAAAGACCGTTTCGTCCCAAAGAAGCAATAGCAGATTACCCGCCGCACACCGATCGAAGGCGCGCCATCAGGGCATCCCAGTATATTTTCTGGTCGTCTAATTCGTCGGGTTCGCAGTAGTCGCTGATGTGCAGGATGGTTTCATCCGTTACATCAGAGGTAAAAATCTTGAATTCGAGGTGCTCTTCATCGCCTTCTGCGCTTTCCCAATGCAAGCGGAAAAGCTCCTCCTCGAAGTCGTCCACCACATACGCATTTTCTTCCGATTCTCCCCATCTGAAGGAGTAAACATCTGCGTTGATGTCCACCTCGTCGCAGAACCAGCGAATCAGGCAGGGCGGTTCGGTGAGAAATTGATAGAGGATGGTCGGCGAAGCCTTGAAAAGGTACTCCAAAGTATATTGAACTCGTTCCATAACAACTTGGACGAATGCCGGGAAATGTGCGGCCCGGTCATTACGGGGCGCAATAAAAAAGAAAAATCCGACTTTTCCAAAATCAAGTTGATTTTCCTGGGGGCAAGAATTTTTGATTTGTTAGCCAGGGTCTTAGGTTCTTATTTACACAATGGGGTGAAACGCCCCTTGACATCCCCTCCAAATTGCCTTATTTTTGCACTCCGAAAGCGAAAATTAGCAGCCATTACAACACATCAGCAAACCAAGCGCAATCAAGTATTGTTTTCAGGGAGTTTGAATTGAACGGTAGTGACGCTGCCGGCTGTTTTTCGTCTGAGGAAACGCGGCATCGCTCCGTTCAAAGATGTACAGATTTGAATAAGCCATTCGTAAACATAAAAACGGTCATTGAATGAGACAACTGAAGATCACCAAATCAATCACAAACCGGGAGAGCCAGTCCTTGGAAAAGTACTTGCAGGAAATCGGGAAAGTAGACTTGCTCACGCCGGAAGAGGAGGTGGACTTAGCCAAACGCATCAAACAAGGCGATCAGGCCGCCTTGGAAAAACTTACCAAAGCTAATCTCCGGTTTGTCGTTTCCGTCGCCAAACAGTACCAAAATCAAGGACTTTCCCTTAGTGACCTCATCAACGAGGGCAACCTCGGCCTTATCAAGGCCGCCCAGCGCTTTGATGAAACCCGGGGCTTTAAATTTATCTCCTACGCCGTTTGGTGGATTCGCCAATCCATCCTCCAGGCTTTGGCCGAACAGTCCCGGATCGTGCGCCTCCCCCTCAACAAGGTAGGTTCGCTCAATAAGATCAACAAGGCATTTTCCGAACTGGAGCAGGAATACGAACGCGAACCCAGCGCCGAAGAACTCGCCGAAATGCTGGAAATCCCCACCGAAGAAGTGGAGACTACCCTCGGCGTAGCTGCCCGCCACGTATCCATGGACGCGCCATTTGTGGAAGGCGAAGACAACTCCCTGCTCGACGTTCTCGAAAATATCGGCACCCCCGGTACCGACCAGGAATTGGAGTACCGCGAATCTTTGAGGCGCGAGATCGAACGCTCGCTCTCAACGCTCACCGACCGGCAGTGCGACGTCATAAAGCTTTACTTCGGCATCGGCGTGGAACACCCCATGTCGCTGGAAGATATCGGCGACAAGTTCGGCCTGACCCGCGAGCGCGTTCGCCAGATCAAGGATAAAGCTATAAACAAGCTGCGCGCCACCAACCGCAGCAAGCTGCTCAAGCATTATCTCGGGGCTTAGCCCCCCTTTAAGCCATCATCTGCACGCTGCGATTTACAAAAGCGGCAAGGTCTTCTCCGCGCAGCATGTGATGCGAAAGCAGGGCGAGTTGGTAAAGGTGTCTGGCCAATTCCTCCTGCTTCCCTGCATCCGTTTCCGACAATAGTTTCTGCGCAACGAGCGGGTGGTTGGAATTCACCACCACATTATACATATCGGGGAATAGATCGCCGTTATTTCCCATGCCCTGCAGCATTTGCATTTCTTTGAACCGGCGCATAAACTCCGGCTTGACCACATGCACGGGCTGGTCTTCAGGCGACATGGGCTTGAGCATCACCGTCACTCCAGGGCCCTTGGCCACGCCTTCAAAGACCTCCTTCACCTTTTCCTGGTCCTTTTCACTTAGTACCGACTCTTTCTTTTCGTCTTTCTGGATGAGGTTGTCTATCGTGTCGGAGTCGATACGCACAAAGGTCACATCGCCGAGCTTCGCCTCCAGGTGCTGTACGAAGTGGTTGTCGATGATATCGGGCAGGGCGAGCACATCGTAGCCGCGATCCTTGCAGGCTTGTACCAAGCCGGCCTGGTCGCCGGCGTGGTTGGTATAGAGGAAGACCAACTTATCGTACTTGTCCTTTTGCAGTTCCTTTACCTTGTCGCGGTATTCTTCAATCGTAAAGAAGGAGTCGTCCACATTTTTCAACAGAGCAAATTCCCTGGCCCGCTCGTCGAATTTATCGTCGGAGATGATGCCGTATTTGACAAAGATGCCCAGGTCGCTCCATTTATCTTCAAATGCCTTGCGATCCTTTTTAAAGAGGTCGCTGAGTTTTTCAGCTACTTTCTTGGTAATGTACCCCGTGATCTTTTTAACGTTGCTGTCGGCTTGAAGGTAGCTGCGCGACACGTTGAGCGGTATATCAGGCGAATCGATGACTCCTTGCAGGAGGGTGAGGAATTCAGGTACGATCTGCTTGACGTCATCAGTGACGAAAACCTGGTTGGAATAGAGCTGGATTTTGTTTTTCTGTACCTCAAAACTGTTGCCCAAACGGGGAAAGTACAATATGCCGGTGAGGTTGAAAGGATAGTCGATGTTGAGGTGTATCCAAAACATGGGAGGGGTGCTGAAAGGATACAATTCCTCGTAGAAGTTTTTATAGGCTTCGTCGCTGAGTTCGGCGGGCTGTTTTTTCCAGGCCGGCTCCGGGTTGTTGACGATATTGTCAACCTCGATGTCTTTGGCTTTTTCCTCTTCTCCTTCCCCTTCATAAATAGTCTCCTTGCGGGTGCCGAAGCGTATGGGGACAGGTAAAAACCGGCAGTATTTTTTCAGCAGGCCCTCGATGCGATGCGTTTCCAGGTATTCTTCGCTGCCTTCGCCGATGTACAGCACCACCTCAGTGCCTCGTTCCTGCTTGTCGTTGGGGGTAAGGGTATATTCCGGATTTCCATCACAGGCCCAGGTAACGCCGGGCGCGTCGGGTTGCCAGGATTTGGTAACGGCTTCCACCCGGTCGGCCACCATAAAAGCGGAGTAAAAGCCAAGGCCGAACTGCCCGATGATGTTGTGGTCGAGTTTGTATTTTTCAATAAAATCGTGGGCGCTTGAAAAAGCCACCTGGTTGAGGTATTTTTCCACTTCTTCAGCCGTCATGCCGATACCTCTGTCGCGGACGGTAAGCGTTTTTTTATCCTTGTCGAGGATGATATCAATGGTAGTATCGCCTATTTCCCCCTGCAAGGCGCCTTTCCCTGCGAGGGCTTTGAGTTTTACGGTGGCATCCACGGCATTGGATACCAGTTCGCGAAGGAATATCTCCTGGTCGGAATACAGGTATTTCTTGATGATGGGGAAGATGTTCTCGGTTTGTACGGAAATGCGGCCTGTTTGCATAGTGGTATTGTTTTATTTCCCTTTCTGTACTCAAACCTTATGCCACATGGAAACGCCTGACAAAATGTCGGAAAAAAAAATTTGCCATTATTGAAAAAGCATTTATATTTGTGCCTTGAACACTGAGAGCACTACATCTCCTCCCAATATCTTTGAGGAATCACATCCATACCGGCTTGGGAGCCTGGAATAACAGGAGTTCCCGATCCGCTCTCTACATACCAAACACAAGTTTTTCTCCTCATTGTTTTGTTGTGCCTGCACAGGAAAACAATGACCTTTGATTCCGGCATCCTGTTGGATCGGGAGAATGCTATACTGACATCAATTGATTTTGCCTTAAGATTACTTCGGGAGCTTCTCGCTTCCGCAGGGAGTGAGGGGGGCCGGTTTATCGGGGGGTAAAGCTGGTCTCCCACTCACTTTTCCACACTGCTGCTATGGTTTCACATCCACCCGGATGCGTTCATCCCGGTTGGCTAATTCCCAGGCGGTGTGAAAGATCAAGCGACTGACCAATAACATTTTATCAAAGTTAATCTTATCAGCCGTATCGGTGGTGCGGTGGTAGTCCTCGTGGGTGCCGCTGAAATAAAATATGGCCGGGATGCCGCGCTCAGCGAAGTTGTAGTGGTCGGAACGGTAGTAATAGCGATTGGGATCGTTCCTGGCATTGTACGTGTAGTCAAGTACCAGGTTTGTGTAGGTAGCATTGGCAGTTTCGTTGATGCGGTGCAATTCCGTGCTGAGGCGGTCGGCGCCGATCACATATATATAATTGGGATTGTCCTTGTGTTTGTCATCCACCCTGCCCACCATATCCACATTTATATTGGCAATGGTATTCTCCAGGGAGAAAACCGGGTTTTCCGCGTAGTATTGGCTTCCCAGCAAACCTTTCTCTTCGCCGGATACGAGCAAAAACAATACGCTGCGCCGTGGTCCGGCGCCTGCCCGTTGAGCTTCTGAAAAAGTCCGCGCTATCTCCAGCACTGTGGACGTACCGGAGGCGTTGTCGTCGGCGCCGTGATAAATGGCGTCTCCTCTTTTGCCGAGGTGATCGAAATGAGCCGATACTACGAGTATCTCCTCTTTGAGTGCAGGGTCTGTACCTTCAATAAAACCCAGCACGTTGTGCCCTGTGAGGGAGCGATTGCTTTTGTTTTGTGTCAATTCAATTTTCACCGGGATCACTGCTCCCGCCGGGCGGCCTTTTTTGGTAATCCTGTCGCGCTGTTTAATGACCTTTTGGACTTTCTCGCCGAGCAGGGCTTTGGCGGTTTCGGAAGAGATATGGCAATTGGGGGCATAAGCGGTTTCAGGCGTGCCGGCTTTGGCCGGCTTCAGCCTGGTATTGCTGAGTACTTTGCGCATTTCCGCCACATTCTCTTTGAACTTTGAGTCGATCACCAGCACTAAGGCCACCCCGTTGGATTTGGCCACTTCGAGCTTTCTCTCTATGCTCCATTTCTCTACACCGGAAAGGTAGGGATTCCCCGCCTCGTCCTTTGGTTCGCCATCGTAAATGAGAACAGCCTTTCCGCGCACATTGGCGTTTTGGTAGTCGCTGTATTTTTCGTCGTCAATCCCGTATCCCAGGAAGACGATCTCCCCGAAGGTCTGCACATCCGGGCTTCCCGTATTGAGCCCCGGAGCGGCGTAGTAATCCCATAGGTGGCGATATTTTTTGCCGTTGAGCGAAAGTTCTATCTGCTGCCAGCTTTCAGACTTGAACAAGATATGCTGGAAGTAGGAGTTTTCGTCTCCCACTTTGGGCAAGCCCATGGAGGCAAAGACTTCGGCGATATACTCAGCAGCTTTGCGCTGCCCTTCGGTACCGGTTTCACGGCCTTCCATTTCGTCGGAAGTCAGGATGAGCAGATGGCGCTGCATGGCTTCGGCACTTATGGATGCCGCGAGTTCTGCCTGTGAAGGAATGTTTTCCCGCATCTGGGCAGTGAGTTGGAACGAAAGGCTTCCGGCAAGGATGGCGCCGGCAATGAGAATGGTCCGAATCATGAATAAAAATTTTCAAATCAAATGGGAACAGGGATTTTTTCCACCCGCCGGCTATGCCGTCCGCCTTCAAACTCCGCCATAATAAAGGCCCTGGAAATGGACAAGGCGGTTTCTTCTGATATGAAGCGCACAGGGAGGGCCAGCACATTGGCATTGTTGTGGCGGCGGGCAAGCGCGGCGAGTTCTTCCGTCCAGCACAAAGCTGCGCGGATGCCCTGGTGCTTGTTGGCAGTCATGGCTACGCCGTTGCCGCTTCCGCACATGACGATACCGAGGTCGGCATCTCCCGACTCCACACTGTCGGCCACCGGGTGTACAAAATCGGGATAATCGGCAGATTCTTCCGAATGGGCGCCGAAATCCCGCACCTCGATACCCATCGATTCGAGCAATGCGACGATGCTTCGTTTATACGGGAATCCCGCGTGGTCACAGCCGATGGCAATGCGTTGTATGCTCATATGCAGCGGATTTATTGACCTGGCGGCGCCTCCACTGGCGGCGCTATCCCGGGCGGCAGCATCTGCTCTTCCTCCGCCTGCCTGTCGGCGGTGAAAGGGGCGAACATTTCCTCCAGGCGTTTTACAAACTCGTCGTCATTCTCCTTGCGAGCTGCGCCGATCAAGTCGTTCTTGGTGCGGTAGGCTAAGCTGTAGGTGTCTTCGAAGCTCGAACTCAACACCATAGGGTCGATGCTTTCATAGAAGGCTAGGTGCTGGGCCATTTCCTTGGCGAGGATTTCCATGTGAGGCTTGGCGCGTTCATATGCGCCGGCAGCCAACTGCACCGAGATCATGTACCAGGTGCGGAAATCATAAGGGAAATTTTTGTGTGGGAAAGACTCGTAGTATTTGTCCATGAGTTCCAGCGCTTTTTCTTTCTCCCCGTTTTCCAGGAAGTTGATAGCAGCCCTGCGCATGGCCAGTTGCATGGTTTGCAAGCTGGGCTGGTAGCTCTGGTTCACGTAAGCGTCGATTTTGTCGAAATTGCCCCACCGGAATTTTTCCATTACATTTTTGTACACCTTCCCGGAGTCCACCCGGCCGCTGCCCACTACGGAATAGTTGCGGTCGCTGCGGCTGCGCACCGGCACAATGCGCAGCGCCAGGCCTTCCAACTGCATGTAGTCGTTCAAGCCCCAAAACTTGGAGGGCTGGCAGGTGACGGCAAAGTAAATGGGCCGGTCATAGATGTTGGATACGATGAGGTCTAAGATGGCCAGGTCGTCTTTGGTGACGTATTCTCCCGGCGAGCGCAAGGGGATCACATCTACTACGCCGGCAGTGTCCTTTTCACTGATCATCCCGGCTGCCCGCGCCCGGTCGAGGTCAATGGGCAGGTAGATTTCCTTTGCCGGGTAATAGGCATCGAATCCGCGGCCTGATTGGGTCGGCAGCGGATTATCCATGGCGATGAATTTGAGCCAGTTCTCCGCGCTCATCGGCTCTTCGTTGCGCGTAGGATTGTAGTAGGGTACCTGGTTGCGCCTACTGCCGCGCATCTTGTCGGCAGGAATGGTGAATTTCAACGCTTCCGAATCGTTCACTTTTCTGCGCAGGAGGTCAATGTACCAATCCACGGCAATAAGGCTGAGGTTGACCACCCGCACGTCGGTGCGTATGCCTTCTACTTCCTGGGCGTACCAGAGGGGGTAGGTATCATTGTCGCCGAAGGTAAAAATGACAGCGTTAGGCTCGCAGGATTCCAGGAAGTTGGATGCGTAGTCGCGGGCGGCGGTATGGCCTTTGCGGGTATGGTCGTCAAAGTTTTGCGTGCCCATCAGCCATGGCGCTGCCAGGACGACTAAGCTGAAGGCGCCACCGACAACACCGGGAAGCCGGAGCTTTTGGCTGAGCAATTCGTAAATGGCCGGGGCGGCCAGCCCTATCCAAATACAGAAGGTAAAAAAGGAGCCTACGAGCACGTAGTCCCGCTCGCGGGGTTCGTTGGGCGGTTGGTTGGAGTAAATGATGATACCTATACCTGTGATGATGAACATGGCCAAAAGGGCCAGCCCCTCTTGCGGTCGCTTCAGCAGGTGATAAAACAAGCCGATAATGCCGAAGATGAACGGGAGCATGAAGTAGCGGTTGCGCGCCTTGTCTTCCCGCATGGTTTCGGGCAGCAGGGTCTGGTCGTAGAGGCGTTTGTTGTCAATGAAATTGAGGCCGGAAAGCCAATGCCCGCTGGATTTATCCCAGGAGTAGTATCCTTGAATGCCGTTTTGCTTTCCGGCAAAATTCCACATGAAATAACGCCAGTACATCCAGCCCAACTGGTAGTTCCACAAAAAGCTGATGTTATCGCCCTGGTTGGGCCGGCCGGCCGGCAGGGGCTTCTCGGGGTCGAGGCCCAGCCAGGCCATATAATATTGCTCCCTTCCGCTCAGGTGATCGCCTATGCGGGGGAAAAGCATTTCATCCGAAGGCTTGTACCCATACGTCACTTTTTCCTCTATGAGTTCATAGCGCTCGCCTACCGGGCCATAACGCGGCTCGTATTTCGATTTGGAAAACTCGATCTTGGAAGCAAAATGCGGTCCTTTGAGCAGTGCACGCTCTCCGTACTGTTCGCGGTTGAGGTAGGGAATCAGGCGGGTGGCGTCAGTCGGAGCATTCATGTTGACCGGCGTCTGGGCATTGGCCCGGATGACCACTACCCCGATGGTGGAAAACGCCGCTATTACCAACGTGGCGCCCATAAGCACCATTTGTACATCGCGCCGGTACTGCACCAAGCGCTTTTGAGTCGCTGCCGTACCCAAGGTGAGCAGGAAACCCAGCCATACAAATCGAACGCCGTCATATTCGGGGTAAGACATCGCGCAAATGGCCGCACACAGGAACATCAAACCTGCAAACACGAACATTGGCGCCCGCGAAGTGATCTTCTCCTGCAAAATGAGGGTGAGCAAAACGATATACCCGGCTACGATCAATAAGGTGGGGATCAGGCCTGTGTGGAACGGCAGGCCCATTCCGTTGACCATCATAATATCAAAGGCGCCCCAAAGGCTGGGAATACCCACAATGACAAAGGACTGCACCCCCACAATGAAAACCACGCCCAGCAGAGCCGCCGCAGCCATACCCATGAAGTTGTGCGTTTTGTATTTTTTGAAATAGTACAGCATGGCCAGCGCAGGAAAGGTCAGCAAGCTGAGCAAGTGAACGCCCATGGACAATCCGGCGGAATACACTGCAAACAATATCCAGCGGTCGGCCTGCGGCGTATCCGGCAGGTGATACCACTTCACCATAGCCCAGAGGGTGAGCGCAGTAAAGAAAGTGGACATGGCATATACCTCGCCTTCCACCGCTGAAAACCAAATGGAGGTGCTGAAAGCAGCTGCCAATCCTGCAACGAGGCCTGCCGCTGCCAGGGCGATATTTTGGCCAGTGTTCGTTTCGGCCTCGCGGGCGCCGGTGAGGGCGAATTTTCCGAAGATCATGGCCGACCAGGCTACAAACATGGCGGCGAAGGCGCTGCACAGTGCAGATAATAGGTTCACCGCAATGGCAATATCGGCAGGATCGTCGGAAATGATATCGGCTACCCAGGTAAAAAGCCGGCCGATAAGCATGAATACCGGCGCGCCGGGCGGGTGTACTACCTGGAGTTTATAGGCGCCGAGGATAAACTCCCCGCAGTCCCACAAACTACCAGTGGATTCAACGGAATTGAAATATACAACACCCGAGATGAGAAATACGAGTAAGCCTGTGAGATTGGTTACGAGCTTAAAGGAATTCATGAACAGCCAGGTTTTGAAATCGTCCGGTAAAATGAACCGCAAAGGTAAGAAAATATTGCAGGGTTGTTTATACGATCAAGCCTTGCCTTGCTTCTCGTATTCGGCGATAAACTCCGCTACGATCTGATCTACGATGGCGCGCAGCATGGTTTTTTCCACCCGCGCAATGGATTTGAGCTTGGCAATTTTCTCTTCATCCAAGAAGAGCACCAATCGGCGGGTATGGGGGCCGGGTTTTTCGAGGTGGAGGTTGTCCGGTTCGATGGTACTGCGGATGAGCGAATCCAGGCCACCGGCGGGGCGTTTCCTGCTTTTTTCCACGGCGGGCTGCGCAGATGCAGCGCCTTGCCGGGTTTGTTCGGCGAAGGACTCTTCAAAAGCCTCCTGGAGAAAGGACTCCAGGTCAGATGCAAAACTTTTGCTTCCCCCATGCTTGGGGTTCTCCCCGCGTTGGCGGGTTTTGCTGCGCCGGGGAGCGGCCGTCGGTTCAGGGAGGTCAAATAACAGCCCCGACTCGCCCGGCGGAGTTTCCGTGGCGGTTTCGAACAGGCTGTCCCAGCCGTCGGTAAATTTTTTCCTGCTCATGCGCGTTCCTCGGTATGCATGGTTTTGCCGGCAGGCGTGTGATTCAGACGCTCTAAGATTTCCCGGCAGAGGTTGAGATAATCTTCGGCGCCGGGGCTGTTCGGATTGTAGCTGAAAATGTCTTGCCGCAAAGATGGGGCTTCGGCCAATGCTACGTTGTCGCGTATCATAGTGGCAAAAACTTTATCGCCGAAGTATTTCTTTATCATGTCCACCACATCGCGGTTGAGAATTTTCCGGCTGTCGTACATGGTAGCGATCACGCCGCCGATCTCCAAGCCCTTGTTCAGGCGGAAGCGCACCTTGTCTATTACCTGTTTGATCTTGGCCAAGCCCTGCAAAGCGAGGAATTCCGTTTGCATTGGGATATACACGAAGTCGCTGGCGGTCAGCGCGTTGAGCGTGAGCAGCCCCAGGGAGGGAGGGCAGTCCATCACGATGAAGTCGTAGTCGTCGCGCAGCGGCTCCAGCAGTTCGGCCAAGATGTACTCGCGACCGGCCTCGTTGAGCAGTTCGGTTTCCACGCCGGAGAGTTCGAGGCGGGAGGTGACCACGTCCAAATGCTCCTTGAGGGAGAAGGGCATGATCTCCGCTTCGCCGCGGAAGGCTTCGTAAACGGTGACCGGCTGCCGGGGCACGCCGAGGGAAATGGTGAGGCTTGCTTGCGGGTCGAGATCGACGAGAAGGGTTTTTTTGCCCAATTGGGCCAAACCTGCCCCAATGTTGACGGCGCATGTGGTTTTGCCCACGCCGCCTTTATGATTGAGTAGAGAGAAGATTTTTGCCATACAATGTTTCGTTCTCGCTTGTGCAAATGATCGGTAAAGTAAACGCTTTTGTTGGAAATATGGGTGAAAATGTGGAAAAAAATACGCGCCCTGCTACATCCGCACCAACTTCCCGCTGCCTATCCGAAGCCCATCGCACATGCGCAGCGCGTAAAAATACACCCCTGCCGGCAAACTGCCCACATCCAACCCCTGCCGGATGCGGCCGTTCACTACCGGTGCGGCAAAGCGCAACACCATGTGCCCCGGGGCATCGAGCAGTGTGCCGGCGACTTCAGCCGCCGGGCGTGTTACGGCGACTTCAGTCGCCAGTACGCTTACAAATCAAACCGGATGCCCTGCGCTAAGGGAACCGTCTTGCTGTAGTTGATGGTATTGGTCTGCCGGCGCATGTACGCTTTCCATGAGTCGGAACCGCTTTCGCGACCGCCGCCGGTTTCCTTTTCGCCGCCGAAGGCGCCGCCAATCTCCGCACCGCTTGTGCCGATGTTCACGTTGGCAATGCCGCAGTCGGAACCCGCCACGGAGAGAAACTTCTCCGCTTCGCGCAGGTCGTTGGTCATGATGGCGCTCGACAGCCCCTGGGGCACGCCGTTCTGGATGGCAATGGCCTCCTCCAGCTCTTTGTACTTCAACAGGTAGAGTATGGGCGCAAAGGTCTCGTGCTGCACGATGGCCATATCCGGCCTGGCTTCGGCCACACAGGGCCTCACGTAGCAGCCGCTCTCGAAGCCGGGGCCTTCCAGTACGCCGCCTTCCACTACCATGCTGCCGCCTTCGCGCCTGATCTCTGCCAGGGCATGCAGATAGCCCTGCACGGCGCCTTTGTCGATGAGCGGCCCTACGTGGTTGTTCTGATCCAGGGGGTTGCCGATGCGGAGCTGGCCATAGGCGCGCGCCAATTTTTCCTTCACCTCCCCGTAAATGCTCTCGTGTATGATGAGGCGCCGGGTGGAAGTGCAGCGTTGGCCGGCGGTGCCTACGGCGCCGAAGAGCGCGCCGGTGAGTACGATGTTGATGTCGGCGCTGGGGGTGATGATGATGGCGTTGTTGCCGCCGAGTTCGAGCAGGCTGCGGCCGAGGCGGGCAGCCACGGCCTGGCCCACGATCTTGCCCATGCGGGTGCTGCCGGTAGCGGAGATGAGCGGTACGCGGGTGTCCTGGGTCATCCACTCGCCTACCTTATAATCCCCATTGATCAGGCTGATGATGCCTTCGGGCAGGTTATTGGCTTTGAGGATGCGCTGGAAGAGCAATTGGCAAGCCACCCCGCAGAGCGGGGCTTTTTCGGAGGGTTTCCAAACGCATACGTCGCCGCATACCAATGCGATCATGGCATTCCAACTCCACACCGCCACCGGGAAGTTGAACGCAGAGATAATGCCCACGATGCCGAGCGGATGCCACTGTTCGTACATGCGGTGATAGGGGCGCTCCGAGTGCATATTCAGGCCGTACAACTGGCGGGACTGCCCCACGGCAAAATCGCAGATGTCTATCATCTCCTGCACTTCGCCCCAGCCTTCCTGCAGGCTTTTGCCCATTTCGTAGGAGACGAGGCGGCCGAGCGGGTCTTTGTACTCGCGCAGGAGGTCGCCGTACTGGCGCACGATCTCGCCGCGTTTGGGGGCCGGTATTTCGCGCCATACCTTGAAGGCTGCCTCCGCCGTGCGGATCACCTGTTCGTATTCTTCGCGGGTGGTTTGCGTCACCGAGCCGATGAGCGCGCCGTTCACGGGGGTGTAAGATTCTAATTTGGGGCCGGCGCCGAGAGATTCCATGCCGGTGAACGTGCCGGGATTGTGCTGTGCCAGGCCGAGTTGCTGAAGGAAGCTGGTATCCATTTTGCAGTAGTGTTTTACTTTGCGGGAACAAAATATTCCGGGGCAAAGGTAGGAAACAGGGAGGATATGAGCGGGGGAGGATGCCGGAGGGTGGCTCAAAAGAAGGAAAAAGGAAAAAGGAAAAGCCTGCCGAAACGCAGGCGTGGCGGGCCAAACAACAAGAAAGTGCATTAATGCTTTATACCCGGTAGCCAGTGATTTGCGCATTTTTATTTTGCAAGCCACTGGTTATCATTAAATTGTAAATTAAGTTTTTATGCTTAGTGAAGGGGTGACTACGGGGCGGTGCCTTGGCTGAGCCACCCCTTCACTAGCCTGATCAAAGCAAGCTTTCTTTGTTTACACTGTAATCAGTTATCCCGATGGATAAAGTTTGCATTTTTTCGCAAACCATGCTTCATCGGGTACAAAATCTTGTACTGGTTGCCCGCCCCGGTTACCGGTTGCCGGTCACCGCCACTACGCGTTTGTGGAATACGTGTTCCCCGATGCGGATGCGAAGGAAATACATACCGGAAGGCAAACCCGCCAGGGATACCATATTGACATTAAGCGCAGCAGGAGCTACCTGCATGCCCTTGTCGTTGAAGATGCGGACTTCATCAATGGGGGCGCCGTATTTGTTCTCGATGAATACGTCGCCCGAGCTGGGATTGGGATACACTTGCAGTGAACGCAGCATATCCAGCCAACCTACGCCTATCAGCCCGTCGCCAACGGTAAAGGTCTCAAGAGGATTGAAGATAGCCAGCGGCGTCTCGTCGGCACGTATGGCTTTGATCTGCGTAATGCGGATTTCGCTTTCCATCAGGCCGGCAATGTCGTCTATGATGCCGCGGAAGCGGGCGATGGTGCCCTGGCCCGTTGCATTTTGCTGATTGATGCGGGTGAGCGCCATTTCGATGATGCCGTCTTCGGCAAAAGTGCGGTCAATGCTGAGCAGGCCGCCGCCAGTGGAAGGGCTTTGGCTGCCGAACCAGGTTGCGTTGGGCACTTCCACACTCACAGAGTTGGGAGCAAACACCTCAGGATCAAATTCTATGCGGAACGCCAGGCCGTAAATTTCTTCTACCGGCAGGTCGGGCAGGCCGAGCCGTATCGGCGCCGATAAAGTGGCGCCCGGGGGGATGGGGCCGCTGGGCATATCCACAAACAGGGGCGGGTTGTTGGGCGTAGCAGGCAGGGGTGCGTAGGGTGCCACAGGCCCGTGGGTAAGGCCGTAATTCAGGTGGATCACCTCCGCATCAGCAGCGTTGATGACGCCGTTTCCATCGCAGTCGGCATATGCATAGTTCAGCCCGCCAGTAGCAAACATTTGGTTCCACGGGGTTACGGGCATACCGGTCCAGGCATTGCCGGTATTACTTCGCGGCGGACCTTGAGCGCCGAAGGCTACGCCTACGTTCAGCAGGTCGAAGTGGCGGGCAATATTGTCGTTGTCGGCATCGCCCGGCCATACGACAATGGGGTTGCAGGGCGGCGGGGTAAGGCTGACGGCTGCATGGCAATCGGGGTGCTGCACATCGCGCACATCAAACTCCAGGATGGCCGCATTGCCGCTGATAGCCGGGAACGGCCCCAAAAGGATGGGAAGGTCGGCATAGCTGAAGGTGCCGTAATGCACGCCGTTGCCCCTTACGGTGAAGCCCTGCGATCCGGTGTGGTTGTGTTCAAAGTTTAAGGCAACCCAAAACTCGCCCTGCTCGCAAGGCGTGGCCGTTGCGGTGAGTTCGCTGATGTTGCATTCCACGGGCAAGGTGCTGAAACACACATTGTCGATGCCGAAATTCGATCCGGCAATAAGGAGCGAATGCACCGGGCCGGTGAGGCAAACCCGCCCCGTGGCGAGGTTGTTGAGCGAGGGTTGAATATGGAGGAATACGCCGGGGGCCACTTGTTGTCCTTGCAACTGAAACAAGGATTGTACAAAAATGGTAGCCTGGCCGTTGACCGATAAATTCTCGATGCCGCCGCCGTCGAAAAAGTCAAAGCACACGGAAATGACCTGCTCATCGAGGGTCTCGAAGTCAAATTTCACTCCGGCGCGGTTCAATACGAGATACTGCCCCGATGCCCCTGTGAAGCCCGGCCCGAAATGGCCGGTGGATACCAATACGCTTTCAAACTCCTCTGTAGCATTGGTTGCGCGGTAGCTGCGCAGCCGAACAGGCACACCCGTTTCGGTAAATGCAAGGGCGCCCGGTTCATAACCGGTTTCCTGCGAAAAGACGAATTCCGGCTCCAGGTCTTCAAAAGCCATACATTCCGAATCGTTGCAATCGATCCTTTGGGCTGCTACCTGTGCGCAGCAATCGGGGTTGTTGGTCAAACACACCCGTACCTGCGCCGGGTTGGCCGGCGATGTGTTCAGGAAGGGCCAGGGCAACATGAGCGGCAGATCGGTCAGCGAATAAGTGCCGAAGAGGAAGTCGTTGAGATACAAGTTGAATTCGCCGTCCACATCAGAACTCAGAGAATTGAAGTTGACGTATAAATATCCCGGGGCGGTATTGGAGCACTGTACTATAAAGGCCTCCAGGTCGCTGATGGGACATGCGGGGGGATTGCAGTTCACAGGAGCGAGCGGCGCCCCTGTCCCACAACCGAAATACAAGAGGTCCTCCACCGTAAAGTACAAGGTCGCTTGTCCATTGCCGGGGAAAGGCCCCACCGTGAGGGGCAAGTCGGCGTACATATATTCGCCGTAAGTCTGCCCATTGACGGAGAGCCGGAATAAATCGCTGGTGAGATCGTGGCTGAAATTCAGTCTTACAAAGAAGTTGCCGTCGTCCTGGCAGGGCAGGGCTTCCAACTGAAAATTGCCTATAGCGCAGCCGAAGCAAGGTACGTCGCCTATCTCCAGGAGGATGCAGCAGTCAGCGTTCTCCGCATCGCAAATCTGGATGCGGTTGTCGAGAATGTAAATCCCCGTGAGGTGCACCGGGAGATCGGCATAGGCAAAGGCCCCCTCAAACCCCAGGGGCGTGCTCACCCGGAAAGAGTCGGACACGGCGGCGCTGTAGTCAAAATTGATGAAGACATTGTACGTTTGCGCGTTGTTGCACACTATGTCGTCAAAGCGGGGATTGCTCAGGCTGCAGGCAGGATTGCAGCTATAGGCGGGCAGGGTGCGGATTGCGTCGCAGGAAGGGTTTTCCGCATCGGCCACCCGGAAGATCATTTCCGGAGAAGGCGACTGGAAGGGCCCCAACTCGAGGGGCAGTTCAGTGTAGGCATAGAAGACCGGCAGGTTATTGTTGACGTACAGCGCAAAACTGTCGGAAGTGTGCTCATGGTCAAAGTTGAGCCGCACAAAAAACTGCCCGGAAGCCGTGGCGCAAGGCAGGGCCTCTACCTGCAATTCGGCAATTTCACAGGGCGGCGCATCGGGAGGAATGCACAGATTGTCGATGCGCAGAAAAGCGCCGCCGATGCGCAGGGAGAAAATATTGCCCGTGAAGATGAGCATGCCTTGCTGGGTGGCATTGGCAGAGAGTACCACCGTCATTTGCACGCCCGCCCCGATGTTGTAAGTTCCGGGCGCGAAACCCGGCAGGATGAGCGCCGGACTGCCGTTGGCGGCAATGTTCACCTGGCCCTGGTTGAAGAAGTCCAACGTTACGGAGTCCACCGGTTCAGGGTATTGGGAGAAATTGAAAGACAGGCCGATGCGGCGCAGGAGCAAATAATTGCCCGATGCGGCGGCAAATGGCGGAGCGCCGGGGGCCTGCTCCACTCTCAATTCTTCGAAAGCGGTGAGCCAGTCCAAATCCTGGAACGGCAAAAGGCGCACCGTCACATTGTTTTCGGTATAGATCAAATCGCCCGGTTGGTTGCCCTGGGAAACGCCGTAGGCGACGCCTTCTATTTCTTCAAACTCGATGCAGGAGTCATCCGGGCCGCAGTCGGGTATATCCACGATCACCGACCGGCAGCAAAGCACGGGCGTGGTGGCGACAACACAAACCTGCACCTCGAAGGCGAGCGCGTCGGTCGGCAGGTTTACGCCTTCCAACACGAGCGGTAATTGCTGGGCGTTGAACGTGCCGTAATCCTCTCCCTCAATGTTTACCTGGAACAATTGATTAAGCGCCGGATTTATTGGAATGAAGTTCACGTAAACGTCATATCCCTCATCCGTGCATTCCGTCACATGGGCTTCCAGTTCGAGGATTCCGCAGGGAAAGTTGCAATCGACGGGCGCTATGGTCGCCGTATCGGTACACGCGGGATTGCCGGTATCGACAATGACGAAGGTGCGGCTCGTAGAACCGTCGCCGGCAAAGGGGCCGATGTTAACCGTGCCTTGCGCATAAGTATAAGTGCCCCTGAGTTCTCCGTTCACAAAAAGTTGGTAAGCCGTGCTGACATTATTGGCCGGCACTCCCGGGTTCACGGCGGCGTAAAAAATGCCGTTGGGCGTACAGGGCATGGGCGTGACCTGGAGGTTGAGCGCCGGGCAAGGCGTGACGACCTGGGTATAGCACACATTATCCAAGAAGAACTCCTGCCCGCCGATGAGCAAGGTTTCGATATTGCCGCTCAGGCATACAATTCCGGTCTGGGTCGGCACGGCGCCTGGGTTTGAAGGCGGGCTCACCGTAAGGGTTACGCCCGGAGCGATATTGGCGGGCGCCAATCCCAGGAAATTGAGGATTTGCACCGGCTGCCCGTTCACGGCGATGTTTTCCTGCCCGCCGCCGTCCCAAAAGCTGAAGCAAACCGAGTTGGTTCCGGCAGGAAAACTAAAGGTCACGGTAGCGTTTGATATCCAAAGGGCTATGCCCTGTCCCAAGCCGAACGGCGGAGTAAGCCCGCCGAAGTTGCCGGATGCCTGCACATCGCCGAAAACGGGAAGATTGGAATTGGGATAAGAAAACACGCCCACCGAAGCAGTAACGCCGTTGGATTCCAAAAACACATCGCCCGGCTCGTAGCCGTAGTTGTAGTTGTAAAAAGTATTGGGGGGCAAGTCGTCAAAATCGACGCAGGTGGGAAGCGGTTGCGCCCACACAGGAGATGCACCGGAGAACAGTGCGGCAAGGAGAAAAACAACGGTAAAACGTGTGTTCATGGCTATCGGCTTTTTTTGATGGAATTGCATGATACAAAAATCCTGCTTTGTCAAGTGAAAATAAAAAACTTAATACGCCTATTTTTGATTTTTTCATCCCATATTTGCATGAGTATATTATTGCAAAAAATTGATTTACAATTAAATGAAATAAAATTGAATGGCCTGAAAATTGATTTTTTTCTATGACGTCTCACAAGCTGTTCGATATATTATCCGCGCTGAACCGGCGCGAAATGACCCGTTTCAGGGAATTTGCCGAGTCGCCCTGGTTCAACAAGCACCGGGAACTGCGCGCATTGGTGGCTTATCTGAGTCGCATTTACCCGGATTTCGATGAGCGGCATTGCGGCAGAGAGGCGCTTTTTCAGCAACTTTTTCGCGGAGAAAATCGCGATCAGGCCAGGCTCGCGCTCCTTTTCACGTATGCCCGCCGCCTGGCGGAGCAGTTTTTGGCGTATGAACAATTCCGGCAGGACGAGGACGAGCAGCAATTGCTCCTCCTCCAGGCCCTCCGGCGCCGCAAGCTTTTTGATCTGTATGAAAAAACGCTTCCATACGCCGAACACAAAACCCAGGAGCAACATCGCTCCGACAGCCGGCAGTACTACGCTTTGTACCGTCTTGCCGACGAAGCCGACAACTATTTCACGGAAGTAGAACGCCGCCGCAGCGACGACAGTTTACAACTGAAAGAGAACCACTTAGACCGGTTTTACCTGGCAGAGAAACTCCGCGACGCCTGCGAAATGCAGGTGCGGCGCCACATCCTGAAAATTGACTACTCGTCGCGCCTGCTGGAAGCTGTGCTCAAAGAAGTAGGCGACAACCTGCCCGAATACGCCGGCGAGCCGGCTATCTATGTGTATTACCACATTTACCTGATGGTGAGCCGCGACGACCCGCAGTACTATTTCGACGCATTGGACGGACTATCGGAACATGAAGCGGCGCTCGACCCCGCCGGCCTGGCCGGGATGTACAACTACTTTCAGAATTATTGCATCCGGCGCATCAACAAGGGCGAAGAGCGATTCCTCGGGGAAATTTTCCGCCTGTACGCACGGCTCCTGGAAAAGGAACTGCTGTACGAAAACGGCCTGCTCTCGGAATGGCATTACAAAAACATCGTGACGACGGGCATCCGCCTGCGGCAAATGAACTGGGTGAAGCAATTTATTGAAAACCAAAAAGATCGCCTCGATCCCGGAGTGCGCGACAACGCCTATTGTTTCAACCTGGCTTCCTACCATCACGCGCTGGGGCAGTACGACGAGGTGCTGCGCCTGCTGCTGCAAGTGGAGTACAGCGATCTGCGCTACAGCCTTGGGGCCAAGGCTTTGCTGCTGCGCACTTATTATGACTTGCGGGAGTTTGAGGCGCTCGATTCGCTGGTCGGCTCCATGCGGCAATTTTTACAGCGCAACCAGCTGCTGGCCGATTTTCACCGCAACGGGCATCACAACCTCTTTAAGTTTACGCGGCGCGCGGCGCACATCCGGGCCAACCTCGGCTTCACAAGCCCGGCAAAAAGCCGCCAGGAACTGGATCGCCTCCGGAACGAGGTGGCACAAGCCGGCGAAATTTTCAACAAAAGCTGGCTGATAGAGAAAATGGAAGCGTTGGAGCGGGAGGTGGCGTAGGGGGTAGGCAGTGGGCGGTATGGCAGTATGCGGCAATTGCCTGTATCTCGTCAGCAAAGGATTGGGCGATACCCTGCCCATTCGGTACAACTGTGTCAAAGATGTAATATTTGTGAAGGTAAAGTAGCAATAGCGTAACTTTGCGCCCACAAAAAAAATAACGCTATGCCGGCTTGGTTATCTGTTCTTTTAGAGATCATTAAAGTCACCGTTCCTGCCCTGATTGTATTCTTGACGGTACGCACCCTGCTCAAGCAATTCCTGGAGGGACAGTATCGCATGAGAGCCGCCGAATTGCAGCAGAGCCGGCTGGCATCTACCACGCCGCTGCGCTTCCAGGCCTATGAGCGCCTCTCCCTGCTGTGCGAGCGCATAGCCCTGCCCAATCTCATCATGCGGGTGCGCCCCGAGGGGATGAGCGTGGCCGAGTACAGGTTAGCGCTGATGCTGGCCATTCAGCAGGAATTCGAGCACAACATCACACAGCAGGTATATATCTCGGAACAATTGTGGGAAATTCTCAAAATGGCCCGCGACCACGCCGTGGAAGTGATCAACCTGAGCGCCGAGAAGCTCCCGCCCAAGGCCGATGCCGCCGATATGGCCCGCTTTATTCTCGGTCTGCCGGCGGAAAACACGGTAGGCGCCACGGATAAGGCGCTGGCAGCCATCAAGCGGGAAGCGGCAGTGATGTTGTAAGAACGCGAGCGGATTGGCTTCGCCCACCTTGCTGGCGCAACCCCGACACGCGTGCCGGGGCCATCTTGTGCCATTATTCGGCGCCCCGGCATCCAATGTCG
>CAZNYK010000005.1:0-3733 GCA_964577215.1 uncultured Saprospiraceae bacterium
AAAACAAAGCCGGGCTGCCTGCGTACAGACAACCCGGCGGAGCATTCTCATAGTGCGTTTGGTTGAAAAAATCTCTCCCTGCTCTATTTGAAAAGGCAGGAGAAGGATACCTCTCTCCTCCTATTTATCTCAATATCACCCGCCGCGTCACGTCCGGCAATCCTTCCGTTTTCACCTTTATCATGTACATGCCCGCTGTAAATGCGGAAAAGTCCATCCGTTCTACAGGCGTTTGTACTTCCTCCACTTCGGCAAAGCGCAACAACCGCCCTTCCAGGCTATACACCTCAATGCGCAGCGCCCTGCCTGTGTAGCGGGTCAGATCCACGTTGAGTTCACCGGTGGTAGGGTTGGGAAACACCTCGAAGTCAACAGTAGGCAATGAGTAATGGGGAGCAGGTTCGCTACCGGGCAGCACTGCCATCAGGGGTATATTGCTGCCGGTGTAGCTCACATTGGCAAAAGTGGCTGTAACGGTGCTGGTCTGCTGGTAGTTCGTTGCTATCAGGCCCATCTGTATGCAAGCGTTCATGGGTATGATCTGCGCACCTACCAGGTACCAGGCCATGCCGTTGGAAGACGCGAACATGCTGAACTGATTGCCCGCTCTGACGAGACGCAGCCAGTAGCGGTTTTGGCTGGGGAACTGCTGCGGCTGCGCCGCCCCGTTGGTTGCGGTGCGGAATTCCCGGCGGCTGAAGTTGCTCAGGTTGGTCATCAGTTGAGCTTTTTTGGCGCCGGTGGCATTGCTCTCGCGCATGACCAGGCCGGCCCATCCGAGGGAGGTGCCGGAGATGTCCGTCACTTGAGCAGTAAGGCTGCCGTCGCCGCACAAGGTGCGCTGCGCAAAGGCCGTAGTATCCCCATTGAATGGACTTGCATAGAAACAGTTGGTACTCGTAGCCGTCCATATCCCGTTGGCGGGATCATAGGCGATGCTGTTGCCGTTGGCACAGCCTACGCCGTCCGGATGTTGGCTCCAGCCGCATGGCAGGCCGAGAACCGCGATGTTGCCAACGCAGTTAGAGACATTGCTGTTGATGTCCGTTACGGTGACGGTTACAGGCACTACCTGGCCCAATTGCTCGCAGTCGATGCTGTTGGGAGATAATTGAATACTCGCCACGCCGCAATTGTCGGAAGCTACCACAAAGTCATCGGCATTCAGGGTAATGGTTTCCTCCCCATTGAAGGTGACCGATGAGTTGGAGCAAACCGCCGTGGGCGGCGTATTGTCCAATTTGGTTACCGGGAACGTACAATTTGTGCTGCCGCAGTCGTCGGTTACCGTGATGGTAACGTTTATCACACCCGCGTTGACTACTACCGTACCCGCCGCCGGAGCTTGCGTAACGACAGTGCCGGGAGCCGGGCTGTTCACCGTTGCCAGGGGAATGTAGTTGGGAATAACTGCCGAGCAGTTTGCGTCTAAGAACAGGATTTGAGCAGGAGGACAGGTAATCGAGGGCTTCTCGGGGGCGGCAAACAGGTTGTTGACCGTGCGGCTGCAGCCGGATGCGCTTTTGAAATAAGCCGTTACTGAAACCGGAAGGCCGTTGGGGTTGAGGCCTGTCAGGGTAACATCCTGGAAACTGGCGCCGTTGGCGGCAAACTCCTGCCCGTTCACCCACAATATGTCGTTACACGCCGGCGGATTGGTATAGGAAATGCGCAGGGTCACGTTATAGGTACCCTGCCCGGCCATGCAGGTCGGGCCGCTTTGCACCGTAATATTCGTGATGTTGCATTGCAACTCGATCGCTTCGCGCACAGCTACATCGGCCTGGATCAGGCCGGATCCGGTGGTAAAATCGAAGCCGGGCGTGAGCATATCAATAGAGGAGGCAACGAGCAGGCTTCGCACCTGGGTTGGACTAAGGCCCGGGTTGGCCTCCAGCATCAGCGCGGCCACAGCTGCGGCATGGGGGGCGGCGGCAGAAGTGCCGAAGAAGTTATTGCCGGTGCCGAAGAAGGTATTGCTCACGCCGTCTACGGCGCAAAAGTTGGGTTTGTTGCGGGTAACGGGTGGAATGGGCACCCCCGCAGTATTGTACCGTATCTGCACCCCGCCGTCAGAGGTAAAACCTTCGGGCAGTGGAGGGTTGACCCCGTAGGCCGGCGTATTGCCCCAAAATGCGGCCGCCACGGCGTTGGCGCCTGTCGCATTGGAATGGCCGTATCCCGTAGCGCGCGCATTGACAGTGGCAGGCGGATATTCATTGATCACTAAGCCGGCGCTATTGCGGATGACCCATTTGAGCACGGCAGGAGCAGGCCCCGCGGGCCGGGTGATCAGGATGCGGTAAGTAGCGGTTCCTGCGAAATTGGGGTCCAAATAAGAAAAGAACTCCGTAGGGTCATTGCCGACATTGTTGT
The DNA here is from genome assembly GCA_964577215.1 of uncultured Saprospiraceae bacterium. Classification (GTDB taxonomy): domain Bacteria; phylum Bacteroidota; class Bacteroidia; order Chitinophagales; family Saprospiraceae; genus UBA2329. Next base: position 2,377 of record CAZNYK010000005.1, read on the forward strand.
CTGTGGAAGAAGCGACAATGACTCCGCCCGCATTGATGAGAAAAACGTTGAGGTTGGTGGCGGCGCTATTGGGGGTAATGGACCCCCAGGGGTCATCCCATTGCAAGGTGAGGTTGATCCTTGAGCCTGCATTCACCGTGATGCTCTGCAGGGTATCAATACCCGGCCCGGGGTCGAAGTCATGGGCATTGAGGGCGCCGCCGGAGTTCCGGTAAGCCGACTCATAGGAAAGCTGCCCGTAATTGCCGGCAGAAGCAAAATAAGCAACCCCGTTGTTGAATACCGTATTGCAAGCCTGCGCTACCAGCCCATCCATGTAAAAAGGCTCTTCAAAATACCGTATATCATCCACGATCACATCGCAGTTCCTGACGGCGTCCAAGTTGATGATGGCATTGGCGAAGGAGGCTTCACCGCCGTTCGCTGTATTAAAAAATATCTGTGCGCCCGGCGCCAGGTCATGCACGATCTCGATCATGGCACGGCCTTCGTCAATATCGCTGGCGGCGCCGTCGGCTACTACCGTTACGGGAGTGAGAAATCCATTGGGATTGCCCACGCCAGGCAGGTCCCCGCTGGCCACGCCGGCTGCTGCGCCGCCCGGGAAGGCGGTGGTATAGGAATCGGACAACACCCCTATCCGCACGCCGGCGCCATTCACGCAGTAGTTGTCGCGGGCAGCGATGGCCTGCAATGCAAGGTCGCCTTCTGAATCAACCGAGCCGATATCGCCTTTGACCCAATACACGGGCTTCGCAAACTGCAGTTCGTCCAGGAAGGGCAACTGGGATATTTTGGCGATAGGGAACCAGGCATTGATGGTTCTGTCGTAATGATCAATCCCGGTAGCGCCGAGGCGTTCCAGGCCGGCGATCAGGATGGCGGCGTCTTTTTTCGCTGCCGCCTGTATGCGCACCATCCCTTCCTGGACCATGACGATGGTTTGCGAAGAAACGAAGACCCCTGGAGGAATACCGTCCCGTTGGGCTTGTATGAATTCCTGCTCCAGCGAGAAAAGAGAGGGTCTGAGTTTAGACCTTGGACCCGCCTGGTCATCCCTTGTCATTGATGCAAGGTCTTCAAGCAGGCGGCCTTGCCCTCCGTTATTCATCCTGTCAAAGGGAATCCTTTGAGCGAAAGCCGCTTGCATCGTGCAGCAAGCGAAAATCAGTAGCCATAAATTCTTCATGATGAAAAAGTTTTTGGGTAAAAAAATCAGGTTGGAAAGGGAGGAGAGCCACCAGATGTATTTCACATAGTCTATTCCGGAAGGGTGATACAGTGCGGTAAAAGTATAAAAAAAAAGCAAACTTGCAGCAATTTCTACATCACTACAAGTTTGCTTTTTCAGTTTCCG
>CAZNYK010000005.1:3833-14283 GCA_964577215.1 uncultured Saprospiraceae bacterium
CTGTTGAGCAAAGAAGCAGTGGCCGTTTCCTCCGCGGCAAATTCATCACCGGCAGGCAAGGAATTGTCATCTCCGCCGCCGCTGTTAGCAATGACCAAAATGATGATGACCAACAAAGCGCCGCCGCCTATGAGCAGCCATTTTCTCATGCTGCCGGGCATGGCAGTGGGCGCAGCTTTTAGGGAAGTCCCGGCTGCAGCTGGGGCCGGGGCTTGCCAATTGGCGGCTTTGGCCATGTATTCTGGCGTCAGTTGGGGCAACAGTTTCAGGATGGCGTCGTTGATCTTGGCGCGCTCCAAGTTGGCAGACTGATTGTCCAGTGTGCCGCGTATCACTTCACCCTGGATGCCGCGCAGCCTGTTGCGCAACATCACGAGGGTGTCTATCACATCGGTGTTGTTCTCCTTGACGTACTTGTACAGCTCGTCGAGCGATCGTTCAGTTTCGCCTTCGGCAATGAGTTCCCGGATTTGGTCTATCAGTGTCATTCAAAAATATTTTTTTCGGTGAATAACGAAGGTCAAAAGTAAAAATTTCCCAAAAAAACCTTGCGTTTTCGCCAGTGTTTTGCAACCATTAATTTTTGACTTATCAATAGCGCCGTACAGCTTTGGGCGGCGGCGCCAATGCCATTTCCTTCTTCTCATGGTCGTAACCATACAACCTGCCTGCCACATCCATATTTGGGGCGCCGTTGTCGTCCATTACTTCTACCACATACAACTCTGCATTTTGCCCTACGGTCAATCCGGCATTGGGATGCACCAACAGCGCGTTCACTTCCACCTTGCCCGCGCGGATGACAGGCAGGGAGCGGGTAGTGGCAGACACATCAGGGATGGAGACGTTGGAAAACGCATCGGGCACGGCGCCTGTGCTCCAATTTTTGGGGCAATGCCAGTCGGTTTCACGGCCCGGCGTGCCGCCTTTCCAGGTGACAGGCTTTTGGGCAAACCCTTGAAAACAAAATGCTAATAACATAATGGTGCAAATGACCGGAAATTGGACGGAAGCGATTTGACTTTTCATGGCGGTGGTTGTTAAGTGTGAGAAAGCAGTTTGAGCTTACAGCAGCTTTTTACGCTGTTGTCTCCTCTATATTTGGATATACTGAAAATGGTTACCCGGCGATTTTCATAGCGTTCCAACTTTTTCGCATTTCATTTGATACGATTACCATGACAACGACGCAAGCGCACTACAGGCTTTCGCTTGACAAGGTCAAAGCAGCCGTACAGATCATTGACCCGGCATTTCTCCACTCGCCTCAATTCATTTGCGACCCTTTGAGCGAGTTGTTCAATTTGTCCTTAGTGCTGAAAGTGGAAACGGCAAACCCAATCCGCTGCTTCAAAGGGCGCGGAGCAGAGGTGCTCGTTGCAAAAGCGCCGCCGGGCACGCACTTCCTGTGCGCCAGCGCAGGCAATTTCGGGCAGGCCATGGCCTATTCCTGCCGGAAAAGGAAACTCCGGCTTACGGTGTATGCGAGCCGAAATGCCAACCCGCTTAAATTGGAGCGCATGCGATCGATGGGCGCGGAGGTCGTGCTCTTCGGAGCCGACTTCGACAGCGCCAAAACGGAAGCGAAAAGAAGGGCGAAAGAGCTAAACGCCACTTTCGTCGAAGACGGCCAGGACATTGAAACCCTGGAAGGCGCAGCCACCATCGGCCTGGAACTCTTCCAATTTCCCGAAAAGATAGACGCCGTATTGATACCGTTGGGCAACGGGGCGCTTTTCAACGGGGTGGCACGCGTCATCAAGCACTACAGCCCGGAAACCAAAACGATAGCCGTGCAAGCCAAAGGGGCGCCGGCCATGGTGGAATCCTGGCGTTCCTCAAGGATCGTCAATTACGAAACCGTAAACACGATCGCGGACGGCATCGCCGTCAGGCTGCCCATACCGCAAGCGCTGGAAGATATGTCCGGCCTCGTGGATGATGCCCTGCTCGTGGACGACGCCGGCATCCTGCAAGCCATGCGGCTGATACACCAACACACCGGCATCGTTTCGGAACCCTCCGGCGCGGTCGGCATTGCGGCCGTTTTGGAAAACCCGGCGTATTTTGAGAAGCAGCGGGTGGCTACGGTCATTTGCGGGGGGAATGTGACGGCGGAGCAATTGGGGCTGTGGTTGGGGGGTGATTTTTTTGACGCTGATCTGTGATGATCTCGCTGGATTTGAGGGAAAACCAATTGACGAGCCTGCCCGGGGAAATCGGGCAACTCCAAAGCCTGAAACATTTAGATTTAGCATACAATCCCATCTCCAACGTGGAACAGAAAAAAATCAGGCAACTGCTGCCGGGGCGCGATATTCAAATCATCAATAATTACGGCCCGCAGCCGGCGGGGGAGGCAGCGATGCGCACTGTCCTTTTCGGAAGCCGGCGTCGAGCGAGCTAGAATCGTTTCGGCGGTGCTGGATTTGACAGGGGAGTTGGGGTGAGGGCATGGCGGCGACCAGATGCAGCCCCGAACGGATGCCGATGTGCTCACCTGGAGGGATTTAGGCCGATTGGGTTGATCTGCGCGTTCTGCGTTGCAGGCGGTTTGGGGCATTGGGCATACTGCTCGCCGGGCATTCAGGTTCGCCGGTTGTGAGTATTGACCATTGTATCGGTTTGGATTTTTGCGATGTGCTATGCTGAAATCAGTTTTTTAGCATTTGTTCTCGTCGGACCGGAACGAGCGGTGCAATCTTATTAGGAGGGGAGACTTTGTGCGCGCGGAAAACGGCCTATGGCATGGTATCTGTCAGGCCGGCCGAGACAGCGCGCGCACGGAGGTTTTTCACATCAAAAGGGCCGGGGGGCTTTGACCTCGATGGCAGTTTTTGGCTCGAGGATGATGTACCGACAAAAAATGTCCATTTTTTACCAGTACTCACCAAAAAACGGCGGCGATTTTTGCACCATTTCAAACCAAAACCTTATTACATGGAAAGGAGAGAATTCATGCAGTCCGCCGGGCTGTTTGCTGCACTGGGAGTCCTGCCAAACGTTGCCGGCGCCGCTCCCTCGTTTGATCGCCGTACGCCGCTCGTACCCTTCTTATTGCCGCCCGCGCCACCGTTGTCGCACAATGGCCGCATGGACATCAAAGTATGGGTGCGCTCGCACATGACGGGCGGTGTATACTCCTGCGTGGAGTGCGCCGTAGCGCCCAGGGTCATGGGGCCGCCCCCGCATTTCCACAAGGAACTTGACGAGCTGATGTTTGTGCTGGAAGGCACAGCCAATGTCATGGTGGAGGGGCAGGAGGTGGAAGTGCCTGCCGGTGGCTGGCATTTCAGGCCCCGCAACCTCCGTCATACGTTCTGGAATGCCTCCGACCAGCCGCTCCGTTTTGTGGACATGTACTTCAATCAACCATTTGAAGAGTTTTTGGAAAGAATTTTTCACGAACTTACGCCCGAAAACGGATATCAGCCCGACTCAGACAAACTGCGGAAGGAACGCGACAAGCTCGACAAACAATTCGGGCTGGTCTATCCACCCACAGCTTTCGAGGAGCGGCAGGCCATTGTGGCAAAGTACGGGCTCCGTTGAGCAATAGCGTAAAACACCGAGGATAGACCATGATCCTGAAAGATTTTCTTCCACATCCGTCGCTGCGGGCATTCGTCCGTTGTTACCGCATTGTACACCTGAAGTTCGACAGTCACGACCCGCCACCGTTCAAGCCTTATACGCCACGGCCCGAGCATTGCCTTGCCTTTTACCCGCACGACCGGGAGCGGGTGGACTTCACGCATCGCAGCGGCAGCGCCGCCAACAACCCGGTGGCGCTGATCGGGCAGGCGCTTTCGGTCACCAACCGCTTCGTACATGGCAATTTCATGGTGGTGCAAATCCTGTTCCAGCCGGGCGGGCTGTTCCGCCTCACGGGAATGCCGGGCCACCTGATCAATGACAGCTACATCGAAGCCGACTGCGTTTTTCCGAAGGATATCCACTACGTGAACGAGGCATTCTTCCATGCCGCCGACTATCCGGAAATCGTGCGGATTGCCAACGGCTTCGTCGAATCGCTTATACGCCGGGCAAGGAAGGATGCCCACCCGGTTGACGAAGTTTGTCAATGGATGCTCGGAAACCCAATAGCCTCCATAGACAAGATGGCGAGGGCCGCTTTTCTCAGCCCGAAGCAGTTTGAACGCAAGTTCAGGGAGCGCACAGGCGTAAGCCCAAAGGTTTTTGCAAGGCTTGTGCGATTCGACCGGGCTTTCCGGGTGAAAAACCTGCAACCCGGCAAGGACTGGCAAAGCATCGCATTTGATTGCAAATACTACGATTATCAGCACCTTGTGCGTGATTATCTCGATTTTACAGGTATGCGGCCTACCCATTTCCACAACATAGAGAGCCGTGCGCCGGAGCGTCGCTTCGGGCTTGCAGAGCATTACTACGAGACGCAGGTGTAGGGTGAATAAGGCAAAATGGAGTGGGCAAGGGCCCTTGGTATTCTTTGTCATAAAAGGCCCCTGCCGGCCTGCCCTCGACACGCGTGTCAGGGGCGCGCCGGCAAGGATGGATAATCGGGAGTGGCCGTTATTGAAAAATTGCAACAATAGCCGTATTTTTGCAAAGTCGTCTCAAAAGCATACACATAAATACCACTTGGCTGCATATGAGTGTCAAAATCAATCTTCCGGAGGGGCTGCATATTAGCCCCTTTGAACTGAGCATGCTGCTGGCATCAAAGCTTTTCGATGAAGGTTTGATTACTTCGGGTCAGGGCGCCGAAATGGTCGGCTTATCCAAGCAGGCATTTATTGAAATGCTTGGGAAGTATAAAGTATCTGTCTTTCAATACGATGCCGCTGAGGTTGAAGAAGATATAAAAAATGCATGAGACACTCATCATAGCTGATGCCAGCCCTTTGATTGCATTGGTTGATATTGAAGAATTGGAAGTTTTGCACCGCCTATATGAAAGGGTGATTGTCACCGACATTGTGAGGGGAGAAATTCATGCCGAACTACCCGGGTGGATTGAAGTGGCGACTAACTACAATCAGAATCAGTTGCAAATACTCAGTTTGGAATTAGATAAAGGTGAAGCCAGTACCATAGCCTTTGCAATGGAACATCCGCAAGCCAAAATCCTCATGGATGAAAAGAAAGGCAGAACGGCTGCAAAAAGATTAGGGCTAACTGTAACAGGCACCGTTGGAGTCTTGCTCAAAGCAAAAGAACAAGGATTGATCACATCCGGAAAAGACATACTGGAAAAATTGGAAAAGCATGGCTTCTGGCTATCAGAAGAATTGAGAGCATTGATAGCGGGAAAATAAGTTAGCGAAGTAGAGCCCCCCCCGCTGGTTCCGTGTCTCAAACCGGAAACCACTATCCGCACGACTTCAGACGTGCAATGCTGTAAACCTCACCGTACCCCAACACCGCCCTGCCGGCTCGAGGTTCATATCTCGCGCTGCTATTCGGCGGGGTCCACCCGCAGCAACGCCCGCTGCCGGATATCCTGCGCCGACGCGCCGATCATAATGCGAAAATCGCCCGGTTCGATCACCTTGTGCAGGTTGATGTCTAAAAGGGAAAGCATGTCTGGCAGGATGGCAAAGCGCAGTTCCTTGGTTTCGCCGGGTTGTTGGTGGATGCGCCGGAACCCCTTCAGCTCGATCACCGGGCGGGCTACAGAGGCCAATTCATTCCACAGGCCTATGGTTTGGGATTGGGGCGGTTAATTCTAATCAATTGCTTTTCAAGATTCCCGGCGTGCGCTTCGATAGCTTCATGGATGCGATGTTCAAGGGCTTGAAAGTCCCTGTCTTCTGTACAAATGACAATTCCGAAATGATCAGGCTGGAAACGGTGCAAGCGTTTGAAATGATTGTAATTGAAGGTAACCACAATGCGCTTTTCAGCAATGGCAAACGCAAGGACTTCTTCATCAGGTATACGCTTGTTGTCGTTGCCGGCGTCTTTTGTGGTCAGCACATCATGCCCTAAATTCTGAAGAATCTCTACAACAGCGTAGTATGAAGTTTTCATTTGCATAAATACGCGCCATTATAATTCCTCATTTTCAGCAATCTGATTGTCAATTTCTTCTTGGTTGGCTCGATAATAATTCCATGCGTTTTTCAGGTCTTCCGGGGTTAGTGTCGGAAAGTTGTACAAGATTTCCTTATCACTCATGCCGAGCTTACGAGAATTCACCAAAGACCAAACCGGTATCCTGGATTTGGCAATACATGCATCCCCGCCACACACCCCAGGCGTTCTTTCTATGCCGGGAAACACGTTTGTCAGGTCACTGATGACCCACTGCAATAGCAGAGCTTTATCGGAGGTGGACATCTTTGGGAGCAATGCTCCTGCTTCTTGAAGTGCTGTCGGCATATTCTTTTTTTTGCAAAAATAAGGAAAATTATTTTTGTGCCCGATAGCCAGTGGTTTGCGAATTTGTTTTTTTACAAACCACTGGCTATCAGTTGTCCCGATGAAAAATGGCTTCACCCGCAATCACCTCCTATTCCGCAAGCCCCATATCCTCTCCCGGGCCATTTTGGCCTTTTCTTCCATATTGACAACGGGCAGCGGATAATCGCGGCCCAGGACGACGCCGTAGAGTTGTTGCTCCATAAGGCTAAGTTTCCACGGTTCGTGCAGGAATTCGTCCGGTAAGTGTTGCAGCTCAGGCGCCCATTGGCGTGTAAATGCGCCGGTGGGGTCGTGTTTTTGGGCGTTCTTTACCGGATTGTACACGCGCACGATGTGCACGCCGGAAGCGCCCGACTGCATCTGGAGCTGCGGGTAGTGAATGCCCGGCTCATAGTCCAAAAACAATTGCGCGAGGTGATAGGCGCCATTGCGCCAGTCCTGGAACAGGTGATGGGTGAGAAAAGACACCAGCATGGCCCTCATGCGGAAGTTGATCCAGCCCGTGGCGTGCAGGCAGCGCATGCAGGCGTCTACTATGGGTATGCCGGTGCGGCCGGATTTCCAGGCTTCGAGCGCGGCAGCGTCCTGCCGGAACTCCAGGGTTTCGTAACCCCGGTGCAGCGAGGCGTGCTCGTAGCTGCAATTGATCTCGAATTTCTGTATGAAGTGGCAGTGCCAGCGCAGGCGGCTGAGGAAGTTCTCGAAAGGGCCTTTACGCGGGGCGTCATGTATGGCTTGCTGTGTGGTCTGAAAAGCCTGGCGTATGCTGAGGTTCCCCCAGGCGAGATAAGGAGAGAGGCGGCTGCAAGCCGTGCGGCTTTCCAAAGGCTTGGAGATGTGCCGGGAGTAGTTCAGCCCGCGGCCCTGGAGGAAAGAGCGCAGGTAGCGCCAGGCGTAGGTTTCGCCGGCAGGCTGGAATGCGCCAGGGTACGCACTCCACATCGTTTCCAGAGGCGGGGGAATGAGGAAGGGGTTGGCCCAGTCCAGTGCCGGAGCCGAAGCGTAGGTGTTTTGCACCACAGGCTGCCGCATGGCATCATGCCAGGCATTTCCCCATCCCTCCCGGCTTTTCAGCCCGCGAATGACGCCGTCGCGCTGAAATTCCTTCCATTCTGCGCCACGCCGGACCAAGAGCTTTTTCAGCTGCTTGTCACGGTCCCAGGTGGGCTGCGTGCCGCTCTCCTGGTAGCTGAACACGGTATGTACCTCAAATGCATCCAAAATACAGGCGAACACCTCTGCGGCATTGCCGTAGCAACATTCCACCCTTTTGCCGAAAGGCAGCAGGCGCCGGTTCATATCACGGATGGAGTGGTACTGGAACTGCAAGTGCCGCAGCGAGGTGTCGGGCGCAGCGATAAACTGTGGTTCAAATAAAAAAATCGCCAGGTAAGGCAGGCCAGCCGTTTCTGCTGTGTGCAGGGGCAGGTGGTCTTGCGTGCGCAAGTCGCGTTTAAGCCATACGATATTGATGCGCGGTTTGGACATGTTGCGGCCGCTTTAGCCGGCGGTTGGAGGTGAAATGAATTTATGGGGGGATGGTTCAAAAGGGGGAGATCGATGGTGTGAATTTGCTGTGAACTGCACAGTCCGAACAGCGCGCTGAAGCCGGTCCAGGTCAAAATACCCCCTTGCGCTAAATTTTTTTCGCCTTGCGCTTGTGTATATGCAAAATCGTTCTTTACTTTGCACCATAAAGTACTTTTTAAAAATCAGTTTCCATGACTACAGAGAAAAATCCAACCGCCACGACCATTCACCCGGCAGCTTTTGTCAAACCCATGCTGATAGGCGCAGGCATCGCTTTGGCGCTGATCGCGCTTTTCCTGTCGGGGGTGGATAACCCCAATCCGGCCTGGCCGAAGTATTGGATGGTAAGGCCGCTCATCGTAGTGCCTTTGGCCGGGGCGGCCGGCGGCGCCTTTTATGCCTTTATGCGCCCAATGCGCGAACAGGGCGGCTGGATTACGGCATTGGCCTATGTATTGTGCATAGTGGTATTCATTATTGGCTTGTGGATGGGCTCGGTACTGGGATTGGACGGCACTTTGTGGAATTGAGGGCATTTATGCCCTGCTGGTTCCGCATGGAACCATCTGATGGTTTCCTACCGTTTCAGCGTACTTAAATCATAACCCCGGCAACAAAAACACCGCCAGGCCGAACAGCGCGCTGACACCTATCCAGGTCAACATACCTACCCTGAAGCGGTACATGGCCACGAAGGAAACCGCCACCCAGGCCAAGGAGATGTAGTCGAGGCCGGACCATGAGAACCCATTGGGAAAAAGAACGGCCTTGCCTAAGTAGATGGTCAGGTTGAGCACTACGCCCACTACTGCGGCAGTCACCAATTCCAAAACGTTCCTGATCCGTTGGTTGCCGTGGGAGCGCTCGATGACCGGGGCGCCGGCAAATATGAACAGGAAGCAAGGCAGAAAAGTGTAAAAAGTGGCCGCTGCCAGCCCCAGCGTACCCATCAACAGGGAGCCCTCATAGTGATTGTACCCGGCCATAAAACCCACATAAGCCAGCACCATAATGAGCGGCCCGGGCGTGGTTTCGCCCAGTGCAAGGCCGTCTACCATTTGAAGATTGCTGAGCCAGCCCAATTTTTCCACGCTCACCTGCGCCACATAAGGCAACACGGCATACGCCCCGCCGAACGTGACGAACGCCGCCTGGGTAAAAAACACCGATAGGGATTTCCAAAAAGCCCATTCGCTCGTGAACAGGTAAAACGAAGCGAACGGAATCACCCAAAGCATCAGCGCCGTGACGATCTGCCGGGCCGGCTTCGCCCAGCCGATGCCTCCTTCGGGCGGGGGCGAGTATTTGTTAAGGTAATATCCCGTTTCTCCGTCATCGCCGGAAGCCTCATACCCGCCTTGCGCTTTGAGGATGCCCGGCCACAGCTTTCCGGCCGCTGCCCCGACCAAAATGGCTCCAACGATGATGAGCGGGAAAGGGATGTTCAGGAAGAAGATGCAAACAAAGGCCGCCGCCGCCGCCGTTATGTGAAAGATGGATTTTAACGAACGCTTGCCGATTTTGTACAACGCCAGTATGACAATGGCGATCACCGCAGGTTTCAGGCCGGTAAACAGGGCATATATCCAGGGCACATTGCCGTAAGACACATAAATGACGCTCAGTCCCAAGAGGATAAACATGGACGGGAGCACGAAAAAAATGCCTGCGGCCAATCCACCCAGCCTGCCGTGCAGCAGCCACCCGATGTATGTGGCCAACTGCTGCGCTTCGGGGCCGGGCAGCAACATGCAATAGTTGAGCGCGTGAAAGAAACGGCTGTTGCTGATCCACTTTTTTTGCGTCACCACATACTCGTGCATGATGGCAATTTGCCCGGCAGGGCCGCCGAAACTGATGAAACCCAGTTTGACCCAAAAATTCAGCGCCTCCCTAAAAGTGGGCTTCGGCGGCGGTGTGGATGTGGAAGGCGTGTGCATTTACAAATTTACGGCATCATGGGCCTGCAGGCAAACTGGATGGGGGTAAAAGTTCAATGCAATTTTTTTAGGAGGGGAGACTTTGTAAGAGCGGGAAACAGCCATCGCTACGGGTACGTACTGGCAGGCTGCCTGGATCGCACTTTATATTTAGCGTCCAGACATAAAATGTCGGGAAACCCGCCTTTTCCAGCCTGGCCTAAGTTCTGGATGGTAAGGCTGTTCCTCGTAGTGCTATTGGCCGGAGCGGTGGGTGGCGCCTTTTACGCTTTCATGCGGCCGCTGCGCAAAAAGGGCGGCTGGGTCATGGCATTGGCTTATGTATTATGCGTAGTGGTCTTCATCATTGGCTTATGGATAGGTACGGTGCTGGGCCTGGTCGGCACTTTGTGGAATTGAGCGCGTTGCGGGCGCTCCGATAGGAATCTGGCCGGGATACGGAATGCATAGCACCCTGTCCCGGTAAGCGTATCGGGCTCGACGTGAGACAATCTTAAAAATTAGAGCTAATTTTGCGAATCAATCTTAAAAATTAGAGCTAATTTTGCGAATCAATCTTAAAAATTAGAGCT
>CAZNYK010000005.1:14383-16552 GCA_964577215.1 uncultured Saprospiraceae bacterium
AATCAATCTTAAAAATTAGAGCTAATTTTGCGAATCAATCTTAAAAATTAGAGCTAATTTTGCGAATCAATCTTAAAAATTAGAGCTGATGATACCACGAAGCCTCACCGGCGCCATCAAACAAGCTTTGGAAGAGCGCAGAAAAATCATCGTCGTATATGGCCCCAGGCAGGTGGGCAAGACCACTTTGGTCAAGGAGATTTTAAAAGACCATTCCGGCAAAATTTTGGAGGTCAATGCCGATCTCGCCAGATACCGGGAAACCCTCTCCAGCCAGGACCTTTCAAAGATGATGGAACTCATCGGCGATCACGATCTGATTTTTATTGATGAGGCGCAAAACGTTCCGAACATCGGCATCAATCTCAAAATCCTCTACGACAGCCTACCCGCCCTCAAGATAATAGTAACTGGTTCTTCTTCTTTTGAATTGGCCAACCAGGTAAAAGAGCCGCTCACCGGCAGAACGATGACTTATCGCCTTTATCCACTCTCCATAGCGGAGCTGAGCGCGCTTTACACACCTTTTGAAATAAAGGAACAACTAGAAAACTACCTGCTCTACGGGATGTACCCGGAGGTGCTGCAATTGACCGGCAAGGAGGCTAAAATCAGCCACTTGCAAGAGTTGTCCTCCGCTTACCTGTACAAAGATATCCTACAACTATCGGGGATTAAGCATTCTGATAAAATCCACAAACTGCTGAAATTGCTGGCGCTTCAGGTGGGTTCGTTGGTGTCGCTCCACGAGTTGGGCAAGTCGTTGGGTATGAGCCACGAAACCGTCAATAATTATATTGATCTGCTCGAAAAGGGATTTATCCTCTTCCGGCTTTCCGGCTTTAGCCGCAACCCACGCAAGGAGATCACCAAAATGAACAAGATCTATTTTTATGACACTGGTATCCGAAACGTATTGGCAGAGAATTTTAACTCGCCGGCCTATCGCCAAGATACCGGCGCCCTTTGGGAAAACTTCCTGATCGCCGAACGCCGTAAAAAAATCGAGTATAAGCGCCTCTATGGCAGCACTTACTTCTGGCGCACTTACTCCGGTGCCGAATTAGACTACGTGGAGGAAAGGAACGGGCTGCTTCTCGGCTTCGAATTCAAATGGAAAGCCACTAAAGGCAAGGCCCCGGCCACCTGGTTGGAAACCTATGACAATACTTCTTATGGCCTCATCAATCAAGAGAATTTTTTGGAATTTGTGATTTAACCGCCTTTTGCCATGCCCCCGAAACGCCTGCCGCGAATCCGCGCCGTTAAATACCCCGAAAGCGCTGTGGCCAGGAACGTTCCGATCATGACGAATAGCATTACCGTTTCGCCATCTGAGCGGCCTTCCTGGTAGTCCGGCCCGGGCTGAAAGAGTTGGATCACCACCCCATAAAACACTGGAAGCAGGCAAAGTATAATAGCGGTGCTGAGCCAATGCGGATTGTTCAGGGCCAGAAGCGCTCCCATGGCGGCATAAATCAGCGGATAAGCCACAATGTACAACGGGAATTTCAGGCCAAGCTGATACCCGATAAACATGGAGAAGAGGTAGAGAAACATTCCGACGAAACTAAGTCCGAAGGGGAGGAGATAGCGGGTAGAAAAATTGCGGAACTGCTCCTTACGGCGTTTCGCAACTTCGGGGTCTCTCACAACACCTTCCTGCCAACGCTGCCACCAAGCGCCGGCGAACATGCCCAAATATGCTGCCGTAAAAGCCGCTACCACCGGGTACAGGAAGAAATATACCTGCATACCCATAGGAATGAACACAGCCGCGAGCGGAGCCAGTAGGATCAGGGGCGCATACCACAAACTCCGGGGCTGCAACACCCCCAACACTATCCCCATTATGCCATACAAGATGCCGGCGATAATTGTTATTGGGGCAGAAACCAACATGAAGAAATAAGACAATATCATTCCTCCAGCGCCCATCAGCACCGGCCGGATGATTGCAGTGCGTATGTTGTTCATGTGCTTGTTTTTTTAGGGTTGAGACTTCATCTATCAGTCGGAACGTCTAAAGTTAGCGGGTTTCTCCATTCCGGGGCAAGGACAAAAGTCACCCATCAGCATAACTCGCCCCCACCCCTGATGGACAACAGAAACACTGCCAAGCCAATACAGCGCGCCGAAGCCGGTCCAAGTCAACATGCCTTATTCCAG
>CAZNYK010000005.1:16652-26943 GCA_964577215.1 uncultured Saprospiraceae bacterium
TGCCAAGCCAATACAGCGCGCCGAAGCCGGTCCAAGTCAACATGCCTTATTCCAGTGGCGTAAACGGCCAAACCATCGGCACCAGAAGAATAGTGACTATGGCGATCAGGATATTCAGTAAAAAACCCGTCCGGGTAAAATCGGTGAACTTGTACCCCCCGATACCATATACCAACACATTGGCCTGGTGCCCAATGGGCGTGAGAAACGTGGTGGATGCCCCGATGGCAATGGCCATCAGGAAAGGGTACGGCTCCAAGTTCATACCAACGGCGATGGAGATTCCAATCGGCGCCAACAGCACCGCTGCCGCGGCATTGGACATGACCTCCGTAATGAGCGTAACAAAAATAAACAGGCACGCCAAAACCACATAGGGGCCGTAATCGCCCGAAATATTTACCACCTGCCGGGCAATCCATTCGGCGGCGCCTGTGTGTTCGCTGTCCATGGCGATACCCAAGGGCATCATGCAGGCAATGAGAAAAATGACCCGCCATTCCACCTTCCGGTAGATGTCTTTCACCTGTACGCTACCGGTGAGCGCCATGATAAGCACGCCCACAATACCCGCCACAGAGATGTGCAGGATACCCGTAGCGGCCATGACAATGGCAAATCCCATCGCGGCAATCGCATAGGGCGCCTTCTTCAGGTCGCGGATTTTCGGCTCCAAGTGATTGATGACCAAAAAGTCGTCATGAGTAGCTATTTCGCGCAGGCGTTCCGGGGCGCCTTGAACCAGCATGACGTCCCCGAGTTCGAGCGGCTGATCGGTATAGCCCATCGAGAAGGTCTTTTCTCGTTTGCGCAAAGCCAGGGCCAGCACGCCGTAGCGCCGCTTTATATCGGCCTGCCGGATAGACTGGCCCAGGATGGGCGATTTGGGCGAAGGCACCACTTCGGCCAACTTGATATTTTTCCCAACCAAGTTCTCATCGCTTATCTGGGTTTTGGCATGGATAATGAGGTCTTTACTTTCAATCACTTTGAAAAGCTTCTCCAGGTTGCCTTCAACCATCAACCTGTCGCCCGTCATAAGCCTTGTTTCAGGATCGGGTACCAGTACGGTTTCAGTACCGTTTACATTCCTGGTTACATGAAGGACGATCAGGCCGATCTCCCTGATCAGGGAAGAGTCCCCGATTTGCACGCCGTCAAGCGACGAACCTGCCGGAATGCTTACTTCCGTAATGTATGCCTCCAAGTGGTAGATGGAAGTGAGGTCCTCGGCGCCCCCCACCCGGGCCGGGATAAGCCGGCGCCCGATGAAGACCATGTACAAAATCCCGGTACCGAGAACCGCCAGGCCGGTAGGCAGAAAGTCGAACATTTTGAATCCGGCGAATCCCTGTTCTTCGAGGGCTATGGAAACCAGCAGGTTGGGAGGCGTGCCGATCAGCGTGGTCAGTCCGCCCATAAGAGAGCCGAACGAAACAGGAATGAGCAGCTTGGAGGGCGGGTAATTCAGCTTCCGGCAAATGGCATAGATGGGCGTGATCAGCACCACCGTGGCGGCAATGTTGTTCATGAATGCCGAAAGTATCCCGACAGTGAGCATGACGACGACGGTAAGACGGGCAGGGCTTTGCCCGGCTGTTTTCATCATCAGCTTGCCGAGAAAATCGGCTACCCCGGTGCGCTGCAAGCCGGCGCTGAGAATAAACATGCAGATGACCGTAATGACCGCCGGGTTGCTGAACCCCGAAAAGCCCTCCTCGTTGGTGACCGTACCGGTAAGAATGAGAATCGCCATCACCATCATGGCAACGATATCGGCCCTGATCTTTTCCGTCGCGAAGAGTACCAGCGCTCCAAATAACAATAACAGGATAAAGTGGTGCCCGTCCATATGGGTGAAAGGTAGGAAATCAGGTGATAAAAATTTACTCGACAGCCGGTGGTTTGCAAAAGTAAAAAATTGATTTTCTAACTTATACCGCCGCCGCTATCGCATCCGCCAATACCTCTGCCGCCGGCGGATGGAAGCGAAACCACAGTTCAGGCTCTATCAATTCCAACTCCATGACGGCGAGGTGGCCGTCGTTGTCGCGTATCATATCTACGCGGGCGTAAAGCGGGGCGGGATTGCAGACAGAGACGGCGCGCTCGGCCAAAGCGATCTCTTCGGCAGAGGCCGTCCAGGCATGGACAGTGCCGCCGAAATCGTCTTGCACGCGGAAGTCGCCGGGCTTGGCCACCTTGAGCACGGCATGGGTAAAGCGACCGCCCATGACCATGAGCGACAGCTCGCCCTGCTCGATGACCTGCCTTTGAAGGGGTTGCAGCATCATGTCTTCGGCGGCAATGAGGGATTGGAAAATGGCTTCGTGTTCATCTAAGTTGCCCGGATGCAGGCGGTAGGTGTGTCGCGCGCCGCCGGATACGGTGGGCTTGAGCACGGTTTCCGTCCAGCCGGTTTCGGCGTGCAGTGCGGCAAGGGTAACGGCTTCGCCCCGGGGGATGATGCGCGTGGGCGGTATGGGTATGCCGCGCCGTTGGAGGTCGGGCAGGTAGTGCTTGTCCATGTTCCAGCGGATCAGCTCCGGCGGGTTGATCAACTGCGTCTGTGTGGAAACGCGATCCAGCCAGGCGGAGAACTCGGCAAAGCGGTGGAAGTAATCCCAGGTAGTGCGGAAAACGGCCATGCGGGTACTCGACCAGTCGAAATCCGGGTCAGCCCAGTCTTTGCGGGCTACGCGCAGGCCGTGCCGGCGCAGGGCTTCGGTCAATATATGGTCATCGGTCAGTATCTGCCGCAGGTACCAGTCTTCGGGCGCTGCTTCGGCAGCGGCATAGCGGGACTCGGTGAGGAGGATGATGTCGAATTTCATGGCGAATGTGTAAGGAAAGGGACAAAGGTAAATAGAGAAGCTACATTACGCTCCTCTGGAGCTTACCCACGCTTTGCTATCGGTATCTTACAACATTTGCGCCCCTCCGGGGCTTCGCACCGAATGTATGGAAATTCGGGATGACACATGGTTACCCGTGTTGGCATTGCAACCGGCCAAGCGGCGATCTGAGGGTTTATGCGTATTTATGCGTACTTTTATGTAAATAATGCCGTTTATGCGTACTTTTGCGTAAAAATATGTGTCATGCGGTCAGTTGAATCTTTAGAAATCACGCCTGAAATTCTCAATCTCATTGCAGAGATAGATGAGTTTAAGGGAGCATGGCGCGCGTTGGGGAATTTGGCCCCCGATGTACTGCTTCGCCTGCAAAAAGTGGCTACGATAGAAAGTATTGCCTCCAGTACCCGTATTGAAGGAAGCAAATTGTCGGACAGGGAGGTTGAATTGCTGTTGTCGAATCTTCAAGTGCAGCAATTCAGTACACGCGACGAGCAGGAAGTAGCCGGGTATGCAGAGTTGATGAACACCATTTTCCTGCATTTCAACGAAATACCGCTTTCTGTAAATTTTATTCAGCAGCTCCACGGGCAGTTGTTGAAATACAGCGACAAAGACCAGTGGCACAAGGGGAGTTATAAACAATTGCCCAACCATGTAGTGGCAACCGATGCTGACGGGCAGCAAATCGGGATAGTATTTGAAACAACAAGCCCTTTCGAGACGCCGGCAAAAATGCAGGAGTTGGTTCGATGGGCGCAGCAGGCGTTCAACGAAGGGCAGTTGCACCCCCTTCTGATCATTGCCATTTTTATTCTTTGCTTTTTAGCCATCCATCCTTTTCAGGACGGCAACGGTCGTTTGTCAAGGGCACTGACGACATACCTGTTGTTGAAAGCCGGTTATCGTTATGTGCCTTACAGTTCAATGGAGGCCGTTATCGAACAAGAAAAACAGGCATACTATCTGTCTTTGCGACAAACCCAGACAACGCTGAACCTGGCCCAAACCAATTGGCAGCCTTGGTTGCTTTTTTTTCTAAGATCACTGAAAAGACAGAAAGACAACTTGGAGATAAAAGTCAGCCGGGAGCATATTCTGTTGACACAATTGCCGGAATTGGCCCAACACATCCTTGAAATCGTGCGCTCAAGAGGGCGGATAAGCATGGGAGAGCTGGAATTGTTGACGAATGCGAACCGAAATACGCTCAGAAAAAGCATTGAAAATCTTGTCAAAAACAAACAGCTTCGACAAAACGGCGTCGGTAAAGGAACCTGGTATTCCTTGTAAGAAGTTGATCCTCAAAGCTCCCGCAGGGTCTGCCTTATCCTTCGCTGGAAAGGCTTGATCCAGTTGGGGAGGTTGTCTTCCATTGTATCTATGAACCAAACCCGGTCCTGATCCCCGGTCACGATGCGAATCCGGTAGCCGCCCCAATCGCCGGCGTCAGGTTGCCCTATCACCTGTTGGGAGGAGAACAAGCGCTTGGGCACTGCCAATGCCAGGTTATTCACCAAGGCTCTTTTATCTTCGGGCATTTCAAGCCGGTCTATTTCAGATTCGAATTGGCACCATTCGTACCGTATCCTGACAAGCTGTTGGTTCTCAAGTACGAAGGAGGTGCTGCAATGCCCTCCGCATTCACATGCAAAACCGCCCACCTCGAAGATAATAAAAGGTTGTGCGGGAACGGCCCGGTCAGGGATGCACTGCAGGAGAACTACCGCACTGATCAATAGCGCCGCCAAGCGAGTTTTTGCAGTTTCCATAAAGCGTTTTTCCGGTTAGACAAGCAATTAACATGTTGGGGTTGGCCTCACCGATCCAAAGATTTCGTAAACGTACTTGGAGCGGGGACATAGTTGACGGTTACGAATCCTGAAAAGCTTCGCAACCGGGCGCCGGGCGCAATGCCGCATATCAGCCCGGCCCTCCCCGCTCCCGCCGTAGCCGCTCCTCCATTGCCTTATGCTTGCGCTGCTTGGCGCTGTCCAATGCGGGGCGCAAGGACTCCGAGACCTTCGTCCAGGCATCGTCGCGATTGGGAGCGGAGGTGATCCATTCGCCGGGAACGCCTTGTATGGCGGCCAAAGGCAAATCCTGCCGGCAGCGGTCGAGCGCCCGGGCATCTTCTCCCCGGCGGTGTTTTTCTATGTTTTCGCGGATGATTTGGCGGGCGAGGCCGGACATAGGATATTTTTTACGAGTGAGTAGGTGAGGTCTAAAAATGAAAAAGTCTAGAATGGAAGATCAGCTCGATTGTCAAAAAAGGCAACTATCTCAATATCATCGTCTTTGATCCGGTAAGCCATGGAAAGGTGTTTTGTGATTACACAACGCCTGACTCCGGGGAGGTTTGAAGAAGCCCGGCACAGTTGTTTGTTTTGCTCGAGCAGCGACAACACCCGTTCTACTTTGTCATCCATTTTAATTGCCACATCTATGGGGTAATTGTCCATTACGTACCTCAGAATAGCGGCATACGTTTCCTTTGCTGTCGGCGACCAGAAAATGCGGCTCATGGCGGAAAAGGGATTTACTTGCCGAGCATTTGATTGATCTCTGCTCTGACAGCTTCATGCGTCATCCGCTCGCCTTTGTCGAGTTCCTGCAGGGCTTGCTGCACCTGCATTTGTTCTTTATCGGATAGCGTTACCCACCAATCTGTCTCCGAATCTTCGTGGAGCAGGAATTCGAAAACGGATTTGACCTGGCGCAACACCTCTTCGTCGTCAGTCAGTACCACCAAGCGGTGAAGCTCATTTTTCAATACGGCAGCAGCAGCTTCTGTAGGCATAACAAATGGGTTGATTGAATAATGCGGCAGTTTGCCCAAGGCAAGCTTGTCGAATACAAAAATAAACAACTTTTCCCAACAGGTGGGTTCAATGGCAGAGGTCGAGCGTGCAGGCATCTTCCCTCGGCGGTGTTTTGCTATCTTTTCGCGGATGCGTTGACCGGGGAGGTCGGACATGTTGTTAGGATGTGCTGATGGGTTAATGTAGTAATATGCTGATTATCTGCGCATTGATAAAATCTATTGAATTTTGACCGAATATTCAGATAGTAGCCATCCAGTTTTCAATTTTCAGGCCGAAATTGTCCACCAGTGCTTGATAGTGCTTTTCATTGTTGGTGGCCAAAGTCCAGCCATTTTCAATAGCGGTCACACCTATCAATAAGTCAAATTCTCCGGTCAGCTTACCTTGTTGATGAAGCCATGCATAAACATCGACGGCACGGGCCAGAATGGCTTCATCCAGATAGTGAATACGAGTGTTAGCCATCAATTGCTGAAATTCCCGAAGGCGTTTCACAGCATTAATTATTTTGTACCCCCTTTAGCATTCATACCAAGTGAGGCAACTGATGTTGAAGCTCCCATGTACCGATAGATACGCTTGCGCGTTTTGGTAAGGGGCGCGGTCCTTTCTCAGAATACCGATCAGAATGTCGGTATCAATTAAAGTCAATTGTCCGCTCATAAGTAATAAGTCTTTCGGCGAATATCTGGGCCGGGTTCAGGTCAGGCTCCTCAGATGCCGCATACGCATCCGTTATTTTTTCCAAGTTACGTAAGGCTTCATCGGTGCCGGCTTCTTGAGATACGTCAACAGATTTGTGTCGGCGAGGCCCCGGTTTCAACGCTTTTTTGAATTGCTCGTACACCCTTTGCAGTTCGGCGGGGTCATCCAAGCCGGCAATCCAGGAGATGAGTTCCAACTTTTGAGTTTCTACGCTCATAGCAAGAGTGGTTATTTGAATTAATGACCGGGTTGTGCGATACAAAAATAAACAACTTTATTATTTTCAGGTGACATTTAACGACGCGCCTTAGCGCGGCGGAAGGTGTTATCTGAAAACGGTGGGGAATTTTCCTTATTTCCGCGAGATGACACCTTCCTGCGCTTGGGGCGCAGTTAGATGTCACCTCGCTAACCATTTTACATCCCCTACACCCGCTCCACCTGTATCCATACCATCACCTCCCCCGGCATCTCCACCTCTTCGCCGTTGCCCAGGTTGTCAGATAACTCCAGCGTATCGGCCAGGGTTTCGCCCATGATGTAGGCGCTGAATTGCTCCACCGCCGGGACGACCGATCCGTGGCGTTGCAGGGTGACGGCGATGCGGTCGGTCACGTTGAAATCGCGCTCTTTGCGTATGTTCTGTATGCGGTTCACCAGATCCCTTGCAATGCCTTCGGCTTCCAGTTCGGGCGTGAGGGTCACGTCTAAAGCGACGCTGAGCGCCCCGTCGGATGCCACCATCCAACCGGGGATGTCTTCGGTGACGATCTCGAGGTCTTCCAATTGAAGCTCGAAGGCCTGCCCGTCCACGTGGAGCGTCATGCCTGCGTTGCGCTCGAAGGCGTTGATCTCGTCCTGGCTCAGGGCGGCAATGGCTTCGCCGCCGGCTTTCATGGCCTTGCCGAGTCGCTTGCCGAGGGTTTTGAAGTTGGGCTTTGCCTTCTTGGTGAGGAGGCCCGCCGTATCGGTCACGTATTCTATCTCTTTGACGTTGATCTCGGCGCGGATGAGGTCGCGCACGGCCTCCACCTGCTCCTGGAAAGAGGGATCGAGGATGGGCAGCAATATCTTGCGCAGGGGCTGGCGCACGCGTATTTTTTCGCGTTTGCGCAGGGAGAGGGCCAGCGAGCAGATGCGCTGTGCGTAATCCATGCGCTGCTCCAATTCCTTGTCTACCAAATGGGGGTGGGGCTGCACTAAGTCGCTGAGATGCACAGATTCGTGGCGCAGGGGCGTACCGGCGGCTTTGGCCTTGTCGCGGATGGGCGCGCTGAGGTTGCGGTACAGCCAGTCGGAGAAGAAAGGCGCTACCGGCGAGGCGAGTTGGGCCGTGACCATGAGGCACTCGAAGAGCGTCTGGTAAGCAGCGAGCTTGTCTTTGCCGTCAACTTCAGCGGCGGCTTTCCAGAAGCGGCGCCGGGAGAGGCGCACGTACCAGTTGCTGAGGTGTTCGTCCACGAATTCCTCTATGGCGCGGCAGGCTTTGGTAGGCTCGTAGTCGTCCATGGCTTCGCGGTAGTCGGCTACCAGGTGATAGAGCCTGGAGATGATCCAGCGGTCCAATTCGGGGCGTTCGGCGTGGGGTAACACGTTGTGTTCGTCCATGGTGAATCCGTCTATGCCGGCGTAGAGGGCGAAGAAGTTGTAGGTATTGAAAAGCGTGCCGAAAAACTTGTTGCGGCTTTCTGTTATGCCGTCGGTGTTGAACTTGAGGTTCTCCCAGGGGTCGGTATTGGAGATCATGTACCAGCGGGTGGCGTCGGCCCCGAATTTCGCGATGGTCTCGAAAGGGTCCACCACATTGCCTTTCGACTTGGACATCTTCTCGCCTTTGGCATCCAGGATCAAGCCGGTGGACAGCACATTTTTGAAAGCTACACTGTCGAAAACCATCACGGCAATGGCATGCAAGGTGTAAAACCAGCCCCGCGTTTGGTCCACGCCCTCTGAAATAAAATCCGCCGGAAAAGCATGCTTGAACTTTTCCTGGTTGGCAAAAGGATAATGGAATTGGGCATAGGGCATAGAGCCACTGTCAAACCACACGTCTATCAAGTCGGTCTCCCGGTGCATAGGTTTTCCGTCGTCCGACACCAGTACGATCTCGTCTATGTAGGGCCGGTGCAAATCTTCAGGCACCGCCTGCTTCAGGCCGAGGGCGCGGTTGGCCTTTTCGATCTCGCGGGCCAGTTCCTCCACCGAGCCGATGCACTTTTCATGGGCGGCATCCTCCGTGCGCCATATCGGGAGGGGAATGCCCCAGTAGCGGGATCGGGAGAGGTTCCAGTCCTGCAGGTTTTCGAGCCACTTGCCGAAACGGCCCTCGCCGGTGGCGGCCGGTTTCCAGTTGATGGTTTTGTTCAGTTCGTGCATGCGCTCTTTGACAGCGGAGGCTTTGATGAACCAACTGTCGAGCGGGTAGTAGAGCACGGGTTTGTCGGTGCGCCAGCAGTGGGGGTAGTTGTGGACGTATTTTTGCACGTTGAAAGCCTTACCGGATTGTTTCAAATGCACTGCTATATCAATGTCCACGTTTTCCCAACTGGGGTCGTCGGGGTAGTTTTTCACGTAGCGGCCGGAGAACTCGCCCACGGTATCTTTGAACTTGCCTTGCTTGTCCACCAAAGTGAGCGCGCCTATGCCGTTGGCTTTGGCCACGCGCATGTCATCGGCGCCGAAGCTGGGGGCGGTATGCACCACGCCGGTGCCGTCTTCGGTGGTCACGAAGTCGCCCACCAATACGCGGTAGGCATCGGTACCGTAGCCGTTGGCGCCGAGCAGCGGCTCTATGGGGTTGCCGAAATCGAGCAGCGGCTCGTAGCGGATGCTTTCCAATTGATCGGCGTAGATGGGGGCAGATTGCTCCAATATTTCCGGCTGGTTTTTACCTCCAAACCACTTGCCCACCAATTCCTGGGCCAGCACGGCGCTCACCGGTTGGTTGGTGTAGGTGTTCACGGTTTTTACCTTCACATAGGCAATGTGTTTGCCAATGGTGAGGGCCGTATTGGAAGGCAGCGTCCAGGGAGTGGTGGTCCAGGCTAAGATGCGCACATCTTCTTCCGGGGAGTCGAAAAGGAAGGCAGACTTGTCGTCCTTCTTCACTTTGAACAGAGCCACTACCGTAGTGTCCGTCACCTCCTTATATGCGCCGGGCATATTGAGTTCGTGCGAGCTTAGCCCCGTTCCTGCCCCCGGCGAATAGGGCTGTATGGTGTAGCCTTTGTAGAGCAGGCCTTTGTCGTAGAGTTGACGCAGCAACCACCACACGCTCTCGATGTAATAGTTTTCGAAAGTGATATAGGGGTGTTCCAGGTCCACCCAATAGCCTAATTTGCGGGTGATGTCGTCCCATTCATCCTTGAAACGCATCACGGTTTCGCGGCACTTGCGGTTGTATTCTTCCACTGAGATGCTTTTGCCGATGTCTTCCTTGGTGATGCCGAGTTCTTTCTCCACGTTGAGTTCAATGGGCAGGCCGTGCGTATCCCAGCCGCCCTTGCGCTCTACGCGCTTGCCGTTGAGGGTTTGGTAGCGGCAGAACAGGTCTTTGATGGTGCGCGCAATGACGTGGTGTATGCCGGGTTTGCCGTTGGCGGAGGGGGGGCCTTCATAAAATACGAAGCCGGGGGCGCCCTCGCGCTGGTCTATACTTTGCTGAAAAACTTTGTGCTCCTCCCAGAATTTGAGGATTTCCTTGTCTATTTCGGGAAGGTTGAGCGTTTTGTACGTTGGGTACATTGTCATGTTTTTTTTGTCGGTTTTACCTGCCGTAGCCTTGGCGAAGGCAGGGTTGTCAGTTGTCAGGTTCCGGTTATTCGCCGCTATGCGCCTTTGGCCTTTTAGTGACGGCGACTAAAGTCGCCGGTGCATCACTATGCCCTATGCTCTTTGCCCCTGCTT
>CAZNYK010000005.1:27043-66407 GCA_964577215.1 uncultured Saprospiraceae bacterium
ACGGCGACTAAAGTCGCCGGTGCATCACTATGCCCTATGCTCTTTGCCCCTGCTTGGCCTTTTAGTCACGGCGACTAAAGTCGCCGGTACATCACTTTGCTCTTTGCCCCCGTTTGGCGCGCAAAGATATAGAAAACAAAAAAGCTCCGGCAAGTGCAATCTGCCGGAGCTTTTTCGATTTCTCAACGCATCAGCTCAGCGATTGCAGGGCAAGGCCGGAATAATTATGCTGATGCGAATGATCTGTTGCATGTGCGTATAACGGTTGAATGGAGCAAAGGTAAGGGAGTTGTTTGAAAAAAGCAACACGTAAAAAACAGTCGCAGGAAAATAGCTATAAAAAAGGTAAGCAAAAAAATAAATGCCTTGCAAGCCAACGGGTTACAAGGCATTTAAAAAAATGTTGCTGTGAGAGAAGGATTCGAACCTTCACGAGGAGGTTAGCAACAGCGCAAATTGTGTAGAGAGAGCTACTCTCATCCGAATGGTGGTCAACCCCAGTCGGTGACGCCCGGGCGTCATCGGCGTTACGCTGTGTTTATCCCGTTATCCCCACCCCCGAGACAAGAGGGCATGGCTGCCAATTTCATCACCTCACATTGTAGGGTCGGTTTGGGCTTTTTTGTCTCGCCGGGCCGCCTTGGCCGCCTTGTCAAACTGACGGTGCAAAGATAAAGGAAACCGCTTCTTTTGTGCAAATTTTTCATTAAAAAAATTAAAAATTTACAATATTGTTAAAATATTGGCAAAATATTTAATCTATTTTCATTCTCACTTTCCTCCATAGCATCGCATTTTGCATATTTTCAATCGCCCCGGCACATCCGAAATCCGTATCTTCACCACCCAATACCACACGCCGCTTATGTTCGCCTGGACACTCGACCGCATTCGCGCCTTAGCGCCCGACCAAAACACCTGGGACCGCTCCCGGCGCATGGCGCACCCGCCCCTGTGGCGCTATCCCGCCGGCAATGAAACCACGGTGTGGGGCGAGTGCAAAGGTTCCGGCGGCTCCTGGTACCAAACGGCAGTTGACCTCTCCGGCCCCGCATTCCGCTGCTCATGCCCCGTAAAACGCCAGCCATGCAAGCACGCCTTGGCCCTGCTCCAACTCCTGCACAACTACCCCGATAGCTTTCGCGTCACCCGGGATGAACCCGGCTGGGTGACTCAATGGAAGGACACACGCAGCAAACGCCGGGCGGCTAAAGCCGAAAAAGAAGACTCCCCGGAAAAAGAAGCCCTGCGCCAAAAAAACAGGGATAAGCGCTTGGACGCCATGGCTGCCGGCTTGGATGAATTGGACGCCCGCCTGCGCGACATCCTCCGCCAGGGCTTGGCCGCCGCCGAGGCTCACCCACCCGCATTCTGGGAACAAATGGCCGCCCGCATGGTGGATGCCAAACTCGGCAGCATCGCCCGCAGGCTCAGGCTCCTCGCCTACCCCATCGCCGGTGAAGCGCGCTATGAACGCATTTTAGGAGAGATCAGCGAAATGTTTCTCCTGATCGAGGGTTTTCGCCGCATGGAACATTTGCCTGAAGGTATGCAATACGACCTGCTGGCAAACGCGGGACTTGCGCAGCGCAAGGAAGACCTCGAAGACCGCCCCCCCGTGCATGACCAATGGTTGGTGTTGGGCGCCGAAATGGGTACGGAAGAACAATTGCGCTACCGGCGCGTGTGGCTGGCCGGGCAGGAGAGCCGGCGCTTTGCCCTGCTGCTCGATTTTGTGTGGGGCGATGGCGATTTTGCAGACCACTGGCCTCCGGGAGCGGCGTTTTCGGGCGCACTCGCCTATTTCCCCTCGGCGTATCCACTGCGCGCCGTGGCGCGCGCCATGCAACCCGCCGACCTGCCATTCCGGCTCTTCGAAGGCCATGCGACGCTCGGCATGGCCGCCCGTGCCTATGCCGAGGCGCTGTCGCGCAACCCCTGGTTGCCGCAAATGCCCGCATTGCTCGGGGCTGTCATTCCGGCTTACCTGGATTCTGATTTTTTCCTGGTTGACAAAGAAAGCAAGTGCTTCCCGATGCAAGTAGATGAAGAGACGGGCCTCCGGTTGCTAGCTATCGGCGGGGGGCATCCCCTGACTTTATTCGGAGAGTGGGGAGCAAACGGCGTCAAACCGCTGAGCGTATTGGCGCAAGGGAGCGTAACAGTTTTGTAAAGCACAATTTACCCATCCTGCGCTTCAGCCTTCTCCTCATTCGGCGCAGACAAGTCCAGGATCATGATCTTTTGCCATATCTTGGCCGACAAGCCCTGGGCGATGGACTCTACGTTGGTCACGGCGTCCAACACGTTGGGATGGTCGAGGTACTGCACATGCAGAGCGGCTAATTTGCCCACGATGGAAAGCAGTTCCGAACAGTAGTCCAAGTAGCGGGTCAGTTCGTAAGGGGTAAGGGTGCGCACCGGCGAGGAGGCCGTACCGGTACCCGGGTTCAGCACGAAAGCGGGGTCCTTGGTCAGTTGGTGCATATCTATTACGTGCGCGATACTGCGCAGCCGGTGCAGGGAACGCAAGGCCAGCGTTTTTTTGTAACGGCCCTCCAATGTGCCCAGAAAATACAAGGCCAGGGCTAAGAATATCATCTCATTGATACCCGACTCTATGCCTTGCAACATCTCTGACAAGCCGTTTTCTACCGTAGGCGAAAGTTCCAGCGTAAGCCACAACAGCCCCGCTGCCGCCGCGATCAGGATAATAATGCCGGCCACGACCAATGCGCGGATGGGCCATACCGGGCGGCGCAGCCTGCCCGTAAGCACCACTACAGAATGCCCGACGGTGTTGAGTTCCATCGCCACCTTGCTCAAGCCGGACCCGGGGAAGCGCTCCTCTATGCGATGCAGGAGTTTTTCCATCGTGTGGAGCAGATTGCCGGGCCTGAGCTCTCCATACAAGAGGCTGCCCGACAACTCATCCCTTCCGTGCAGAAAATCCAGCAGTCGTTTCATCTTGCATTGTCATTACTCCCGTTCAAAACACCCTGCATCGGGATTGACAGGATCGCGCGGGCGGTCTTCCATGTCTATGGTTATACCCGGCAAGGGAACGGCCTTGCCGATGGCAATCGACAGGCTGTCTAAGTAATAGTCGCCCCGGTTGGGGTCCTTGAACACCCTCGAAACAGAGGCTCCGTTGGTGCAGGGGTTGCACATGGTACTCAAAAAATCGGCATAGCGGCCGCTCTGGCGCGTGAGCAATTCGTCCACGCGCACCACGCAATCGCGGAAATTCACGTTGAACATGGCCTCGTTTTGCCTGCCGGTCACATCCACCATGTCTATCTGATCGCGGCGGGAGCCGTAAATAATGGAGTTGACGAAAGAGGCGTTCAGGCGGTAGTCTCTCCGGTTTTGACAAATGAGGGGATCGTCGTAGCACCAGAAATTGGTCATGCCCAACGTGCCGGCGTTCACCCCGTAGTTGGCTATGGTACAGTAGGTGAAGCTATAGTCGCCGCCGAAAAGCAATTGCACAGAGGTGGATCCGTTGCTATACACGAGACAATTCTCTGCCGTGATGCGGGAATGAAAGCCCACAATGCCGTTGCCGGAAGTGTTGAAAACGCGGGAATTGCGCAAAGTAACTTCAGCGGCAGAATCCACCAGTATCCCGAAGCGGCTGTTGCGCACCGTAGTATAATTGAACTCATTGCCCCGGCTGCCGCGGCCCAGGATGATGCCGTTCCATTGGCCTCGCGCATTGTCGAACGCCTCTTCCAGGCGGTCGCCTTGAATGATGACAGGATTTTCGGCCGTACCCTGCACCTTTACCCTGCCGTTGGCCAAGGTATAGAGAATGCCGTCGTTGTAGATGCCGAAAAGGTCGTTTTGCGCTACGCCGCCATGTACATATACCCGCGCGCCGGCAGGGATGACGAGCGTGCATTCGTCAATAAAAACTGCGCCGTACAAGACATAGGGCTTGGGGTCGTCCCACACGACCTGGCCGTTGTTGCAGGTGATGAGGCTGGCCACGCCCTTGTTGAAACGGCTGGGAAAGTAATTGGCGTTTTGGCCCCAGGCCTCCAATTGAACGCGCTGGGTATTGCCGTTGGTCTCAAATACCACGCCGTCTTCGATGACGAAAGGACTGACCGAAAGGGGCTGGTTGGGATCAACGGTTACCTCCACGAATATATATATACTGTCGTGGGAATAAATCTCCACATTTTGGTGCGCATTGCCGGGGTTGCCGTCCACGTTGAGCCGGAAGGAGTTGCCGGCTGCGCCTTCCAGGTTGATGCTCGAAATGCGTATGGGCCTGTCGTGCCGGTTGTACACCCTGAAAAAGAGGGTGGAGGAGCCGAGCGCCGTAAATACGGTGTCAAACCGCAGGGTGTCTACTGAAAACTCCAATTGAGCGTCCTTGCTCGTGATAAAATTCTCCTCCTTGTCGCAGGCGGCGAGCATCACAATGGAAAGGATAAGACTCCAGATCAAAAAGCGCAACATAGGCCGGAAATGATTTCGGGCGAAGGTAGGCAAGATTTTCCGATCCCGCCACAAGTTTAAGCCGGTAGCCTTTAGTATGGCGCCCGGGAGGCATATGGTTCGCCAAATAGACCCCAACAAATATTTTCGCCTTATTGCACCAAATAAATCATTGAAAATGCGCTACCTTTGCGCTGTGATTTCGTTGTAGGTGCATCGGAAAAAAAAGCCTGGCACGCATGAATTTTTTCCGGCAGCGAAAACGTTATTAAAGAGGGCCATCACAAGTATGGAAAGCCCATGAATGACCGTAATATTTTTTTTGCCTCTGTCAACAATCCATGTCAACCGCCCTTTCCGTTTTTAACCGTACTTGTTTCCCTGCACACAATTGACCTGAATGACCAGCACCGTCGGCGTCATTATTCCGGCCTTTAACGAGGAGCTGTCCATCGGCCTCGTCATCGGCGCCATCCCCGGAAATTTGGTGCAAACGGTACTCGTATGCAACAATGGCAGTACCGACGGTACTGAAACCGCAGCCCGGAAAGCCGGCGCTGTAGTGATTGACGCACCGCTCAAAGGATACGGCAACGCCTGCTTGGCCGGCATTGCCTGGTTTGAACGGCAGGCAATGAAACCCGATATCGTGGTATTTCTCGACGGAGACTACTCCGATTACCCCGAAGAAATGCCCGCCCTTATCCGGCCCATTGTGGAAGAAGGCATGGATATGGTGATCGGGTCCAGGGTGCTGGGCAACCGGGAAGAGGGCGCCTTACTGCCGCATCAGGCATTCGGCAACAGGCTGGCCGTGCACCTCCTGGAATGGCTCTACGGCTACTGGTTTACCGACCTGGGGCCTTTTCGGGCCATCCGCTTCGACCGCTTGCTCGACCTGAAAATGAAGGACCGCAATTTCGGCTGGACGGTGGAGATGCAGGTGAAAGCGGCCAAACGCGGCCTGCGCTGTAAGGAAGTGCCGGTAAGTTACCGAAAGCGGGTGGGTACGTCCAAGGTTTCCGGTACCTTACGCGGGTCGGTGATGGCGGGTTACAAGATCATCACCACGATATTGAGAGAAAAATTGAGTTCGTGAAAATTACTCTGGGCTACAAGCCGCTCCGAAGATGCCTTCCGGGCTTTCGGATGCTGTTGCGGCTTTCAGGGAAAGATCACGGCAAAGAATAAAACATCACAAAAATGTCAGCAGTGGCTTTTTTCGCCTTGGCGACTTATTCGATCGCCTTGTTATTCATCACCATTTATTGCGTGCTGCAGTTCGATCTGCTGTACCACTACAAAAAACACCAAAAAACAACGGACCCGGACCCGGAAGAAGCCGCAGGGCAGAAGGCCGTCGTCCGGCAAAAGGCCATGCAACTGGCCCTGGCGGGAGATGAGCCCGGAGAGTCATTCCTGCCGGAATCCGGCAACGGTATGATGAGCCGGGAGGAATACCAAAGGCAATACCCTTTTGTAACCGTGCAATTGCCTTTGTACAACGAGATGTTCGTCGCCGAACGCTTGATCGACTGCATCGCGAAGTTTGATTACCCTATGGACCGATTTGAGATCCACGTACTCGACGATTCTACCGATGAAACGCAAGACATCGTGCGCCGCAAAGTGGAGGAGTACAGGGCCAAGGGCTTTCAGATTGAACAGGTGCGGCGCAAAGAGCGCAAAGGATACAAGGCCGGCGCTCTCAAAGACGGGATGGCCGCAGCACACGGCGAATTTATGGCTATTTTCGACGCCGACTTCCTGCCCCGCCCCGATTTCCTCCGCCGGACCATCCCTCACTTCCGCAACCCGGAGGTCGGTGTAGTGCAAACCCGTTGGGAACACCTCAACGAAGACTATTCCCTCATTACCCGCCTGCAAGCGCTTCAACTCAACGTGCACTTCACTGTAGAACAACGCGGTCGCATGGCGGCCGGATTGCTGCTCCAATTCAACGGCACCGCAGGAGTATGGAGGCGACAAGCTATTGAGGATGCCGGCGGATGGGAGGCCGATACCCTTACCGAAGACTTCGACCTGAGCATCCGGGCGCAACTCAAAGGCTGGAAGATCAAATACTTAGAGGAAGTAGGCTCGCCGGCAGAGCTGCCGGTGGAGATGAACGCGCTCAAGTCCCAGCAGTTCCGCTGGATGAAGGGGGGCGCCGAAACCACCCGTAAAATGCTTCCGGTAGTATGGCACTCGCCGCTTCCGCTTTGGAAAAAATTCCACGCTACCATGCATTTGCTGGGCAGCAGCATCTTTTTGTTCGTACTGGCTGCTTCCATCGCCAGCGTGCCTTTGCTGTACCACCTGGGCAGCCTGATCGAGCAGGGCTTCAATAAAAATACCTTTGCCTGGTTCATGGTCGGCTTGCTCTCTATCATCTCCATATATTACGTGGCTAATTTACAGTCGCCCGCACACCGCAAAGGAGAAACCTTCATGCAGGGACTTTACAGGTTTGCCTTCCATTTCCCGCTTTTCCTGGCCATGTCGATGGGCATGGCGCTGCATAATTCCCGGGCTGTAATACAAGGCTACCTCGGCAAGAAATCCGCTTTTGTGCGCACGCCCAAGTTCAATATCTTGGATAAAACCCAGGATGCAGTGAAAACCAAGTACATGATGCGCAAGTTGGAATGGACCACCATCGGCGAAGGGCTGCTCGCCCTGTACTTTATTGCAGCCGTAATCCTTGGCTTTTACGTACAGAATACCACATTCGTCGTGTTCCACCTGATGCTGGCCTTCGGTTACGGCACCATTTTTTACTACACCCTGCGGCATCGCAGCATAAAATAACGAAAATTTCATCCAGTCGGCGCCAAATTAAAAAACAAGAATTTAATTCCGAAAAATTCTATATTATTTTATTTTATTCCGCCGAGACAACGCTCCGTTGCTGACTTTTTTCGCCCTGTCTTGGGAATATGCGGGCGTTAAAAAATATTTTTTCCTTCTTGCTATTGAAAATCAGCCGTATAAGTTGTATCTTTGTGGCGTGAAAAAGCTTTGTGTTTTTTTTACACTAACTAAAATAAAATTTGTATATTCTTCCAGCGACAAAAGATTATCTCACCAATAAAATCCGAAAACCATGCTGAAAAAAGCATATTCAAAAACCAAACCGGTGTGTAAGGTTACTTTCAGCCTTCCGATCGAAGCCGCACCGGATGCAGAAAAAGTATTCGTGCTCGGCGATTTCAACGATTGGAACGCACAGGAAGCGACGGAAATGAAAAAGACCCAAAGCCACTTCGAGGCTACGATAGAGTTGGCCGCAGGCCTCCGGTATGAATTCCGCTATCTCATAGACGGCAAACGCTGGGAAAACGACTGGGACGCCGACGGATACGAACCCTCGCCCTTCGCCGGCATTGCCAACTCCATAATCGTATTGGATGCGGTGAGCGTCAAGCCTGCCGCCGCTGAGCCGGCAAAAAAGCCCGTGGCCAAAAAGCAATCCAAACCGGCTGCTAAAACAGCGCCGGCCGCCAAACCGGCAGAAAAAGCCCCGGCCAAACCGGCGCCTGTTGCCAAACCCGCTGCGAAGCCGGCAGCGAAACCCGCCGCTAAAGCACAGCCGAAAACGACGGCTAAGCCGGTAAAAACCGCCAAGGACAATCCGAAAGGAGGCAAGAAATAATAGACAGTATCCGGATACCATCCCTCATTCGTTCACCATCAAACCTTAATTGATATGATCACCAAACAGTTTATGAAGTCCAAGCCCGTTTGCAAGGCTACCTTTTCACTGCCTGTTGAATTGGCTCCCGAAGCTAAAAATGTAGTGCTCCTGGGCGAATTCAACGGCTGGAGCGCCGAAAACGGCATTCAGATGAAAAAGCAGAAAGACGGCGTTTTCAAAGCCGTGGTTGAATTGGAAGCCGGCAAGGAGTTTCAGTTCCGCTATCTGGTTGACGGCGAGCGCTGGCTCAACGACAACGCCGCCGACAAGTACATCCCCACTCCGTTCGGCGTGGAAAACAGCGTAGTCGTTACCCTGAACTGATCTTTCGGAGAAAAAGTAAGCTTTAACGCATCGAGCCGTCCTCCGTCCCGGGGGACGGCTCTTGTATTTTCTCTTCTATCCCTGAGAACTGCCCATACTCAAGCCAATCAGGCAAAGCAAAGAAAGCAATGCCAGCCAAAAGCGTACGTCGTTGTAGAGTGCGTGATGTGTTTCGTTTTTCAAGGCGATCGTTTTGAAGTGGTTTTGTATTGGTCGTAAGGCGACACGTATGTATGCCCCCGTAAACTGCCTGCAAAAAGGATACCATAGCGCTTTTTTATCATATGTCTGGGCCGGGATAAACCGCAGCTTGCGGAGACTAAACGATATGCATTTTTTGTTTTAAAAAACATTTTTTCAAATAAAAAATTTGTTTGTGGATAACTTTTTTTGTTAAAGTTTTGCAGAAACGGTTCTCCGTATTACTTTTGGCCTGCTAAGATAGTACGGACAAAGACATAAAAACAGATTTCAAAGCTCGGGAAGCCTCTACATACCTCCCAAAAGCTGTTGAAAATCAAATTGTTCGGCTAAGATCTAAAGTTCATGAGGAAAGAAAAGTTCGTTTACAACACACACACGCTCCGGTACGAAAAAGTAGTAGAGCCGTGGAGCGCGATCATCTTGAGAGTTTTCGGTTTCGTTTGCGCCGCTTTGGTAACCGGTTTCATTTTTACATTGATCTCCCACCGGTTTTTCCCTTCTCCCAAAGAAAAGGCGTTGCTCAATGAAATACAGCAGCAAAAAGCGCTGATCAGCAACGCTTCAGACGAACTGGCCCGCCTGAGGGAGCAGTTGTCCGGGCTGAAAGAGCGCGATGCCTATGCCTATCGCATGATATTTGGAATGGACCCCATCGACGAGGCCGTCTGGGAAGGCGGCGTGGGCGGCCACGACAAGTACGAGGCGCTCAGGGAATACCGCAATTCCGGCGAAGTCATGGCCGACGTCCAGCAAAAGCTGGATAAAATGAAGCGGCAGATGGTGCTCCAGTCCCAATCGCTGGATACCATTCTCAACTTGGCCAATGCCAAGGAAAAGATGCTGGCCTCCATGCCTTCCATTAAGCCGGTCCGTTCTGACAAGCTCAACCGCGGCGTCACCCTGCTTTCCGGATTCGGGTATCGCATCCACCCCATATTCAAAGTGCCGCGCATGCATACCGGCATAGATTTTTCCGCTCCCAAAGGTACGTCCATCCAGGCTACCGGATCAGGCACGGTGGTGGAAGCGGAAAACAAAGGCAACGGCTACGGGCTTTGCGTCACCATTGACCACGGATATGGCTACAAAACCCTGTACGCGCACATGAGCAAGATCAATGTGAAGGTAGGCCAGAAAGTGGTGCGCGGCCAAAACATCGGCTTGGTGGGCGACACGGGCACCTCCACAGCCCCGCACTGCCACTACGAAGTGATCTATAAAGGTAACAAGGTCAATCCCATCCACTATGTGATGGACGGCCTTTCCCCGCAAGAATACCAGGCACTGGTGAAAGCGGCCGAAACGCCCAACCAGTCCTTTGACTGATTCACAAAAGTCAAAATATACTATGAGGCTCTTAATCAAGCCGAGAGACTTCCTCCGCGGAAGTCTCTTTTTTATTGCCTGCAGCGCTTTCTGGGCAGGGTTGAAATTAGATGCGTCGCACCCAACCCAGAGGAGCGCACCCATCGCTGCTGCCGCAGCCCTGCGAGACACCATCCCACCTCCGGCAGAAACGCCTCCCGTGCCTGAAGAACGCCGGCAGGTAATCA
The DNA here is from genome assembly GCA_964577215.1 of uncultured Saprospiraceae bacterium. Lineage (GTDB taxonomy): Bacteria > Bacteroidota > Bacteroidia > Chitinophagales > Saprospiraceae > UBA2329. The sequence continues at coordinate 37,271 of CAZNYK010000005.1, forward strand.
TCGGCGTAGGCGATATGATGCTGGGCACCAACTATCCTTCGGCTTCTTATCTTCCCCCAAATGACGGGCGCGACCTGCTCGCGGATGTCAGGCAAATCCTTCAGTCTGCGGATGTCACCTTCGGCAACCTCGAAGGCGCCATCCTCGATAGCGGCGGCACACCCAAAACCTGCCGCGACCCGAGTAAATGCTACGTTTTCCGTTCACCCGAACGCTATGTGCAGCACTTTGTGGATGCAGGTTTCGACGTGCTGAGCTTAGCCAATAATCACTCCGGCGACTTCGGCCCCGAAGGACGCAACCGCACCAAGGCCGCCCTCAAAAAAGCAGGTATCCAATTTGCCGGCCTAACCGGAACCGATGAAACCGCCATATTCGAACGCAACGGCATCACTTACGGATTCTGCGCATTCGCCCCCAACAGCGGTACCTGCGACCTGCGCAACATTCCCCGCGCACAGGCTATCGTAAAATCCCTGGCGGAAAAAACCGATATCGTGATCGTTTCCTTTCACGGCGGAGCAGAAGGCGCAGCCCACCAGCGGGTACCCAAGCGCACAGAAACCTTCTACGGCGAAAACAGAGGCGATGTGCACGCTTTTGCCCACGGCGTGATCGATGCCGGAGCCGATATCGTCTTCGGCCATGGGCCCCACGTCACTCGCGCGGTAGAACTGTATAAAGACCGGTTTATCGCTTACAGCCTCGGCAACTTTTGCACCTATGGCCGTTTCAGCCTTGCCGGGCCTGCGGGCATTGCTCCCATTGTCGCGGTTAGCGTGAATGACGAAGGCTCCTTTATCGAAGCTCAGATCACGCCGACTTACCAGCTAAAACACCACGGCCCCAAAATCGACCCGCAGAAAAGGGCCATTAATACCATCACAGAACTGACGCAAGCGGATTTTCCCAACTCGCCCCTGCTCATCTCCAAAGAAGGGCTGATAAGCCGCAAAACAGCGCCTGAGGAGTAAGCGCCATTCCCACTCCCTACTGCGCGGCGGCTATTCCCCAGCCCGGCTCATAAGTGTCCAGCGCTTCGTAGATGACTTCGTGGATGCGCTTGCGGATGTTGTTTTGGAAAAAGGCCGCATTCTGCGCCTTTGGGTGTACCCGGTTGGATAGGAAGATGTACACGAGCTTCCGGTTGGGATCTACCCACACGCATGTGCCGGTGAAACCGGTATGGCCAAACGACTCCGCCGCAATTTTCGATGAAAAAGACGGGTGCTTCACCGGCCGGGGCTTATCAAAACCAAGGCCCCGCTTGGATTTGCTGTCAGAACCGGTAAACAGTTTAACGGTTGCAGGATCGATGTATTGGCGGCCTCCGTATGATCCTTCGTCGAGCAACAACTGAAAAATAACCGCCAGATCTTCTGCCGTGGAAAAAAGCCCCGCATGTCCTGCCACTCCGCCGAGGAGCGCCGCAGCAGGGTCGTGCACATAGCCGTGCACTATTTGGCGGCGCCAACGGGTATCGTTTTCAGTAGGGGCGATCTCATCAAGGGGAAAGTATTTGCGAGGAAGAAAAGTGGTTCTTTGCAGGCCCAACGGTTTGTAAAACGCTTCCCGCGCATACCGGTCTAAACTCCTGCCCGAGGCTTTCTCTAATATTTGCTGCAGGATGACCATGTTGACGTCGCTGTATCTCACCCCGCCCCGGCTGCTCACAGGCAGGCGATAGAGGCTATTCAGCAGCGAAGCCCGCAGGGCGTCTTTGAAATACAGGTCTTTGGCTACTTCTACCCGGTAACCCCGCTGCGGCGTTTTACAGAAATAGGAACTGCAGGCCCGTCGCCTGGCCAAAGGAGAACGCACATACGCGGCAATGGGCAAGCTGGGCTGCAAACCCGAAGTATGGGTGAGCAACTGCCTTAAGGTGATGTTGCCGTTTTTGCCTTTGGCCGCAGGAATGAACTGACGCACGGGATTGTCCAAAGCCACTTTCCCCGCGTCTTTCAATTGCATCATTACCAAAGTAGTAGCAGCTACTTTGGTGATGGAGGCAATATCGTAAAGAGAAGCCTGGGTCACTTCCGGTCCGCCGTTGTAGCTGTGCTTGCCGAAAGACTTGGAATAAATAATATTCCCATTTTGCGCAACAAGCACCTGGCAACCGGGAATGATCTTCCGGTCAATGGCACTACCGGCAATGGCGTCTATGCCTACGAGTTTCTCAGGGCTGATGCCTTCCTCCCTCGGCAGGCCGTATTTCAGGCTCACCTTGGGCAGCAAAAGACCCGCGCCCGCGGCGAAGCGGAAGCCCACCGCATCGGGCATAACCGCCGAAGCGGCCTGGGCGCCGAAAAGGATATTGGCCGCTCCGCTCTCAGTGTATTCGTTGCGTTCAAATACCTGAATAATGGTCATCGTGGTATCGGCAAGGGCCAGGCGAGCCGCATCCCCGAAATGTACCAGCACCACCGGTACCGAATCGGCGTGTGCGTGAAGCGCATGAAAAAAAGCCGTATCGGCAGCAGCCGGCATCGAACCGCTATCCCATGCCACTATTAAGGGCAAGTTCGTAGTATCGAGCGCCAATATTGTATCGCTTTCCTCCATTTGCAGGGGAACAATGGAGTCGAAGTCCGCGTATTTCGCAACCCGGCCCCAAAAATCGGCAAGCGGAACATCTGCAAGTTCAATTGCCCGGTACTCATCCGGAGCAAGAGGCAGCGCCTGCGCGCCATCCTGGAGCACTACGGGAGAGTTTTCCCACAATCGCCCAGCCTGGAAAGACAGGTCTTCATTATTGAAAAGCGCATCAGGCGCCGCAGCGAGCAAATTATCGGATAAAACGGCGCTGCGCGCGGCTTCCCGCTTTTTTGTACTCCAATATTTGGCCGCCAATATTCGCCTGACCCGCTGGTTAAGATCCGCCCCGCTGATCTTTCGCTGGCGAATCAACTGTACGATGATCCGGCGCGCCTCGGCAGGATCTCCTTCATATACTATCAGGTCGGCGCCGGCCAATGCCAGGAGTTCCACATCGCCGGCGCCGGCAAGCAGGCCGTCAAACCCGACCTGGGTGCGAAAATAGCTCCGCAGTTGATTGCGCGGCGCATCGGGCTTGATGAGTTCCGGCGCTATCCAAAAGCCCGAAATACCGGCCCGGGCCAATCGCCTGTAAGGGGAGAGTATCCTGGCTGTGAGGCCGGAAGTGTCATTGGGGATGTATGCCAGGTGGGAAAAACTCAACCCAATGCGGATCATTCCTTCCTGCGACCACCCACGCACTTGTTTCGCCGGCAAGGCGTACTGATCATTGGGCATCTGCGTGCGCGGGTCCCACGCCGCGCCAGGATAAAGGATGGGGCCGAAGCTCAGGTTGATTCCGGTCAGGGCAGCCTGCATGCGGAACAATTCCCTGATTTTTTCCATCGACTCTTTTGCGGCGCAGGCGCTGAGAACCAGCTCGCCGGGAAAAGGCACGGCATCGCAAAATTGGTTGTTGAGCAAGCCGGTTTCGGAAGCCCCCATCATTAGCGGCCAGGGCGAGGACTTGCGCAAGCTGTCGGAAAATGCGACAAACTGCTCCACCGCCAAGCCCCGGACGACAGCGCCGCCAAGCAACCCCCGAGCGGCATCCTGCCGAAGCCGGCCCAATGATGGTTCGTCATTGGTGAGCGCCAGGATCATTTGCCCCGCCTTTTGCTCTGTATTCATGCCATCCAGGGCCGATTCCACCACAGCCATATCCGTCTTAAAAAACGGGGCCTGAATGAGGTCTTTATTTTGAAACCAGTTACAGCCGGACATCGCCGACACCATAAGCGCAAGAAGCAGAAAACTCAGGGCCGGGTATCTGAAAAACAGCGTTTGCATGTCGGGCATTATGATTTCGCGGCACAGGCAGAAGTGTATTAACTCATACCCGCAGCCAATTTACATGTAGTTTCCGGGAACTGTCTAAGCATAACGACAAAAAAGGCCGCAGGATTTTTCCTCAACAGGACATTTCCGCACAAAGCAACAAGAGCCGCCCCGGACGAAGTCCGAAGCAGCTCTTTTGTGCGGGAGGATCCTTTTTACTTTTTCCCCGCCACGGCGGGCAAGCTTTTTACTTTTTACTTTTTACTTTTTACTTTTTACTTCTCGCCGATCCCTCCCCGGAAATTACTGGTTGATTATCTGCGGCGCAGCTTCCTGCACGGCGTTCGGATCACCCTGCACTTTGCCTTTCAGCGTCAGGAAAGTTTGCGGCGGGTTGGTATTGGCCGTCAGCGTAACTTTCTGGCTGCGGTCGCCGGCTTTGCCGCGGGTGTCGAATTCTACTACGATATCAGCGCTCTGGCCGGGAGCAATGGGATCGCGCGGCCATTTCGGCACGGTGCAACCGCAGGAGCCCTGGGCATTGGAGATGACAAGCGGCTCCTTGCCTGCATTTTTAAACTTATAGGTGTGGCTTACCTTTTCACCCTCTTTCACTGTGCCGAAATCGAATTCCGTTTGGGTGAAAACCATTTCGGTGGTCGGGCCGGTCGGAACGGGAGATGCCTGAGTAGCTGCCGGATCCATCGGGTTGGGATTTTGCGGCGTTACCGCAGCGCCTTCGATGCTCTGGCGAGCTTCCTGGCGCACGTCCTTGTTGGCGCTTTGGCAGGAGAACATCAAACCTGTAGCCAATACCAGCATCGGCAGGGCGATCTTGACAAATTTGAACATGATGATTATGGTTTTAAAAAGTTTAACAATGAAATGCTGGGGCAAAGGTAGGCAGCGCCGGCGCGAAGCCTTGTTAACATCTCGGCAATTTTGGTTAACGAAGGGTTAATCCGGCCGGGAAAAGTCGAGAAATGCTTCCACAGAGAGCCGGTTTAGGCAGGCGCCTGCCGTAAGCCCGCCTTTGCGCGCCGAAAAAACGCCGTAGCGGATATCGCGAATTCCCTCTCGGCTGTGTGCATCGGGATTGACGGCGATATACACTCCCCTTTCCATGGCGTAGGGTATCCAGGTCCAGTCGATATCCAGCCGGTATGGATTGGCATTGATCTCAATGGCTACGCCGTTGGCAGCGCAGGCGTCTATTACCTTTTTGTGCGCTATGGGATACCCGGGCCTCGACAAGAGCAGGCGGCCCGTGGGGTGCCCCAATATAGTCGTATAAGGGTTTTCAATGGCCGTTATCAGGCGCTTGGTGGCTTTGTCTTCGTCCATGCGCAGGTTGCTGTGTATGGATGCAATGACGAAATTAAAGCCGGCGAGGATGTCCGGTTCGTAGTCTAAGCTGCCGTCGTTGAGGATATCGCTCTCTATTCCTTTGAGGATGCGAAAATCGGCGCCGGATGAGATGTACCCGGCGTTGAGTTCGTCTATTTCGCGCCACTGCATCAGCACGCGTTCGGTTTCAAGCCCGTGGGCATACACAGCCGAGCGGGAGTGATCGGTGATGCCTATCCATTCAAAACCTTTACTGCGGGCGTATTCGGCCATTTCGCCCAGAGAGTGAAGGCCGTCGCTGTAGGTAGTATGTGCGTGAATGACGGAGCGGATGTCTTTTTCGGCAACTAATTCGGGTAGTGGCCCGGAGCGGGCCGCTTCTATAACCTCAGGCCTGTCTCGCAATTCCGGTACTATGTAGGGGATGCCAACCCGCCGGAAAACCTCCGCTTCCTCGGGGATATCGCGAAAATCCACACCGGGGAAAGCGGAGATGAACGCCTCCAGAAATGCCGGCGCAGCGGTATGGCGAAATTGCTTGGAGCCGAACTCCTCCGGCTTACAGGTGAAGATACGGACCGGGGTGTCGCGGATTGTCGACGCGGTAATAGGCTGCGAGCTTACATCAGATGCCTGGAGCAAGCCCGACTGGAACAGTTGCTCCAAGCTGCCATCGAAGCCGATGAGCAAGTCGATGCTTTCCACAGTGTTGCACCGCCGCCCCATCTCCCCGACTAAAACGACCCGGGCCCCGGGCAAGATCGCGCGCACTTCGTCGCAAAGCGCAAGCGCCTCGGCCTCGAGGGCGGCAAAATGAAAATGACCCTGGGCGCGCAGATAATATTCCAGTTTTTCTTTCAGGTCGGCTTGGGTTTTGGCGCCGAAGCCCTTGAGCTCGACCAACCTGTTTTCATTCACGGCGTACAGCAGTTCGCCCACGCTTTCTATGCCGAGCTCTTTCCAAATGACGGCGGTTTTTTTCGGCCCGATGCCTGGTACGTTCAGAATCTCCTGCACGCCGGGCGGGGTTATGTCGCGGTACTTTTCCAATGTGGACAGCCGCCCCGTGGAGAGCAACTCCTGGATTTTGTCGCCTATGGCTTTGCCAACGCCCTTGATCGCGTCTATCTCCTCGCGGCTCATCTCCGACAGCGGCGTTTCCCACTTGCGCAGGTACATGTAGGCATTATGGTAAGAACGCACTTTGAATGGATTCTCAGCGTGCAGTTCCATTATGTTGCCGAGCAGTTGAAAAGTCCTTGCAATTTCTTTGTTAGACATATTTCCCGGTTTGGCCTTCTGAGACGTGCTTCGGGAGGCAAAGATAAACCAAATGAAGTGTTCAGTGCACGCGCGGGGCACAATGCAGGGAGTGCGTCTGAGAAACCATGGGGTACACCCGGCGAAAAATCACTCCAATGCCGCATAGGCCGCCGCGATGCGGGCAGCCAACTCGACATTGCTCGTAACAAGCGCCTGGTTGGCGCGCAGGCTTACACCTGCAGTGAGTTGTTCGACGCGGGCCAGCAGGAAAGGCGTTAGCGCCTTGCCTTTTATGCCCTGCGCATCGGCATCGTGAATGGCCTGTTCGATGGCTTGCTCTACGGACTCGCGGTTCATGGCGTGGCTTTTGGGTATGGGGTTGGCGATCACCACGCCTCCCTGGATACCGGTATCCCACTTGATGCGCAGCGCATAGGCGAGTTCTTCAGGAGTATCCAAACGATAATCCACCGGCAAGCCGCTTCGGCGGGAATAAAATGCCGGAAACTCATCGGTTTGAAATCCTACTACCGGCACCCCGTGCGTTTCAAGGTATTCCAGTGTGAGTTCAATATTGAGTACGGCCTTGGCGCCGGCGCACACTACGCCCACATTGGTGCGGGCCAGTTCCTGCAAGTCGGCCGAGATGTCCATCGTTTCAGGAGCGCCCCTGTGTACGCCGCCTATTCCTCCCGTTGCGAAGATGGGAATACCCGCCAGGCGGGCGGCAATCATAGTAGATGCTACTGTCGTGGCGCCATTGCCGCGGCGCGCCAGGATGAAGGCGATGTCGCGGCGGCTCGTTTTGGGCACTTTTTGCCCCTCCCGACCCAACATTTCGATCTCGCCGCTGCTGAGGCCCACTTTGAATTTTCCATTGATAATCGCAATGGTAGCGGGCAGCGCTCCGTTTTCGCGCACAATAGCTTCGCAGCGCAATGCAGTTTCCACATTCTCGGGGAAAGGCATGCCGTGAGCAATAATGGTCGATTCAAGAGCCACTACAGGGCGTTTGTTTTGCAGGGCCTCGGCCACATCGCCGGAAATTTCGAGAAATGAGTATTTCATAAGGATCAGCAGGTTGGGTGCCGCAAAAATAGATAAAATCCTGCAATAAGCCCTTCAAAGCGAATCTGTCAAAGCAAATACAGGTTCTTAGCGTACCCTCCTGCCTTTCCATTCATAATGCCGGGCGAAATTCCCCCATACGCCCGCAGCAACCATATAGACCGTATGCATTGCTTCCGACAGGAAAAACCTGCGCAGCAAATCCTCCCGTTGAAAAAAACGGCAAGCCTCCCGCAGCAGCAGCAAATCGGCTGCGCCTTTCAGCCCTAAAAGGGCGAGACCGCCCGCCGCGGCAAGAAACCCAAGCGCCGGGGCGCCCAATAACATTGTCAGAATGAGTAAGCACAACAAAAAAACAGCAGCTAAGGCAGCTGTCATCGCGGGGCGCCGGTAGTGCCGGGTTTTTGTGGCCCAGCGAATGCGTTGCTGCCGGAAATCGCGCCAATTGGACTTTGCAGGCGTAAGAACGGCAGCAGCGGCGTTTTTCAGAAACAAGACCCGGCCGGAAAACCTGGCCGCCAATTTGTGTACCAGCATCATATCGTCGCCTGAAGCATGCCGGTCAATGCCCTCAAAACCGTTCACGGCTTCAAATGCAAATTTGGTGTAGGCCAGGTTGGCGCCGTTGGCCAGCAAGGGCATACCGCGATGCGCCAGGGCCCCGGCGCAAAGCATCAATCCGGCCAGATCAAGCGACTGAAAGCGTTCAAGAAAATTAGCTTCCTTCCAATGCCCTACGGGCGCCAGGATACATACAGGGCGCCGCGTTTCGTAGAGCGAAGCCACTATCCTGAGCCACTGCGGCGGCGCTATGCAATCGGCGTCTGTGGTCACAATGAGTTCGCCGCGGGCATGCATGACGCCTGTCTGTATGGCCTTTTTTTTGAAAGACTGAATCGTTCCCGGCCCGAGATGCTCCGCTAAACGAATAAGGCGCAGGTTGGGGGCTTTAATGGCTCGCACAACGGCCGCTGTGCCGTCTTCGGAGTGATCGTCAATCACAATGACCTCCAAAAGCTCCGGAGGATAGTCCTGATCCAGGACAGATTCAACGCAATGCCGGATACAGGAAGCCTCATTGCGGGCGGAGATAACCACGCTGATAGAAACGCCGGGCCGGTAACCGGGCGGGATTTCCCATACGGGAAGCGCGCGCCAGCTCTTTATGAGCCAGGAGCACAGGACCGCATATCCCAGCCCCAGTGCGCCACCAAGTGCCGATGCTGCCGGGATGAACCAATCCATACCTCAGCTCAACAGCTCTTGTCTGCCAGCTCCGCAAAGGTGTTGGCCATGTCTTCTTCCTGTGTGTGTACACATGGAAAGTCTTTTTCCACAAGCAGTTGCAGTGCCAGGCCGGTGTCGGACGTCCAGGACTCCTCCAGCCCCACCTGGTCGGAATTCATCCACCCGGCGGCAAGGGATTGAGGCAGGAAAACAGATACGCAGCCGTCAGAAAAAGCAGCGCTCATGGTACCGGCGCCGGGCCTTACCCCAAGGGAAAAGCGGAAATTGCCCAAGCCCACGCTCTCCTCGATAAAGCCGTTATCTTTCAACTGTTCGAGATCGGATTTGCGCACCCGGATCCGGATGCTATTGGTAGTGCAGCGCAGTTTCATGATGTAAGATTTATTCTTTGTTTGCCTGTATATACGTTGAAGCGGCCCTCGCGAAGGAAGCCTACCAAGGTCATGCCGTAGGTGTCGGCCAGCTCAACGGCCAGGCTGGAAGGCGCACCTACGGCAGCCATGACCGGGATACCGCCCATGAGCGATTTTTGGACCAACTCAAAGCCGGCACGCCCGCTCACCAAGAGGATGTGGTTGCTCAGGGGAATGAGATTTTTTTGCAACGCGGCGCCGATGAGCTTATCCACGGCATTGTGGCGGCCCACATCTTCCCGCAGCAAAACCGGCAGGCCGGAAGCGTCAAAAAGCCCGGCGGCATGCAAGCCCCCGGTGCAGGAAAACACATCCTGCTGCTCGAATAATGATCCGGGCAGGCGGTGCAGCACGGATTGAGACAACACCGGCGCCTCCGGATTCAAATGGTAGCAAGTATGCGTTTGTACCAGGTCAATGGAAGCCTTGCCGCATACGCCGCAACTGGATGCAGTGTAGAAGTGCCTGCTCAGCCGGGCCGTATCCACAGCAACGCCGGGACGCAATTCCACCACCAATATGTTGGTTTGTGATTCCTCGTCCAATTGTTCGGCCGCATATCGCACCAAGGTCACATCCTGCACGGCGCCGATAATGCCTTCTGTAAAAAGGAAACCCAAGGCGAGATCGAAATCGTGACCCGGGGTGCGCATGGTCACCGCGATGCTCTGGCGCCGCCGGCCCCCCGCCGGGCCGTAAGCCAATTGAATCTCGACGGGTTCCTCCACGGCCAGCACGTCCTGCTTGTCCAGGGCGCCATTCCCGTCGATGCGCAAAATTTCACAGGTAGTCACGCCTGAAAGAGTGCTTAAAGCCATGATCGCTCGGTGCTAAAAAGGCAAATATACGCTTTCCGATTGGGAAAAATCCTTTACCTTTCATCGCAAAAACGATGAGAAACACATTCTCAGGGTGGTTTTTAACCCTCTTCTGCGTTGCTGCCTTGTGCGCATGCAAGCGCGAACGCCCGGTCTTCTCAGAGCCGGAAATAGATACCCAAGCCTACAATATCATCCAGGAAAAACTCCTGGACGCCAAGCCCGGCGATCTGATCCAATTGCCGGAGGGGTTCTTTGAGTTTGACCGGCCACTCTCCTTGGACGGCATCAGCGGGGTTACCATCGCCGGCGCCGGGACAGATAAGACAATCTTATCATTCAAATACCAGAAAACCGGCGCCGAGGGCGTCAAGATCACCGCCGATTCGGTGACGCTTCGGGATTTCACCGTACAGGACACCAAGGGCGACGCCATCAAGCTGCAAAACTGCTCCGGCGTGACCCTGCTGCGCCTGAAAACCACCTGGAGCGGAGGCCCCGATGAAAGCAACGGCGGCTACGGCCTGTATCCCGTGGCTTGTACCGGTGTGCTGATCGACAGTTGCGAAGCTTCCTTTGCTTCCGACGCCGGCATTTATGTGGGGCAATCCACCGGCGTGATCGTACGCAACTGCTACGCCTATGGAAACGTGGCAGGTATAGAGATCGAAAATTGCATCAACTCCGAAGTGTACGACAACCGCGCAGAAGGCAATACCGGGGGCATCCTGGTGTTCGACCTGCCCGACTTGCCGCAGGTAAACGGACATACCTGCAAGGTGTACCGCAACATCATCAAGGACAACAACCTTTCCAATTTCGCTCCCGAAGGCAATATCGTGGGCATCGTGCCGCCCGGAACCGGCATCATCCTCTTAGCCGCCAAAAACGTGGAGATATTCGAAAACGAGATCACCGGCCACAAAACCGTAGGCACCGCCATTGCCTCCTACCAGATCACGGAGAACACATGGGCGGATTCCACCTACAACCCCTACACCTACGATGTCACTATATACGACAACCGCTACCAGCGGCGCCGGGCGCTCCCCGACCTGTCCAAGGATTTCGGCAAAATGGTCAACATTCTCTTTGCCGGAAAACCACAGGATATCCTCTACGACGGCATCATTGACAGCACCCGCGTGGCAGGCCCCAATTCAATGAACATCTGTATCCGGCAGGATGCTGCAGGGCTGCGCTTCGCCAACATCGACGCCGCCAACAATTTCGACAAAGTGAGCAAGGATATCAGTCCTTACCAGGTGTGCGGGGAAGAGGAAGAAGAAGTAAAAAGTAAAAAGTAAAAAGTAAAAAGGAGTCGGGTTATGATTGAAAACTGCCGCGTTTGGCAGGTCTCTGGCCATACCACTTTTTCTTTTTTTGCTGCTGTGGGTTCCCTTGAGGCGCACTCTGGCGTACAAGCGGGCGAGGCGCCGCATGAACCGGCTCGGATACCTCATGAGAGGATACAAACGGATGGTCATGCACTACCGGGATAGTTTTGGCCGTGAGCTTGTGAATATCGCGGATAAAAGCCCTTTCCTCGGCATCGCAGAAAGAAAAGGCAATGCCGTCGGCGCCGGCGCGGCCGGTACGGCCGATGCGGTGTACATAGGTCTCCGGTATGTTGGGTATCTCGTAGTTGATCACATGGGAGAGATTTTCCACGTCGATGCCTCTTGCGGCGATATCGGTGGCTACCAATACCCTGGTTTTACCGGATTTGAAGTTGCTCAGCGCGCGCTGGCGAGCGTTTTGCGACTTGTTGCCGTGAATGGCTTCCGCTTGTACTCCGGCGCGCTGCAGGTCTTTTGCCACGCGATCGGCCCCGTGTTTGGTGCGGGTGAAGACCAACGCAGAGGGAATGCTGTGCTCTTTGAGCAAATGCGCCAGCAGCGCCCGTTTGTCGCTTTTTTCCACATAATACAGCGCCTGTCGTATAGCTTCCACCGTAGTTGAAGGCGGTGTGACGGCTACTTTTTGCGGATTGGTGAGGATGGTATCCGCCAATTGCATGATCTCCGTGGGCATGGTAGCCGAAAAGAACAGCGACTGCCGGCGGGCAGGAAGCTTGGCAATGACCTTGCGCACATCGTGAATAAAGCCCATGTCCAGCATGCGGTCGGCTTCGTCGAGTACGAATATCTCGATCTGGTCGAGGCGGATATAGCCCTGCTGCATCAGGTCGAGCAGGCGGCCGGGGGTCGCTACCAGGATATCGCAGCCTTTGGCAAGCGCATCGGTTTGCGGCTTTTGTCCCACCCCGCCGAAGATCACCGTATGGCGCAGTCGGGTATGGCGGCCATAGGCGGCAATGCTTTCGTCAATCTGTATGGCCAACTCCCGGGTGGGCGTCAGGATAAGCGCGCGAACGGCTTTGGAATCGCGGTTTGGGCGGGCGCGGCCCTGTAACAGTTGCAATATGGGCACCGAAAAAGCGGCAGTTTTGCCGGTGCCGGTTTGAGCGCAGCCCAGCAGATCGTGACCATCCAGCACTACAGGTATAGCTTGTTGTTGAATGGGCGTGGGATTGGTATAGCCTTCCTCTTTCAATGCTTTGAGGATGGGGTCAATCAGATTCAGTTGTTCGAATAACATACAAAAAAATTTAGATAAGCCCGCGGTTGACGGGCAATTTTGCCTGTAATACGTGTAATACACGACCACAGCGCGGTGACAAAAAAGAAGTGAAGTTGGAAAAAATTGAGAGAAGTTTGAGCGTCAGCCCCACCGGAAAATACAGGTAGCGATGACCGGTTTACAAATGCCGAAAGCGGGGTTCCGGAGTACTTTTTCCGGAGGCGGACGCTAAAGGAAATTCAAATCGGGTGCAAGGTGCGGTTATTTTAGCGCATTTGCAAGTATTGGGAGATAAAACATTCATATCTCCACACTTTTCCACTTTCCTCGCCTGAACAGGATGATCGAAAAAATAGCCAGCAGGGTCTCGCTGCCTGCCACAGCCCAGCATACGCCGGCCAGGCCCAGGCCCATGGTGACAGCGAGAAAATAGCCCAAAGGTATCTCGATGGCCCAAAAGCACAACAGGTTGAGAAGCGTGGGGGTGCGGGTGTCTCCGGCGCCGTTGAAAGCCTGTGTGACGACCATTCCGAAAGCGAAGAAAACATAACCCGTGCAGATGATGCGAAGGCTGATCACGCCGGCGTGTACCACTTCAGGCACATCGTTGAACAAGCGAATGAGCCAGGGGGCAAAAGTAAAAAACACCACAGATACGGTTAACAGGAAAGCCGTATTGTACCAGGCGGCTTTCCACACAGAGGCTTCTGCCCGCTCCGGGTGTCCCGCTCCGAGGTTTTGCCCCACAAGCGTGGCTGCCGCATTGGCCAAACCCCACGAAGGCAGTATAGTGAACACAATGATGCGAATGGCTATGGTGTAACCCGCCACCGCTTCGCTGCCGGACATGGAGATGATGCGCATCAGGAATATCCAACTGGCGGATGCGATGATAAACTGCCCGGCCCCGGTGGCGGCTACGTTGGCTAAGCGCTTGATGATGCCCCAATGCACCCGCAAATGCCGCGCAGCGATGGGCACTATGCTCTTGCCGTTGAACAAAATGAACAATTGGAAAGCGATGCCTGCGCCGCGCCCAATGGCCGTAGCTGTGGCCGCTCCGGTGACGCCCATTTCGGGAAACGGACCGATGCCGAAGATCAGAAGGGGATCGAGGATGATATTGACCGCGTTGGCTATCCAAAGCGAGTACATGGCGATGGCGGCATCGCCGGCGCCCCGGAAGATGCCGTTGAGCAAAAAGAGCATCAGTATGATGATATTGGAAGCAAAGGCTATGCGGGTATAGTTGATCCCCGTCTCGATGACGGCAGGCGCGGCGCCCATGAGCCGGAGTATGTCTCCGGCAAATATAAATCCTGCAATACCGAGCACCACCCCCAGCCCCAATGCCAGCAAAATGGCTTGTACCGCGGATTTGGCCGCTTCTTCCGGCTTGTCTTCCCCGATGCGCCGCGAAACCATGGCAGTGGCCGCCATGGCCAACCCCCAGGCCAAAGAGTATATGATGGTAATAACCGACTCGGTAAGCCCCACCGTGGTAACTGCTTCCACGCCGATGCGCGATACGAAAAACACGTCTACCACGGCAAAAAGCGATTCCATGGCCATTTCCAGGATCATGGGAATAGACAAGAGCACTATCGCCTTTTTAATGCTGCCGGTAGTGAATTGCTTTTCCTTGCCTTGTACGGCTTCCCACAAAATATCCCGGACTTTAGACATGGCGAGTTGCTTGGTTAGGTTTGGAACAACGGCGCAATAACACTATTCAAAGGGCAACAGTTCCATGACCTTTGCACAAAAACAGTTCAAAAAAGCTCCAGTTGCCCTCCGGGATTTTCTCCGTGCCGCCTCATATCCGGGCCGCGGGTGTGGATGCCGGGGCTGTTTATTACCAGGCTGCACAAGTAGTCAGCCGCTTCCGGGGCGCGCAGGTTGTCGGGCTCATGGGTGAAGAAAAAAGCTTCGGCCAAGCCGAGACCGCGCCAGTATTGGAGGCGCTGCGCCCATTCAGCAAGCCTGGTGAAGTCGCTGGGGTGCAGGTTGTTGCCTACAAATCGCACCATGGTGAAGTGCGAAGTAAGCCGCATGTGCAACACATCGCGGCGACCGGCCACATCGGTGATGACCGCGCCGGCTCCGCGATTTTCCAGCAGGTCAAATAAACGCGCGCGCTGGTCTGCATCCCGGAACCAGGCTTCGTGCCTCAATTCAACGGCTAAGGGAATGGATTTCGGAAATTGCCGCAAAAAAGCGTCTAACTGCCCCTGCCTGTCGGGGCCGAAATATGGCGGCAATTGCAGGAAACAAGCGCCGAGTTTCTCTTCCAAAAGTTGAATGGCATCACAAAACTGAGCGATCTGCCCGGCCCCCGCTCCCAGGTCGCGGCTATGGCTGATGGTTTGAGGTATTTTGGGGCAAAAGCGAAAATCGGGCGCCGATTCCCCATGCCATTTCCGCACCGCATCGGCATCGGGTATGCGGTAATGCGTGGTGTTCAGTTCGATGGTATTGAACTGCGCGGCATAGTGGCGCAAATAGTCCTTCGTTTTGGCGCCCTGCGGATATACCGTGCCCACCCATTCCTTCATGCCCCACCCTGTACAGCCGATGAAGAGCTGCAGGGTTTCGCCGCGACCGGGAGCGGCGCCCAGGATGCGAACGTTGTCTGCCGGATCTTCCGGCAGGCGGAAATCCACGTGGTCAACGGAGGGAAGTTTGCCGAAATCCATCGTAAAAACGGCCGGTTATGAGTTTTACTCCACCTTTATATAATCTGTCGGGTTGACCGGTTTGCCCTTGTACCACAATTCGAAGTGGAGGTGCGGCCCATCGGTTTTGGTGCCGGTATTGCCGATAATCGCGATAGCTTCGCCGGCCTTGACGAAACTGCCGGTTTTTTTGAGCAGGGCGGAGTTGTGTTTATAAAAGGTGATGACGTTGTTGGCGTGCTGTATGCCGATGGTGTTGCCGGTTTCGAGCGTCCAGTCGGAAAAGAACACATAGCCGTCCATAGCCGACTTGATGGCGGTATTCTGTGGCGCGATGACGTCCACCCCCCAGTGTTTCTTGTCGGCTTCGAATCCTGCGCTTATCTTGCCTTTGATGGGGGGAGAGAAAAACATCTGTTCCAGGGGCACATCGCGGGGAGAGAAGTTGGAGGTGCGGGGTTCGCGGGCGGCCATGCCGAGGTCGCCGAGCGCTACTTCCCGGCGTAGTTCTTCATCCACCGCCGGCATTTCCGGTGGGGTTGACGCGCTATCTGCCTGCATATCCGAGGATTTGAGCTTGGGCACGTCCTTTTCAGTTTGCACGTCGCCGGAGAGCATGCGGCGCACATTTTCAGAATAGGTGCGAAAAGCGGCGAGTTCTTTTTCCATTTCTGCCACTTTCCGGTTGAGGCGGATCATTTCCCGGTCGCCGGAGACATCCCCATAACCCGGCACATAGCGCTTGACCGGGGTAAAGAAGATAAGCGCGCCCACCGCCAGCGCCACTAACACCACGATCGTGCTGAGCGATACGTACACATTGAGCAGGCTGAGCCTGTAGGAGCCCACTTCCTGGAAGGTCTCATCGTTCATGACTACGAGCCGGTAAGTGTCGCGCAACTTCCCCAACCAGTTCAGACTCTTTTCCTTGATAGAGGACATGTTTGTTAATTGTGATCCGAAAAATACTATTATTTTGAGTTCTGCGGTTTGAAGTGTTGTCCAAAAACGGATAATTTTGCCCGCTAATTGTTTGGCTTACAAAACAGATTGCTCCTTTCCTCAGGCAAAGATATGACAATGAGGGCGAAGCATCACATAAATCATGATCGCGTTGAGAACGGTTTTTAAACTCTCCGGAATAATTATTGCCCTGGCATTGACGGCCGGCTGCACCACGCAGAAGAGCCGCAAGGAAATGTCCTTCATGGAAAAGACCTTCACCAATACCAATGCCCGGTACAACGGCTATTTCAATGCCAAAGAACTGATGAAAACAAGCACCTTAACCCTGGAGCAACAGCACCGGGACAATTACACCCAGGTGCTTGAAATGTATAAATACATCGCTGCCGACAACCCGCAGGCCGTGGCGCCGGATCTCGATATCGCCATGAAGAAGGTCTCCATCGTGGTCAACCTGTACCGCCGCAGCAAATGGACCGACGACTGCTACCTGCTCCTGGGGCAGGCTCAGTTCCTCAAGCAAGACTATGAGTCGGCAGAATCTACCTTCCGGTTTCTGGCCGGCGAGTTCGACCCCAATGCCCCCGTGACAAAAAAAGCCGGCCCCGGCAAAAGCTCCACGGCGCAAAAGTCCCAGACTCAGCCTACCTTGTCGTCCAAGGACAAGAAAAAGATAGTGAAGCAAAGGGCCAAAGAGCGCAAAAAGTACAACCGCCAGATACAGATCAACAAGAAAAAAGCCGCCAGGGCCAAGGCCAAAGGCAAAGCCGCCCCCGTCAAGCCTGATCCCAAAACTGTTCAAGACCCGAAAGCTGCTGAAAAGGCTGCTGCCGATGCCGCCAAAAAAGCCAAGGAAGAAACCAGGAAGGCTCAGCAGGAGAAAAAAAAAGGAGGCCATCGCCCGGCATTCCAGGATTCGGAACTGTGGTTAGCCAAAACGCTTATCGAACGAGATAACTTCGACGCAGCCATCCGCATTCTCAACAGGCTGTTGGAAAACCCCTCCACTTACGAGGAGGTCCGCCGCGAAGCCGTCGCCACGGAGGCCTACGCCCACATCCGCCTCAATAACTACGAACGCGCCCTGCCGCTGCTGGAACAGACCATAGCCAACAGCGCCGACAAAAAAGACAGAACGCGCTTTACCTATATTGCCGGCCAGTTGCACCAGAAAGCAGGCCGCCATACCCAGGCGGTGGCAGCCTTTGATCAAGTGCTCAAATCCACCAATGATTACGAAATGGCCTTCAACGCCCGGCTCAACATGGCCTTGGAGGACGCCGCCGCATCCGGAAGCGCCTTAGCGGCAAAAGAGAGCCTGGAAAAAATGTTGAAAGACATCAAAAACCTCGAATACAAAGACCAGATATACTTCGCATTAGCCGAGATCGCACTCGAATCCGGCAACCGGGAAGAAGCCATCCGGAACCTGGAACTCTCCCTTGAACACAGCCGGTCCAATACCATACAAAAGGCCGAATCTTATTATACGCTGGCGGGCTTGTACTTCGAAGCAGACGACTACGTGAAGGCCAAAAACTACTACGATAGTACGCTTCTGGTAATGCCCGGCTCCGATGAGCGGATCGCTGAAGCGAAACGGCTTGCCGAAAACCTGACAGATGTGGCCAAAAACCTCCAGGTGATAGTAGAGCAGGACAGCCTCCTCAAGATCAGCGCCATGAGCCCCAAACAGAGGGCAGAAATGGCCGCCCGGATCAAAGCCGCGCGCGACGAGCAGCGCCGAAGCGCCGCACTGGCCGCCGCCGCCGAGGCCGCCAATACCCCCGGCAGAGTCGTAAAAGGGCAGGAAGCTTTTGCCCCTGTGCGCGCGCAGGGCGACGGCGCAGCCGCTGCAGCCGCCAGCACTTTCTTTGCCTATAACGACCGCGAAGTACGCCAGGGACAGCGCGACTTCCAGCGCAAGTGGGGCGAACGGCCGCTCGAAGACGACTGGCGCCGCTCGGCCAGAGGCTTCGGCGGCGAAACGGCCGCCACGGGCAACGAACCTTCCGTCAACGGTGAGGACGAAGGCGCCTCCACAGGCCCGCTCACCGAAGCCGAAATCAAGGAATTGCTGGGCAATATCCCCACCACCCCTGACGAAGTAGCGCAGGCCGAACTCAAAATCAAGGAAGCCATGTTCAACCTCGGCAAGTTGTATAGGGACCGCCTGCAGCGATTAGACAAATCTGCTTCCATACTGGAAACCCTCAACCAGCGATTCCCCGCCAATAGCTACGAATTAGAATCCTGGTACCTGCTTTATTTGGTGTACACCGACCTCAACAATCCCGCCAAGGCAAAAGAATATGCCGACAAGATCATCAATAAATACCCCACTTCCACCTACGGCAAGGTACTTCAAGACCCCGCCTATGTAAAAGAACTCACCGACGAGCGCCGCCGGCTCAACCAATATTACGACCAGACATACGAGGCGTTCCAGCGCGGAGAGTACAGGTTTGCATTCGATCAGTCGCAGGCCGCACGCGAAAAATTCGGCGCCGGCAATCCCCTGCAGCCCAAGTTTGCACTGCTCAGCGCCATGTGCACGGGCAACCTCCAGGGCAAAGACGCCTATGTCGCTTCGCTCAACGATGTAATGGCCAAATACCCCAACACGCCCGAACACTCCCGCGCCCGCGAAATGCTCCGTTTCATCAGCGGGGTTTCGGCATCCTTGCCCGGCGGCGCCCAGGCATCGACAGGAGTTAGCGATGCAGAACTATACAAACTGGAAGACGAGGACCTGCACTATGTGATCCTCTTTTTGGACAAGTCCGCCCCCATCGACAAGGCGCGCGTCCAACTGTCGGATTACAACCAGAAATACCACGATCTCGACAAGCTCAGGATCGCCAATGTGTTCCTGGGCCAGTCCAATGAGATACCGGTGCTGGTGTTGCGCCGCTTTAAAGACAAAAAAGAGGCCATGCGCTACATCAGCGGCACGCAGAAAAACGCCCAAGATTTTATCAACAGCGCAGAAACAGGTTTCTCCGTAGTTGCCATATCTCAAAACAATTACCGTAGCCTGCTCAAGGACAAGCGCACGGAACTCTACCAGGAATTCTTCAACCTTTATTACCGGGGCAATTAATTAATCGCGCGCCGGAGCAGGGCGATCCAAGTGTCTTGGACAAGACTTTCAGCAGCAAAAAAACGCTTTTGCCAATCCGGCAATGCAACTCTTCCCATATGGTAATGCGTTAGTCTCATTCCATCACCATTAACGAATTGCCATGTTCAAACACTTAGTTCTCACTGCCATTTACGCGCTGTTCGCCGCTGTTTTGTCTGCATGCAACCTCGCCGCGCCCTCCAACCTGAAGCCCGTAATGCCCCCGGTCAGCCACCAACTCTGGGACGCCCTGCTCAAAAAGCACGTGCGCGCCGATGGCTTAGTGAACTACAAGGGCTTTGTGAAAGACAGCGCCCGCCTCAACCAATACCTCGACCTGCTCGCCTCCGCCCACCCGCAGGCGTCCTGGCCGAGAGCCGAACAGATGGCCTACTGGATCAACGCCTACAATGCTTTTACTGTAAAACTCATCGTGGACTACTATCCTGTGCAAAGCATCAAGGATATCAAAAAAGGGATACCTTTTGTAAATACGGTGTGGGATATCAAGTTCATCAACATCCAGGGCAAGACCTATGATCTCAACAACCTGGAGCACGGCATCCTCAGGCCGCAGTTTAAAGACGCCCGCATTCACGCCGCTATCAACTGCGCCTCCATTTCCTGCCCGCGCCTGCACAACGAGGCTTTTACCGCCGCCAAACTCGAACAACAATTAGAAACCGTTACCCGCAGCTTCATCAACGACCCGGTCCGCAACCGCGTCAGTCCTGACATGGCGGAGCTTTCTGCTATTTTCAATTGGTTTTCCGGCGATTTCAAACGCGATGCCGGTTCTGTGCGCGATTTTGTAAACAAATACGCCAGGAGCAAAATGCGCGAAACCGCGAAAATCACCTATTTAGATTACGACTGGAGCCTTAACGAGGCTCCGTAGCCTCCACCGCTCCCGGCATGAGCACTTGTGAAAAGTGGTAATACGCCGCGCAAGCCCCCTCACTCGACACCATCGGCGCTCCGAGAGGCGATTGCGGCGTGCATTTTTTACCGAACTGCGGGCATTCATGCGGTTTTTTGATTCCCTTGAGTATCTGCCCGGCGATGCACTCGCTGCTTTCCGGCACTTTCTCAATGTTCACGTTAAACTTGCGGTTGGCGTCGAAAGCGGCCAATTCCTCCCGCACTTCGTATCCGCTCAGGGGGATATTGCCGATGCCGCGCCATTCGCGGTCGGATATCTCAAACACTTGCTCTATCACCTTCCGGGCTTCGGGATTTCCCTCCGGGCGCACCACCCGGCTGTATTGGTTCTCCAGGCGATAGTCGCCTTTTTCCAATTGCCGCACCGTCATGAGAATACCCTGCAAAAGATCGGCCGGCTCGAAACCGGTTACCACAATTGGGATATGATACTTTTCCACTAAGGGATAGTACTCTCCGATACCCATGATGGTACACACATGGCCGGCGGCAAGAAAACCTTGAATGGAGGCTTCCTCGTCGTCCATCACGGCCTGAATGGCCGGCGGCACCAGCACATGGGAGGCAAGAATGGAGTAGTTGGCCACGCCGGCGCTGCGGGCGTGGATGACGGAGAGCGCATTGGCCGGGGCGGTAGTTTCAAAGCCTACGGCAAAAAACACCACTTCGCGGCCGGGATTGTCTTTGGCAATTTGAACAGCCTCCAAGGGCGAGTAGAGTATGCGCACATCGGCGCCGGCGGCTTTGGATTCCAGCAGGCTGCGCTTCGACCCCGGTACGCGGAGCATATCGCCGTAAGAGCAAAGAATGACGCCTTTTTCCTCCGCCAGGAATACGGCCTTATCAATGAGGTTCAGGGGCGTAACGCACACCGGGCATCCGGGGCCGTGCACCATGCGCACCTCGTCGGGCAACATTTGCAGCAGGCCGTTTTTGACCAGGCTATGCGTTTGTCCGCCGCATACTTCCATAATAGTCCAGGGGCGGGTAACCGCGTGTTTGATCTCGTCCACGTATTTGGCTACCAACTCCGGGTCGCGGTATTCGGTCAGGTATTTCATAAGGCGCGCTTTTCCGGGTAAATTTAGTTTTTTCGCCAGGTACTTCCAACTAATTGAGCACAAAAGCGCCGGTTGAACCATTGCGCATGTCTTGGCGCTGCCGCTTCCCCACTCCCTTCAGCCTTTTGCCGCCTTGCAAATTGCAGGCACTAAAGCGCGCCGGCAGTGCTCCAGAGAAAAATTACAATTTTTTTACAAATTTTTTGTTTTAAAACTTGACAATAAAAAACAAAACATGTATCTTTGCCTTATGATTTGGATCAAAACACCCAAAGTATGGAAATCCAGGTATTAATCAGCAAGAAGGGCACCAAAGTCGTCACGGCTACACATCTGCACCAGATACTGCAATTGCCGCACCAGCATTATCCGGTGGATGTGCGCAAATGGATCAAAGACGTTTACAGCTTCCAGGACGGCATACGCCGGCCCGTGGCTATGAAAGACTATGGCACGCGCAAATGGAAAGACAATCCCATCGTGGAGGATTACTACCTCACCATAGAATTGGCCAAACACATTGCGCTGCACTCCCGCAGCCGGGTTAAAATGGCCGTGGCGCGGCAATTGTCGGGCTACGAAGACGTCATGGAACACGACTCCCTGCTGAGCAAAGAACAAGTGCTGGCCGTACTCGACCTCACCAAAGCCATGGGCCTGGTTTCCTGCCAGGAAGCCTGCGAACGCCGGCACTTGGAAACCTATGAAGAACGCAACGGCGGGCGCGCTACCGACTGGTGGCAGCACCGTTCAGAAGTGCTGGGCTATTCCGTAGACGCGCTGCGCGAGCGCCTGCGCCTCAGCGGCACAAAGGTGGCCGGGAAAAATCGCAAGCAATTGCTCATGCACCTCGATAAATATGAGATCATCCGCACCGCCGTCATCGACCTGTTCATGGCGATGGGCAAAAAGGAGAGTTATGCCCGTATGCTGGGCGATCTGGCTAAAGTTTTTGCCAAGGAAATGAACGTGGAGATTTTTGACGACCGGGAAGATTTGCCCGCACTGGCCCTCGCCCCCGATGTGAACGCCACGGTAGTACAGGAAGTCAAAGCCGGACAAAGAGGAACTGTGCTGGGGCAGTGGTAATGATCATTTTGGAATAAGAATTATACTCGATAGCCAGTGGTTTGCGAATTTTGACTTTTGCAAACTCCTGGCTTTCAGTTATGGTTTATACTCGATAGCCAGTGGCTTGCGAATTTTCACTTTTGCAAACCACTGGCTTTCAGTTATCCCGATGAAAAATGGTTTATATTTTTTCGCAAACCATTTTTCGTCGGGTATATTACTGTATCTTGGTTCCGTACAAATGGAATTCCAATGATACGAAAGTTTCAGCCTGGCCCAAAATGCGATTCCCGGTTTACCGGCTTGCACAACTTTTTCCTGTTTTGTATAGCTTTGTGCTGGAGCTGGCTTCCCCCCTCCCCCACCCTTGCGCAGGAAGCGCCGCAAAGAACCCTGCCGAATATCATCTTCATCATGACCGACGATCATGCGGTACAGACCGTCGGCAGCTACGGGAGCCAATTGATCAAAACGCCGCACATCGACCGGATCGGGAGAGAGGGCATCCGCTTTGAAAATGCTTTTGTCACCAATTCCATCTGCGCACCCAGCCGCGCCGTGATACTCACCGGGAAATACAGTCACCTCAACGGGCAACGCGACAACCGCGACCGCTTCGACGGCAGCCAAACCACGTTCCCCAAACTCCTGCAACAAGCCGGATACCAAACGGCGCTCATCGGCAAATGGCATCTCAAGTCGGAACCCACCGGCTTCGACCACTGGAACGTACTGATAGACCAGGGAGAATATTACAATCCACGCATGGTCTCCGGCTATGATACGGTAAAACTCACGGGATACACCACCGACCTCATCACCGACCTGTCCATCAACTACATAGAAAACCGCAATGCCGGCCAACCCTTCTGCCTGCTCTACCATCATAAAGCCCCTCACCGCAACTGGATGCCCAAACCCGAGGTGCTCGCGCGTTTTGAACATCTCGACATTCCCCTGCCGCCAACTTTCTACGACGACTACAGCACCCGTTCCGCCGCCGCCCCCGCAGCAGATATGCGCATAGACGATATGTTCCTGTCATACGACCTTAAACTCTTCCCCGGCGATTATGAAAAAGAGACCGGCACGGGTGGCGCCGGCAGCCGTTTCTTTGACGCGGAAGGGGCATGGCAAGCGGATTACCAGGCACTCACCCCCGAACAAAAAGCCGCCTGGGATGCGCACTACGGGCCGCTGCGCGCCGCTTTCCGGGAGGCGAATCTGGTCGGCAATGCGCTCCTGGAATGGAAATACCAGCGCTATATTAAAGATTATTTGGCCTGCGTGGCTTCTGTGGACGAGAACATCGGCCGCCTTTTGGAGTATTTAGACCGGACCGGCCTCGCCGAAAACACACTCGTCGTCTATACCTCCGACCAGGGGTTTTACCTCGGCGAACACGGCTGGTACGACAAGCGCTTTATGTACGAAGAGTCGCTGCGCACGCCCCTGGTAATGAGATACCCGCAAGCGATCAAAGCGGGGCAGGTATCTGACCGCATGGCGCTCAACCTCGACCTGGCGCCCACCATCCTGGACTTTGCGGGCATTGCCATACCTGCTGAGATGCAGGGCCGTTCCCTGAGGCCCGCTTCCGGCGGACGTCCGCCGAAAGACTGGAGAAAATCTATCTACTACCACTACTATGAGATCGAAAGCTGGCACTCCGTGAAAAAACACTACGGCGTGCGCACCCATCGCTACAAGCTCATCCATTTTTACGACGACATCGACGCCTGGGAACTATACGATCTGAAAAAGGACCCGCTGGAAGTGAATAACGTGTATGAAAATACGGCCTACCGCAAGACAGTTCGTAAATTGCACCGGGAATTGGAGCGGTTGCGCAGGGAGTACAGGGTGGAAGATTGAGAAATATTCATATCATCAGATACACATGGCCCAAACCAATCACCCCTTCCTGCCCTACAAAGGGCTGCGTTTTACCCCGGCAGAAATGCTCCGCCGCAGCCGGGAATTTTACCAGGAGATGGACGCGCGCCGCACCTTGCGCATGTTCTCCGACAAGCCCGTGCCGCGTGAGATCATCGAGAACGTCATCATGACGGCTTCCTCCGCTCCTTCCGGCGCACACAAACAACCCTGGACTTTCTGCGCAGTGAGCGACCCGAAGATCAAAGCCCAAATACGGGAGGCGGCGGAAAAAGAAGAATACACCAACTACCACGGCCGCATGTCGGAAGAGTGGCTGGAAGACCTCGAACCCTTCGGCACCGACTGGCACAAGCCCTTCCTGGAAATAGCCCCCTGGCTCATCGTGGCGTTCAAAAAATCCTATGACATAGAGGGAGAAGCCAAGCGAAAGAACTACTACGTGAACGAGTCGGTGGGCATTGCCTGCGGATTCCTGCTTGCCGCTATTCACCACGCCGGCTTAGCGGCGCTCACCCATACGCCGAGCCCGATGAACTTCCTGCAGTCCATCCTCAGCAGGCCCGATAACGAGCGCCCGTTTCTGCTTATCCCCGTTGGCTTCCCCGCCGACGAGGCCACGGTGCCCGATCTCAAACGCAAGGAACCGGAAGAAGTCATAGCCTGGTTTGAAGCGTCATGAACTGGCAACCCTGCATCAATGGGTTCAGGGCGTATATGCTCCTGGAGCGCTCCCTCTCGCAGCACACCATTGAGGCGTACCTCGGCGACGTAGGCAAATTGGTGCAATTCCTGGCACTCAGCGGACAAGACAGCGGCCCCGAACAGGTGCAAACCGATACCCTGAGCGCCTTTCTGATGTGGCTCAACGAACTCGGACTCGGCGCCCGCTCCCAGGCCCGCCTGCTCTCCGCGCTGAAAACCTTTTACAAATACCTGCTCACCGAAAACATCGTACAAACCGACCCCACCGAATTGCTCGAAGGGCCGCGCCTGCCCCGCCATATTCCAGAAGTGCTCAGTTTTGAGGAAATCCAGCGCATGCTCGAACTCATAGACCTGAGCACCCCGCACGGCGTGCGCAACCGCGCCATGCTGGAAACGCTTTACGCCTGCGGCTTGCGCGTGTCAGAATTGGTGGACCTGCGCATGTCCAATCTCTACTTGGACATAGGCTTCGTAAAGGTGACGGGCAAGGGCGACAAGGAGCGCATTGTGCCCATCGGCGAGGATGCCGTCAAACACATCCGGCTGTACGTGGAGGGCGTGCGCCAGGCCATGATGAACATCCACAAAGACCACGCCAACTACCTCTTCCTCAACCGCAGGGGCAAAAAACTCACCCGCGTGATGGTATTCCTCGTCATCAAGGAAATTGCCGCAATGGCCGGAATAGAAAAAAACGTGAGCCCGCACACCTTCCGGCACTCTTTCGCCACGCACCTCATCGAAGGCGGCGCCGACCTCAAAGCCGTCCAGGACATGCTGGGCCACGAGTCTATACTGACCACGGAGATATACACGCACTTGGATACGGAGTATCTGCGGGAAACCGTGTTGCAATACCATCCGAGAAATAAAGGCGGCGCGTAAATCCCTGCGCCCCCGGCATTACGATGCCGGCACGGGCTTTTTCAGCCGGTCATTGACTAAAGTAGCCCACTTTTCCAGGAGTTGTACATCCCAGTTGATCTGCAGGTCGGCTCCATAGTGGTAAAATTCCAAGGTAATGTCGGATGCGCTTTTTTCCGAAGGCGTGAGGCACAATTCCAATTGTTCGACCACTTTGAAATTGCCGTGCTTTTTATCTGCCGTGCGGCTTATGTTGACGGCCTTGCATTGCCGGATATTTGCCAGGTCGATCTCCTGTATCTGATCCTGGCCGTTGCCTCCCCTGATGAAATAAAGGAAATTGGCCTGCTCGTCGAGGCCTATGGCGGAATCGGCCCAGAAATCATGTTGCGCTAATTTGCCCCGGCGCTTCTCAGCTAAGCTGCGCAGCGTTTGCAGCAACTGCTTTTTGCGCTTTCTTCCGCTTCTGCCCAGCAAAATAAAAGGTACGACGCATATCACTATGATTATAGCGCCAGTGATGAATGTTCCAAAATCCATTTGATAAGGTTTTTTGAATGAAAAAATCAACACCCGGTACGGCTGTTGCCACACCGGAAAAACTCCCCGTGCCATTGCCCTGAAGCAGCAGCGACGGCAAATGAATAGGATCACCAGA
Organism: uncultured Saprospiraceae bacterium; assembly: GCA_964577215.1. GTDB lineage: Bacteria > Bacteroidota > Bacteroidia > Chitinophagales > Saprospiraceae > UBA2329. The sequence continues at coordinate 63,792 of CAZNYK010000005.1, forward strand.
AATAGTGGAAAGGGAAGATAACGTCGGCCTTCCGGAGCCGGATGGGAAAATCGCCGGCGAAACAGAGGTATTGAGAGAAAGTGTGGTGCAGGAGTTGTTCTGAGGCCTCTGAACCGTCTGAATGCAGGCCGAAGGGATATTTGATCTCGCAGGGCGAGTTATTGCTAATGGAATTGGCTGAATTCTTGGGCGCCGCAACAGGACAAAACAAATTGATCGCCAACGCGGAGTAATAGCTGTCCTGTTCGCTGTGCAGGTCGTTTTGCAGCGCGGTAGTCGAATACAAGGCGCTGACCCGCGCCGCGCCGGCGGCTACGCTGTACAGCACCAGCAGGAAAATGGAACTCCCGATCCTGAATGTGTTTTTCACACTGCAAAGTTAAAGGGATTTTGAGGATAGCGCGCATGGGGATGAGCGGTTTATTTTTTTGGGCGTCAAGGGGGTGCGGGTGGAAAGCTTATGGGGTTCCCGGTAAGGCTCTGGGAAAAGTCGGGGTCGCGCGGGCGGGGCTGCCGTCTTATGGAATTTCCTTTCCGGTAAAGTTGCTTTCTGAAATAATTAGCCGTATATTTGTAAGGCTTTAGAACTATATAAAACGAAGAGCACAGGACTTATTCGTTTTTGGTCTTGAAGGGCAATGGCAGCTTGATCTGATCGCAGATTGAGCGTGAGATTCCGCTCTCGGGCAACGCCCAAAGTCGTTCGTCACTTTGGGCAATTTTGTGTATTGTACCCGACGAAAAATGGTTTGCGAAAAAATAAACCATTTTTCATCGGCACAACTGACAGCCAGAGGTTTGCAAAAATAAATAATCGCAAACCTCTGGCTATCAAGTATAATATGATTGCAATCCTCCAATTTTCCTTAACCGACATAAGGAAATTTACCGAAAAAAGCAACGCATTGTTGCCCAAGCCTTTTTGGCTGTCTCCTACTCCCTTCCGGGAGTTCATCAGGGGGATCGGCCCCGTTATTCCCCGTTACCGCGGGGGGATGGACAACTGGATCAACGAAAAATACATTTGTAAAATCCACAAGGGTATTCTTGTTGAGAAGAACAAGGCCACCGAAAACCACGACGAGCCCATTCGCTTTTTTTGCAGGCACAAGCACATCTATTCCGATGGCATTTGCCTAACGAAATACGAATTCGTCTTCGAAGTGGAAGCCCTTCGGGAAGGAGTAACAGCAGAAGATATCCTCCATTCCATTTTTCAGGCAAAAGTGCGCATCATCAACAAAAATTATGAATACGAACCTGCTACGATGGGGAGGATTTTTGCCCCATTGCTGAATTTGCACATACTCCTGAGCACCCGGAATACATCCCTGGATGAAAATTTTAAAGGGTACATCATTCAAAACACGCCCCAGGTTTTTATTTATCTCCGGCCCCACGAGCGGTTGGAGTTTTCAGGTAAGCAACCGGTCACAACAATAAAAATTCCCGAAAGCTATCCCTTTTCCATATCCACCTGGGAACAACGATTGGGAAACAACCCGGTAAAGATGTGGATGTGCGCCTACCGGGACGGGGTCAACGGGGACCTTTCCACCGACCGGAACACCAGTGCCATCGAAGATTTCCGGCGAAAAATAAGGATTAGCCTCTTCAGGTATTACTGCGAACAGCAATCGCTCAGAAGCGTGCTGCTTTCTATCAAACAAGGCCTTATCAATGTCGGGGTGTTTTCGGAACAATCCAATGAATTGCAGAGCTACTTCAAAAGAGTACTGGACAATCTCAAACGGGAAAACTACCGCTTTAAAGACCACCTCGAAGGGGAAGATTGGATCGCATCAGCCTGCGACGATTACCTGAGGTACAGCGAGTCTGAGCTGATGGAATTAGAGCGCGAGATCAAAAAATCCAGGTTCAGACCTCAAATCGAAGGGTTGATAATGAACCATATCCAAGGCCTGGGACAATTTGCCGGCGCCAACGACATGATTGGCCTTTTTGACCAACAAAACCCATTGGATGTGTTAATTGAAAAGCTCAACCATATTCGCGAAGCGCTTGCAATTGAAACGGATGCTGCTACCATATTTAAGTACAGGAAGCAGATCGAACAATTGGAAAAAGATATTGCTTTGTTGAGAGGTGAACGGCCTTAGGAGCGTGGCGTCATTCCGGTGATTGAATACGGGAAAAATTTATTGGCGCTGTTCAATAGGTAAAAAAGCTACAACGATTGCTACAACGGCTTAGCAATCGTTCTAAAGGAAAACTGTACCCCATAGTGTACCCTGGACTTTGCAAAAAGCTCGGTTGCGTCAAATCAGTCTCTTTCTGGCAAATGCCCTGCCGGAGCCGGTTTTCAGATACCGCTCAAAATCGTAAGCCTTGTACTTGTCGGTGAAAGCAGTAAAGCCGATCAGCTCCACCGGCAGCCGGGTTGAGGTGTAATGTACTTCTGCTTTCCGATGTCGCTCCAACCGGGATTCTATGTTGGAGGTACAGCCTGTGTAAATGGAATCGTCGATGCAGCGGAGTAGATAAACATACCACATTTTCTATAACTGTTTGGTCATTAAACTATAGGTACGAAGCGAATTGCGTTCGTTCTCATTCACCGGAGTATATTGTTCGCCTACGCTAAAGCTTCGGCGA
>CAZNYK010000006.1:0-18448 GCA_964577215.1 uncultured Saprospiraceae bacterium
CCGGAGAACTGCTGGATGCCGCGCCTTACATAAGGGCGGTGCTGAAGGGGGAAGGATAAAGGATAAAGGATAAAGGATAAAGGATAAAGGTTAAAGGTTAAAGGTTTGGAAGGCAATTGGTTGTGGATTGAGGGGGAGAGGCTGATCTAGCAAAAGGACAAAAAAATGACCGGCGTATGAAAAATCAATTTCTGCTCAACATACTGCTCAGTTTCGTTTGGGTAGCGCTGACGGGGGTGTTTGAATACCAGAATCTCTTTTTCGGCTTTCTGCTCAGCTTTGCCATCATGTGGGTGATAGGCCGCAGCAGAGGCGATGACCGCTACTTTACCATGACCTTCAAATTGGTGGGCTTTGTCTTCTTTTTTCTTTACGAACTGCTCAAAGCCAATATCCAGGTAGCTTTTGACGTGATCACGCCCAGGTTTTATATGACGCCGGGCATTGTTTGCGTGCCCCTTGACGCCAAAACAGATATTGAGATCACCCTGCTGGCCAACCTGATCTCACTCACCCCCGGCACGCTGAGCCTGGATGTGTCGAGTGACAAGCGCAGCCTCTACGTCCACTCGATGTATATCAAGGACAAAGCCTCGTTCATCAGCGGCATAAAAAACGGGTTCGAGAAACGATTATTATCTATATTACGATGATGCAGAACTTCTTATATTATATCATTTTACCGGTTCTGATGCTGTCGGTCGTACTGGTTTTCATTCGTTTTTTCAAAGGGCCCGACCTTTCCGACCGGGTGGTTTCGCTCGACCTGCTGATCACGATCGGCATCGGAATAATCGCCATCTACAGCATCGTTGCCGACCAGCCCACCTTCCTGGACATAGCTACTATCCTGGCATTGATCGCTTTCTTAGGCACGGTGGCATTTTCGTATTATTTGGAAAAAAGAGAAAAAAATGAATGACGCACTCATCATGATCCTGGCCGGGCTCGGCGCCGTATTCGTATTGCTGGCAGCCATCGGCATTGTACGCATGCCCGACCTGTACCTGCGCATATCGGTCACTACCAAAGCGGCAACGCTCGGTATCGGGTTGTTACTGGCCTGTTGCGCGCTGCATTTCGGCACCGTGGCAGTCACTTCCCGCGTTATCGCCATCATTTTTTTCATGATACTCACGGCGCCCGTGGGGGCGCATCTCATCGGCAGGGCCTCCTACTTTGTCGGCGTACCGATGTGGAAAAAATCTGTGATGGACGATTTGAAAGGGCGGTACGAAGCGGAGAGCCACGAATTAAAAGGAGAGGAGGACGCCTAATTTTCTCTCTCCGCCCTCACCAGCATCATCACTTTGTCATAACTGAGCATACCCTCGCGCACGCCTTGCGCCTTGAGGTAAGTATTGTAGGCCGCATCGCGGAAGCGGGGGAATATGTCGGGATAAGCGAGCATAGCTTGGTTTATAGCGTCCAGGTCGTTGCGAATGCCGGCGGGCAGCCCCTCGCGGATATCGCGGTAGGCCTCCGGTTCATAAACCCGGTAATTCACGGCCAAAGTGCGCCAATAGCTCAACTCTGAGGCATATACTACCAAAGGATCGCCGGAGCGAACACCCGCGGAATAGGCGATAAAGTTGCACACTCCCTCATCGCCGAAGCCGAAGCCGTGCGCCAGTTCGTGGGCCAGCACAGGAGGCAATTGCAGCGGATGCAGGCCTGCATCGGCATGTCCTTCGCCGCTGAATGGGAAGTAAATGCCCGCCGTGCCGAAGCGCAACAACACGCCTTTGGGGTACAAAACCCTGCCGCGCACGCGGCCCGGCGCCGGATAGCCCCTGCGTTCCAGCCAGCCCGACACGGTGCGGCGCAGGAAAGGCTCGATCTGCGCAGGCAGCGAAGCCGCGGTGAAGGCAGAATCCGAAGCGCCCGGGATGCGCGCCCTGGCGGCAATAATGGCGGCAGTTGTGATATCGAGTTCCTCGCGGATATCCTCTGCGGAAAGCGGCTTCGGCTCCAGTCCGAGTTGCTGTTCCAACGGCACCCGGCTGTAATTGAACCCCCACAGGAAAAGAAACAGGAAGACCGTTCCGCCGAGGAAGGCCAGGACGGAGTATGCTGCGTTCTTGAGTTTCTGCCACAGGGATACCGGTTTTTTCAGAAGGCGCGCCATGCCGCGTATCACAAAAAAAAGGAAAGCGCCCAAAACGAGATACGCTATTGGGAACGGCAACCATGCCGCTCCGTAGTCAATCGCCGGCCGGATGAGGAGGAAAAGCCCCCGGCTGTAGAGTTGTTCCACCCATTCAGGCCGGCCGGCAGCTATCCAGCGCAGCCCGAGAGCGGCTATGCCCAGCCCGATCCATATTTTTTGTGACCGATTCATATATTACTCGTAACAAGTATAGCATGCCCGACGAAAAATAGTTGGCGAAAAAATTTAAACCATTTTCATCGGGATAATTGATAGCCTGTGGTTTGCAATAATCAAAATTCGCAAACCAGCGGCAATCGAGGATAACTGTTGCAAGGGCGACACCCGGGCGCAAAGATTGTGGCAAATTTTTGCAACTCAATGCCGAAAGGCGATGTTATAACCGATATTTTTTACCAAACAAACTCAAACAGCATTGTATCATGGCTTTTGAATTCACCGATGCGAACTTTAAAGAAGAAGTTCTGGACACTGAAGGCGTTGCCGTTATCGACTTTTGGGCGGAATGGTGCGGCCCCTGCCGCGTAATCGCACCCGTTATTGAAGAACTGGCCCACGAATACGACGGAAAAGTGAAAGTTGGAAAACTCAACGTCGATTTCAATCCCGAGGTTTCCTACAAGTTCAATATCCGAAGCATCCCCACTATCCTCATTCTCAAGAACGGCGAAGTGGTGGACCGCCACGTGGGCACTACCACCAAAAAGGTACTTGCCGACAAAATTGAAGCTGCGCTCTGATCTGCATCTGCACGAGTAGTTTAGTACCAGCGACTTCAGTCGCCGGCAGCGTGTCGGCGACTGAAGTCGCTGGTACGCTGAGTTAATGGGGCAATAAATGGATTTATTAGATAACCTTGAGGTCAAAGACCTCGGCAATTTGGACCTCCTCGCCAGGCAGGTGGTGGAGGGTTTCATCATAGGGCTGCACAAAAGCCCGTTTCACGGCTTCTCGGTAGAGTTTGCAGAGCACCGGCTTTACAACCAGGGCGAAAGTACCCGCAACATCGACTGGAAGGTGTACGCCCGTACAGACAAGCTCTTCACCAAGCGCTTCGAGGAAGAAACCAACCTGCGCTGCCAGATCGTGATGGATGCCTCTTCGTCCATGTTCTTCCCCAATGAAGCGGACGTTAAAACCAAGCCCTACGTCAACAAAGCCCGTTTTTCGGCGCTTTCCGCAGCTTCGCTGATGCACCTGCTCCAAAAACAACGCGACGCATTCGGCCTTACCCTGTTCAACGACGAGGTGCGCCTGCATACCCAATGCAAGAGCAGCACCTCCCATTACCGACTGATGCTCACGCATTTGCATCATTTCATAAACAACCCCGCAGAAAACAAGAACACCGCTGCCGCCAAAGCGCTCCACGAAGTAGCTGAAAGCATTCACCGCCGTTCTCTGGTCGTTATTTTCAGCGATATGTTTGAACAAACTGAAGACAACGATCAACTCTTTTCCGCACTCCAGCACCTCAAACACAACAAACACGAGGTCATCCTTTTCCACGTGACCGACAAATCCAAGGAACTTGATTTCGAGTTCGACAACCGCCCCTATCTTTTCATCGACATGGAAAGCGGCGAGCGCCTGCGCCTGCAACCCAAACAAGTAAAGGAGCACTATGTGGAACAGGTAGGCAAGTTCATGCAGCAACTCAGATTCAAGTGCCTTCAGTACAAAATCGACTTCGTGGAAGCCGATATCCGGCAGGGCTTCCGCACCGTGTTGCAATCATACTTGGTAAAACGCAGCCGGATGGGGTAAGCCCCCAATTTCCAAATAATTTTTTTTTAGCGCCTTTCACTTTGTGTTGTTAACGCCCCGCCTTAGTTTAGCCGGCAAAATAGCCGACTAATGAATTTTAATACCAACGGAAAGGATTCCGTCACCTACGACGCCATCGTAGTAGGTACCGGTATCAGCGGGGGATGGGCCGCAAAGGAGCTTTGTGAAAAGGGTCTGAAAACCCTCGTGCTCGAACGCGGCCGCATGGTGCGCCACGGCGAGTACCCCACTGCAGGCCTCGACCCCTGGGACGACGAGCACCGCGACATCATGTCGCAAAAAGAATTGGAGGACTACCCCAAGCAAATGCGCACCGGATACACCATGAAGCACTCGAGCAAACACTGGTGGGTGAATGACCGCGAAAACCCCTACACCGAAATCAAGCGCTTCGACTGGATCCGCGGCTATCACGTGGGCGGGCGCTCCCTCATGTGGGGGCGGCAATCGTACCGCCTCGCCGATCTCGACTTCGAGGCCAACGCCAAAGAAGGCATCGCCATAGACTGGCCCATCCGCTACGCCGATATCGCGCCCTGGTACGATTATGTGGAAGAGTTTGCCGGCATCAGCGGGCAGGCTGAAGGATTGCCGCACCTGCCCGACGGGAAATTCCTGCCGCCTATGGAAATGAACTGCTTGGAAAAGCACATCAAGGCGCGGATCGAAGCCAAGTGGCCGGGCCGCAAACTCACCATCGGCCGCACGGCCAACCTCACCCAACCGCACCTCGGCAGAGGCAATTGCCAGTACCGCAACCGCTGTATTCGCGGTTGTCCGTATGGGGCGTATTTCAGCAGCAACGCCTCTACCCTGCCGGCTGCCGAAAAAACCGGCAACATGACCCTGCGCCCTTTTTCCATTGTGCATTCCATCATTTTCGACGAAGGCAAGAACAAGGCTACCGGGGTACGCGTCATCGATGCCGAAACGCAGGAAACGCATGAATTTTTCGCCAAGGTAATTTTCCTTTGTGCCTCCTCCTTAGGCAGTACGCAGATAATGCTTCAATCCACTTCCCGCCGCTTCCCCAACGGGTTCGGCAACGGAAGCGGGGTGCTGGGGCATTACCTCATGGACCACCATTTCCGCGCCGGAGCAAGAGGTATTTCCGAAGATTTTGAAGACCAATATTATAAAGGCCGCCGGCCGAACGGTATCTATATTCCCCGCTTTCAAAACATGGACGAAGCTTCCAGGCGCGATTACCTGAGAGGTTTTGGCTATCAGGGCGGCGCCAGCCGGCAGGATTGGACGGAATCCATTCGCGAAATGCAGGTAGGCATCGGCAAAGCCTTCAAAGACAGCCTCGTCACGCCAGGTCCTTGGGAAATGGGCATCACAGGCTTCGGCGAATGCCTGCCCTACTACGACAACAAGGTGACCCTCAACCGCGACGTGCTCGATAAATACGGCCTGCCCACCCTCACTATGGATGCCGAATTCAAGGAGAACGAGATGAAAATGCGAAAAGACATGACCTACAACGCCGCCGAAATGCTCGAAGAAGCGGGGTTGAAGAAAGTAGAAACCTACGACGACCTGTCATGGCCGGGCCTCGGCATTCACGAAATGGGCACCGCGCGCATGGGCAACGACCCGAAAACCTCCGTACTCAATAAGTGGAACCAGGTACATGAATCGCCTAATGTTTTTGTCACCGACGGCGCTTGTATGACCTCTGCCGCTTGCCAGAATCCATCGCTCACCTACATGGCGCTTACGGCCCGTGCTGCCGACTATGCCGTTCAGGAATTGAAAAAACTCAACCTGTAATTTGTATCATGAACAGAAGAGAAGCCATCAAAAAGACCATGTTGCTGACGGGCTACGCCCTTACCGCTTCTACCGTGCAGGCCGTATTGAGCGGCTGCGAGCCGGAGCGCCGCATGAACTGGTCGCCAAAATATTTCAGTGCCGAACAGGCCGAATTGATCACGCACATGGCCGAAACCATACTGCCGCGCACCAAAACGCCCGGCGCTATGGACGTGGGCGTTCCGGCCTTCATCGAGTTGATGGTACAGGACACCTTCAAGGCGGAGGATCAGGAGAAATTCATCGCCGGCTTAGCGGATGTGAATGACCGTGCGCAGGCAGCTTACGGGATGCCCTTTGCTCAGTGCAAACCCGGCCGGCAAACCAAACTGTTGGAAAAACTGGATGCAGAAGCCTCTGCCGAAGGTATTGCACACAGGGAGGCTGCCAAAGGAAAGCCGGAAACGGAGCCGTATTTCAACTTTTTCCTGGCTTTCAAGTCACTCTCGCTTTTGGGGTATTATACCTCCTCTTTCGTAGGTACCAAGATACTCCATTACGATCCCATTCCGGGAGCATACCTCGGCTGCATTCCGCTGAAAGAAACCGGCGGCAAAACCTGGGCGCTGTAACGACCTACGGCAAAAGGAACCGCTCGTATTGAAGGATAAGGATAGCGGCAAACAACATCAGGTGAAGGGATTCAGCCCAGCGATTGGGTAGTTTGGTAAAGATAAAACCGAGAAGAACACCCGCAGGGATCGCCACCGAAAGCCATTGGTCTATCTGCACCCCTGCATGCACCGGCGCCGTGCATGCGCCGATGAGCAACATCCAGTACAACAGGCTTATGTATTTCTGCACCTGTATGGTTTTTCGATACACCAGCCCGGCATAGTTGATCAAAGCCAATAGAATTGCCAATCCGAATACCGCTGCGGCCGCCCAAACGGCAAATGTGTCTGAAGCCTTGAAATCAAACCAGCCGAACCCTTTTTGGAATTGCAGCTCTATGCCCTGCTCAAGGATGCCGTTCCAAAACAGGTACACTCCCATCAAAAAATAGGGGACAATTGCGCCTGCCAGCATCATAAGCCGTTCTTTGAAGTTGAGGCCTCGAAGCAAATTCAGCCCTGAAAAACCGAGAAGGAGAAAAATGATATAGGCAGGTGAGAAAAGCGAAGCCACAGCCGTCCAGAATCCGACATTGAAGATGGAAGCCGCTGCACCCGGCTTTTTGTACACGGTGAATAATTCGTTGAGCGCAATGAGAATGAACCCGTTGGCCATAAGGGCAGGAGACAGGTGCATCATGCCCGGCAGGGCGCTGCAAAGCAATACGAAAAACAAGCCCGGAAAAAGATTGGATACTTCGCCCAGCCGGTATTCCAATGAAATGGCGTTGATACCTGCTGCCTGGGCCACTAAAATCAAAAGGGCTGCGATTGCCGCCCCCCATCCCTCGTAACCGCCCATCAAATCATACACCCAACTGCTCAGCAGCCCCGGAGCTGAGGGCGTCCACCCATCATGACTGAAGAAGAGCGACACATGCAGCACAGCAGCGTAAAGGATCAGAAAAACGCTGTAGAGCAGTTGGTTGGTACGGAATAGTGATAACACGCTTTCTTTGCTTTGGCCGCGCCAAAGATACCAAAATTACTTTCACTGCAACGATGGATGAAAATGGAAGCATACATCCGGCCATTTTTGTCGAGAAATGCCGAATTATCGTAGATGCACTATCGCACAAGCGTTCCAAAATCGTACCTTTGCGCCGTTTCGCGAAGAAACGCCTTGAAAACATACCTGAATGGATAGGAATACAATTATAGGACTACTCCTGATCTTCGCCCTGCTAATGGCCTGGCAGCAATATATGAAGCCCAAAGCCCAAGCCATGGAGGCCGAAAAAAGGATGCAAGACTCCCTCAGCCGGGTTGAGCAAAAAGCCGCCCCGGAAACGCCCCGGCCTGCGGAAGAACGCTCTAAGCCGGCAACGCCCGAAACCGCAAAACAGCCGGATTCGCTCGCTTTGGTCCGGGCGGCCTCCCAAATGGGAGCATTTGCCCCGGCAGCCACGGGTGAAGCGCAAACCTACACCCTGGAAAACGATCTGGTGCGCATTGTTTTTTCCAGCAAGGGCGGTCGCATTCAGTATGCCGAAATGAAGGAGCATTTCAAAGTGGATGAAGACGAGAAGAAAAATGAGATCAAATCCGCGCTAAAGCTCCTTGCCGACCCCAAAAACAAATTTGAATACCTGATCCCTGTAGCCGGCGCCCAGGGAGGTATCGTCAAATCGAGCGACCTGTATTTCAGCGCGGTCAAAGATGAAAACAGCCTCGTCTTCAGGGCTGATGCGGGTGAAGGGCGCTACTTTGAGCAACAATACACACTCGGCCCCGGCGATTACAAACTCGGGTACAATCTCCGTTTTGAAGGTTTCTCCTCCATCGTGCCCGCCGGCACTTCCGAGATCAAGCTGAACTGGATCGACTACTTGGATAAGTTGGAAAAGAACCACCGGTTTGAGAGAAATTATTCCACCGTCTATTTCCGGCCCGCAGACGATACGCCCAATTACTGCTCCTGCACATCCAGCGATACAAAGGATAAAAACAATGTGCCGCTCAAATGGGTATCGCACGCCAACCAGTTTTTCAACACTGCATTAATGGCGGAACAGAGCTTCAAAGGCGCCGTCATGGAAACGGAAATGCTCGATCCCGCCGACGCCAACCTCAAGAAACTGCGGTCTGAAATACGCATTCCCTTCAACGGGGGAAACTCGGAGACGTTTGCCATGAGCATGTACCTCGGCCCCAACGAGTTCAACAGGCTCCGGGCCATGGGATACGAATTGGAAGACGTGATCCCCTTCGGAAGCAGCATACTCGGCTCCATCAACCGGTGGGTGGTGAGGCCGGTTTTCAATTTCCTGCTCGGTTTTATCGGTAGCAAAGGCATCGTCATCCTGATACTCACGCTTATTGTAAAGATGGTAGTCTATCCGCTCACGTACCGGATGCTCTACTCGCAGTCGAAAATGGGCGCTCTGAAGCCCCAACTGGCACACCTCAAGGAACGATTCAAAGACGACCCGCAGCAGCAGCAGGTGGAAACGATGAAGATCTATCGCGAATTCGGCGTCAATCCCCTGGGAGGTTGCTTGCCAAGTTTGCTCCAAATGCCGATCTGGATCGCGCTGTACCGCTTTTTTCCGGCCTCCATTGAGTTCAGGCAGGCGAGTTTCTTATGGGCTACCGACTTGTCGAGCTACGACGTGGCGCTCCGCCTGCCTATGGAATTGCCTCTCGGTTTCGGCGCGCATCTGAGTGCATTCACTTTTTTGTGGGCCATTTCCACGTTGGTCTATACGTACTACAGCACCCGCGACATGGACTTCTCCGCCAATCCGGCCATGAAGTACATGCAGTATATTATGCCGCTGTTTTTCCTCGGATTCTTCAACAGCTATGCTTCGGGCCTCACGCTATATCTCCTGTTCAGCAACCTCATTACCATTATCCAAACCATTGTCACCCGCAATTACATCATCGACAAGGACAAGATACTGGCTCAAATGGAGGCATACCGCAAAAAACCGAAAAAGAAGAGCGGCTGGCAGGACCGGCTCGAACAGGCCATGAAGGAACAGCAGCGCGTGCAGGCCGAAAAGGCAAAGCAGGCTCCGAAAGGAAAGAAGTAGGGCAAGGCGCCCGGGCTTCCGGCCCGTATGCACCGCACTCACCGCATCACATTTCCCGCCGCTTCAGTTCCTTGGTCACCAACTGGTGCTCCCTGCTCATATCGCCGGTCACGGTAGTGTTTTCCTGGGCGCGACGAATGAGGAATGGCACCACTTCCCTCACAGGACCATACACCACGTATTTGCCTGAATTGAAACCCGCTTTGGCGAGGTTGAAGGTGAGGTTATCGCTCATGCCGTACAACTGGCAAAAGAGCAAATGCGGGTGCCGGGGCGGCAGCTTCCGACCGGCGATGAGTTCGGCCATCAGCATGGCGCTCCGGGCATTGTGCGAGGCATTGCACACTGCAATGTGTTCAAAGTAGTCAATGCAAAAGCGCAATGCCGCATCAAAGGCGTGGTCGGTTGCTTCTTTATTGGGATGGATAGGAGAAGGGTAGCCCATGCGCTGCGCCCGTTCGCGTTCCTTGTCCATATATGCGCCGCGTACCAATTTGGCGCCGAGGATATACCCTTCGGCGGCGGCCCTGTCATATGAACGGATGAGATATTCCAAGCGATCGGCGCGATACATCTGGAAAGTGTGATACACTACAGCCCTGTCGTGATTGTAGCGCGCCATCATCAGCGTGGCGAGATGGTCAATGGCATCTTGTATCCAGGATTCTTCCGCATCGATGAACACGCTGATCCCCCTTTGCATTGCCGTATGACAAATGGCATCGATGCGTTTGAGAGCATTTTTGTATTCGCTGCGCTCCCTGTTGCTGAGCGAGTCTTTGGTCTGCATGGCTTCCAACAGGCCGAAACGAGCCAGCCCCGTGATCTTCACACTCACAATTTGCACACCGGCGCACTGGGCAGAAAACTCAATGGCCCGGATGATCTCGTTCATGGTGTGATTAAAGTCTTCCTCGGTCTCTTTCGCTTCAACGCCGTAGTCCAGCGCGGAAAAAACCCCGGCCCCGTGCAGTTTATCGATATTTGCCGCACTGTCCAGCAGGGTAGTACCAGCGCAGAACTGCTCGAAGATGGTGCGTTTCACCACGCCTTCTACAAACGGCATTCTCAAGCGTATAGCTGCCAGTCCGAGCATGGAACCCACCCCTACCAACCAATGGTGGTTCATCAGTCCGAAAAGCCGGGCGGCTTTTTCGAGTTCCTGGTCGCTTTTCAGCGCAAAGGCTGTAGCGGTGTCTTCAAAATCGGGCATGGCTTGCGGGGTGTCGTCGCCTGATCTTTGCCAGGCTTCTGCAATCTTTTTTGCGGTGGTGGGAACAGGCTTTCCGGATTCTTTCATGTTCTGGTTTTATAATTGGTTAAGGTATACTCCATAGCCGGTGATTTGGGAATTTGGATTTTTGCAAATCACTGGCTATGAGTTTCGTCGGGTATATTATGTAGTCCAAACCTCCCAAGCCTTTTCTGCCTGCAAATATAGCATATCCAGGCCATTGGCTGTTGCGCAGCCCGCGAGTTTACCGCGTTGCAGAAATACAGTTTGCTCCGGGTTATACACCAAATCGAACAAAAGGTTTTCAGCAGTCAGGTATTCGTAAGGTACCGGCGGGAAGCGCTCCGTTTCGGGGGCCATTCCCAAAGGGGTGGTATTGATGAGCAGGGGAAATCGGGCGAGGTGTTCGCGATCGAGCAGTTCGTAAGGTATCCTGTTTTCACCCCCCTGCCGGGAGACGAAAAGGTACGGCATTGCCATCTGCCGCAACACCCAGGCAACGGCTTTGGCCGCGCCTCCTGTGCCCAGGATGAGCGCCCCGGCGGGATGTCTTCCGCTGTCGGCCAAAAAGCGACGAAGAGACTCCCTGAATCCGTACACGTCTGTATTGTAACCGGTGAGGCTTCCCCCTTTCACCTTTATAGTGTTTACCGCACCCACGGCACCTGCACCCGGTTCCACCGCATTCAGCAAAGGAATAACCGATTGTTTGTAGGGGATGGTCACATTCAGCCCGCAAAGCTCCGGGTACCGGGCTATCAGACCGGGCAACATATCTATGCGCTCAATGGGAAAAAGCTCATACGCGCAATCTGCGATGCCTTCCCTGAGGAATTTCTCCGAGAAATACCTTTTGGAAAAGGAATGCGACAACGGGTAACCGATCAATCCGAAAAGACGGGCCATACTTTAACCAAACATTAATAGACAAAGATGGGTAAACATCCTTAAATTTGAGTCTCATTTAGTTTGGTTTCTACTCGCCCCCGATTCTCCGATCATTCGCTCAAAACGCTTTGCGATGAGACTGAAACTTTTACTTCTCTTTCTCCTTACCGGGCTGCTGCTCTCCGGCTGCCGCCCCGATGATGACAATTCTTTGTTGGATGAAGAATTAGACAGGGTACTCACCTTTATTTCGGGCGGAGCAGGCCGTTCCTTTTTCCGCATGCCTGCCTCCGGCGACTACGCATCCATACCGCAGGACCCCAAAAACCCGATCACCAAAACCAAGGTGGATTTGGGACGCCTTTTATTTCACGAAACCGGGCTGGGCCTCGAGCCTGCACAGGCTGTGGGGCAGGGAAGGTTCTCCTGCGCGTCGTGCCACTTTGCTTCCGCCGGTTTCCAGGCGGGGCGTTTCCAGGGGATCGGAGAGGGGGGAATCGGCTTCGGCATAAACGGGGAAGGTCGTATGAAAGACCCGGATTACCAAGTGATAGACATGGACGTGCAGCCCATTCGCTCGCCGGCTGCGCTCAATACGGCTTTCCAGGAATTGATGCTGTGGAACGGGCAATTCGGCAGCACTGGAATGAATATCGGCACCGAGTACGCATGGTCGGCAGGAACCCCGAAAGAAAACAACCACCTTGGGTTTCACGGCGTGGAAACCCAGGCTATTGCCGGGTTGAAAGTGCACCGGCTCAAGGCCATACGGGAATTTATCGAGCATACCGGCTACAAACCGATGTACGATGCAGCCTTCCCCGACGTACCGGAACAGGATCGCTACGGCGCCATCACCACCGGCTTGGCCATAGCCGCCTATGAACGCACCCTCCTGGCCAACGAATCTCCCTGGCAGCAATGGTTGAGCGGCAAATCCAATGCCATGAGCGATGCGGAAAAAGCCGGCGCCATCCTGTTTTTCGGCAAAGCGCTGTGCGGCTCCTGCCATACCGGCCCCGCACTGAACAGCATGTCGTTCCATGCATTGGGCATGAAAAGCCTGCGCGAGTGTCCCGAACCCGTATTCAAAGTACCAGTTGAAGCCCCTGAAGACCTGGGGCGCGGCGGATTTACCGGCAGGGGTTCGGATATGTATAAATTCAAGACGCCGCAATTGTATAACCTCAGCGATTCTCCTTTTTACGGGCATGGCGCTTCCTTCCGCACCATCAGGGAGGTGGTGGAATATAAAAACCGCGCCGTGCCGGAAAACCCCGATGTACCGCCGGCCCGCTTAGACCCCGCGTTCATACCGCTGGGACTCACCGATGCAGAGATCACAGAGATTGCGACCTTCCTGGCCAAATCCCTTCACGACCCAAACCTGAAGCGGTATCAACCGGACCAGGTGCTGTCGGGGCAGTGCTTTCCGTTTAATGATCCTTTGGCAAGAGCACAGCTGGGCTGCGATTGAATGTTATCCTATTCCGACCCCACCACGGCCAACTGAAATTGCCGGTACCCCGGCCCTGCGGCCAAGCGGGTGATCTGCCGGATGTTGTAGAAGCGCAGATCGGCGATCTCTACCCAGTCCTCGTCTGTGCGGGCGTTGTATTTGTAAAGCTTGCTGCCTTGTCCCATGATAAGGGTACCGTCGGGCAGCACGGCAAAGTCTTCGGATTCGGGCAGGGTTTCAATGATCTCTTCCGGGGCGGTAGTTGTTGCCATCGGTTTTCTTTTCATGATCTTCCAACTGCCGTAATTGCTCTTGGCCACATAAGCTAAGCTCCCGTCGGGCAGCATGCGGAAGCAACGCCCAGGGTTGGTAGCTACCGGGGTGAGCCGGTCGTAGTCCGTTTCTGCAATGACGAGTTGATTGGGGTCGCCCACCAGGAAAAGCGCTACCTGCCGGCTGTTGAGCCATTGGTAATAGCCGATCTTCGTAAGGTACTTGAACACAGGCCTGCCGTTGCTCAGCTTGTCTATGGGGAATTGCCAGAGCCGCTGGATCGTATCGCGTCCTTCAAATTCCATGCGCACCGCCGAGAAACTATAGTAATCGGGCATTCGAAAAGGCGAGTACTCCCCTTCAGGCGTTTTGGTAACGCGCGTGCGGGTTTGTTTTTCAAGGTCAAGCGCAAAAATTTCAGGTTGGCTCTCATTGGGCAATCGGCTGGATATGTACAGTTCCGAATTGCTGAAAAATGCAGGATGGTTGTTGTAGCCGTTCGGGTTGAAAGCCGTAAGAAACTTGGGTTTGGTGAACTCAAAAACCGAGTCGTTCATCTGTTTCACTTCGAACAGGTAAATATTCGACGGTTTCATTTGTGCGGCAGCTGCATGTGCAGTTGCAAACAGGATTAGGAAAATCAAATAGCGCATAGCCTCTGGATGTTTGGGGGTAAAGGTACATATTTTCAAATACTATGGCTATATTCCCAACAACGATCTCTGGATTTATGAGTTGAAGTTGAAGCGGGTGGAGTAACACATTGCGCTTTTGTCTTCCCCCCGCCCATTTCCTCTTCCCTCCATTGCAGGAAAAATGCCTACCTTGTCCTCTCAAATATTACATACCATGAACCGGTTCTTTATATTATTCGCCTTTACGGCTCTCACCCAAACCGCACACGCACAGCCCATTGTCCAATTACAGACTTTCGCTACCGGCTTCACCCGTCCGGTGGACATTGCCTCCGCCGGCGACGCGCGCCTCTTCATCGTGGAGCAAGCCGGCATCATACACATCCTTGATTCGTTGGGACAACGCTTGCCCACGCCTTTTTTGGATATCCGGGGCAGGATCAACTCTTCAGCCAACGAACGGGGTCTCCTGGGCTTGGTTTTCCATCCCAACTATGAGGAAAACGGCTATTTCTACGTCAATTACACCAATACTTCCGGCCATACCCGCATCTCCCGCTTCCGGGTCACAACAGCCAATCCCAACGTAGCCGACCCCGACAGCGAGTTGATCCTCCTGGGCGTGAACCAGCCTTTCTCCAATCACAATGCCGGCGACCTCAACTTCGGCCCCGAAGGCTACCTCTATTTCGGCCTCGGCGACGGCGGCTCCGGCGGAGACCCGAACAACAACGGCCAGAACCGGCAGTCGTTACTCGGCAAAATGATACGCATAGACGTCAACAACGGCAACCCCTACGCCATACCGGCTGACAATCCTTTTGTCAACGATCCCAGCACCCTCAACGAGATATGGGCCATCGGACTGCGAAACCCCTGGCGATTCAGCTTCGACCGACTGACCGGCGACATGTGGCTGTCCGATGTAGGACAAAACTCCTGGGAAGAGATCAACTTCCAGCCCGCCTCCAGTGCCGGCGGCGAAAACTACGGCTGGCGTTGCTACGAGGGCAATAACACCTACAACACCTCCGGCTGCCAACCTGCATCGGCGTACACCTTTCCCATACATACGTACCCGAACAACTTCAACAACGGATGCTCAGTGACCGGAGGCTTCGTCTATCGCGGCAGCGATTTCCCCGACCTGTACGGCCATTACATTTATACCGACTATTGCAGCGGCAGGATATGGTCGCTCACTCCCAACGGACAGAGCGGCTGGACCAACCGCCAACTGCTGCAAGGAGCTTCCAACCAGTATGCGACATTTGGAGAAAACCACAACGGGGAGTTATTCCTGGCCACCCGCAATTCTGGCGTCATTCAAAGGGTACGCGAGCTTTGTTCTCCTTTCCAGGTGTCAGGCGCCGTAGCCGATGAAACCTGCTTCGGCCAATCTGACGGCCGCATTGACCTGGGCATCGAAAATCCCGGCGCCACGCATACCATTGCCTGGTCAACCGGCGAAAATACGGCTTCGCTTGGCAATCTCGCTCCGGGAACATATTCGGTGTCTGTCACAAATTCCATTTCCTGTGTCCGAACGCTTTCCTTCACCATCGCACCAGCCGATTCCATACCTGCTCCGCAATTCCAGCAAAGCGAACTGACCATCTGCAGCGGCGCTACGGCCCAACTTATCGCGCCGGAAGCGCCCGTGGGATTCAGTTACCAATGGTACCTGAACGAAGAGCCGGTTCCAGGTGCAACGGAACAAACGTTCCCTACTGATGAAGCAGGGGCTTATTCCGTGGCGTTCATCTCGCCGGCAGGTTGTGTTTCCCAACCGTCCGGGCCGCTTATCGTTTCCGTGGATATTTTCCCAGTACTGCCCCCGGTTTTGGTAAACGGGAATGTACTTTCCGTGCCAGACCTGGAGCTGTTTGCCGCCTATCAATGGTACCTCAACGGGGAGACCATCCCCGGCGCCGACGGGCCGACATATACGGCGCTGGAATCCGGGGCGTATTTTGCCAGGGCCTTCACCCTCGCCGGTTGCATTTATGAATGGGATCCTGTAACCGTAACGGTGAGCAGCATTGCCGAAAGGATCGGCCTTCAGCGCTTTGTCGCTTCGCCCAATCCCACCCGCGATTTACTGAATATCGACCTGGAAATGAGCGAATCCTCCCAACTGACGCTGCGCCTGCTCGATATTTCAGGCAAAACGGTTTGGGAACGCCGCGAGCGCGTGGCCGGCGCCTGGCGCATCGAAGCGGACATGAGCAAATTGCCGGCGGGACAGTACTCCCTGGTACTGCTGCGAGGGAGACAACACGTGGCGGGAGTGGCGGTGGTCAAAGCATAGAGCATAGAGCATAGAGCATAGAGCATAGAGCATAGAGGGCCGCACCGGGCGACTCATACTGAGCCGGCCGAAGTAAGCCGAGGGGCAGAGGGCAGAAGGAAAACCGAAACGCGTTAGCACATAAAAATCTGCTTCCCGCGCCCAAGCGCGGTTCGCAGTTCTTCAACACACCCTCCGTCCCACGCCCCTGGCTTGGTACGGCGGGTGAAATCAGCACATTAGCAAATCAGCAAATCAGCACATCAAAACAATGTTCTCAAACAACCTTTTCCAAAACCAGGTCGCGCTCGTCACCGGCGGAGGCAGCGGCATAGGCTACGCCATAGCGGAACAACTCCTCCAACTCGGCGCCAAGGTATATATCGCATCCCGCAAGGAGGAACGCGTGAAAAAAGCTGCCGAACAACTGCGCGCCCACGGCCCTTGCGAAGCAGCCGTTTGCGACATCCGGCACATGGCCGATGTACAACACCTCGCCGATGCGATCAAGGCAAACGACGGCCGGTTGGACATTCTCGTGAACAATGCCGGCGGGCAGTTCCCCTCTCCTGCAGAAGACATCAGCGAAAAAGGCTGGCACGCAGTGATCAACAACAACCTCAACGGCACCTGGCACGTAACCCAAACCATGGCCAAGACTTTTTTTATCCCGCAAAAATCAGGGGCGGTGGTCAACATCATCGTCAATATGTACCGGGGCGTGCCGGGCATGGCGCATACCGGGGCCGCCCGCGCCGGGGTGGACAACCTCACCAAGTCATTGGCCGTGGAATGGAGCAAATACGGCATCCGCGTCAACGCCGTAGCGCCGGGCATCATCCAAAGCAGCGGCTTAGAAAACTACCCACCTCAGCTGCTGCAAGGCCTCGCCGACAAAATCCCCATGAAGCGCCTTGGCAGCGTGCAGGAAACGGCCTGGCCCGTAGTGTTCCTGTGCAGCCCTATGGCCGCCTACATCACCGGCGAAACCCTCTACGTGGATGGCGGCAGCCGGCTCTGGGGCGATTTCTTTCCGCTCTGATCCCGAAGAAACCGCAAAATGAAAAATGTAAACCACGCCTGCGTCGTGGCAGGATCTAAAACCGCAAAAGTCGTACCAGAGAGCAAGCGCTTTCTTTTGAGAGAGCTGCCACTTTTACATTTTGAGTTTTGCGGTTTTTCCCCGACACTCGTGTCGGGGTGGTTTACGATTTCTCGGTCAAACATCTTTCCTCGTTCAGCTCAGCGCTTTTTTACTTTTTACTTTTTACTTTTTACTTTTTCTACCTCCCTCTCCGCTCAAGACACTACCCGCCTCACCTTCTTCCGACCTGCCGACAGCTTGCACCCCACCCGTTTCTGGATCGCCGCAGGAGGCGGCGCCGCCATCTACGGGACCGCATCGGTCGGACTGTACAACGCATGGTACAAAGGCTACGAACTCACCGGATTTCACACCTTTGACGACTGGCGCGAATGGCGCCGCATGGACAAAGCAGGCCACCTCTTTACCACCCACATGGAAAGCTCCTTAGCCTTCAAAGGCGCCCTGTGGACAGGCATGGGCCGCAAAGCTGCCGCCTGGACCGGTGCAGGCGTGGGCATGCTGCTGCAAACGACCATCGAAGTCATGGACGGGTTCTCCGCCAAGTGGGGCTTTTCCTGGTCGGACATGGCCTTCAACGCGCTCGGCGCAGGGCTTTTCCTCGGGCAGGAATTGGGCTGGCAGGAGCAGCGCATCGTGATGAAAACCTCCTATACCGAGCCGCGATACCCCACCACCCCTATTCTCTCGGTGGACGGCAACCACAACACTACTCTGCTCGCCCGCGCCCGCGACCTCTACGGCGTCTCTTACCCGGAGCGCTTTATTAAAGGATACAACGGCCTCACCATCTGGGCATCCGTCAACCCGGCGGCCTTTTTCCCGAAAGAGCGCAAACCGGCCTTCCTGCCGCGCTGGCTCAATGTGGCGGCGGGCTACGGGGCGGAGAACCTCTTCGGCGGCTTCGAGAACCGCTGGGAGGAAGACGGCGTGGAGTTCGTACTCAACGAGCGGCTTTACCCCCGCTACAGCCAATACTACCTCTCTTTGGATGTGGACTTCACCCGCATACGCACCCGCAGCCCCGTGCTCAAAACCCTGTTCACTGTAGTCAACTGGCTCAAAGTGCCCGCCCCCGCGATTGAGTACAATTCTTTGGGGAAGCTCAGGTTTCATCCGGTCATGTGGTAAACCGC
>CAZNYK010000006.1:18548-35976 GCA_964577215.1 uncultured Saprospiraceae bacterium
TTTTGCATTTTGCGGTTTTGCATTTTGCATTTTGCGGTTTAAACCCCCTTGTCCTTCCTTGAAAACTTCACCCGCACCCCCGCATACCCTTCCCGGCCCCGCACAGGCCCCCACACAAACGCCGTGTCGAAGTAGCGGTCGAATGGATTTTGCCAGTTGATGAGCGGGCGCAGCTGGCGGAAGTCAAAGATATTCTCACAACCGATATACACCTCGAGGGCAGGCCACACTTTGGTGAACTGCGCATTGAGCAGGGCAAAGGAAGGCGACTGCTCCGGCGCCTGTAAACCGGCGGGATTGGCCCCGGTGAAGGGCAGGCGCTGAGAGCCGTACCAGTGCATATTGGCGTCCACATGCCAGGCGCGGCTCTTCGGTTCGTATGAGCCCGCCACGAGGAGGCGGTGCCTGGGGTTGAAGGGCAACACGTTCTTCTCTTCGTTTTCCATTCTATACACATCTAAGAAATTGTAAGAAGCCTTGAGTTCCGCTGTCTCCCAAAAGCGGATAACGGCCTCTGCCTGCAAGCCGTTGGAAATGGAAAGGCCGGTAAAATTGCGGATGATGGCCAGCTCGGGGCTGGAGTCGTAATCCGGGAAAAACTGGTTCTGGAAGCGGGTGTGGTAAAAATCAACAGTGAAGTAGCCCTGCGCGATGCCCCAGTTGACGTTGCGGGTGATGTTGAGACCCATATTCCATGCCCTTTCCGGCAGTAGTGCCTCTTCAAAAACGATCTCCCTGGAGCCGGCCAACAGCCCGATATTTTCGGCAAAGAGATTGACCATACGCCAGCCCCGGCCTGCGGAGGCGCGCAGGATGGTGTGCTCGTCGGCATCGTAGCGCAGCATAAGGCGCGGCGTGAACGCCAGGCGGAAATCCTGGTGTTTGTCGGCGCGTAGCCCGGCAATGAGTTTCACCTTGGCGAAAGTGAAGATATTTTCAGCGAAGATGCCGGGGATGCGGTCCTGGCGGAGATACTCGCCGTTGAAGCTGCGCTGCAGGCTGTTATCCGTGAAAAAGACGTTCTCCTCCAAATCCAGGAACCGGTAGCTCAGCCCCGCCTTAAGGTCGTGAGCATTGCCCCACTGGTATTCGTACTGGAGGTTGGCGTAGAAGTTGGCCTGGGCGACGGAGTAGCGGGTGATGCCGAACCAGCTTTCCTGGTCGTGGTAAAAAGCAGATGAGGTCAAGGCGATGCGGCGGCGCTCGTCAATGCGGTAGCCTGTTTTGGTAAAAACCTCCGGCTGGCGAATGCGCACCGTCTGGCCATAGGCGCGGGCGCCGCCGGTGTCAGTGTCCGGGTCGAAAAATGTTTGCCCGCCGATGCGGCGTTCATCCACGTAGCGGAAGCCCGTTTGGGAATGCCAGCCCTGCTCCATCGCATTGCCCCGCGCGAACTTCTGGTAAAAAGCGTAGCGCGTCAGCAGGGGCAGATCGAGGAAGTCATCGTCGTCGCGGTCGAATTTCCCCGCCGGATGCACCACGTGAAGGCTGCTTAGCGAGTGCCACTTGGCGGCTTTGCCCAAGGGCAGGGCAGCTACCGCGTTGAAGTGCCGTTCGCCGAAGGTATTGACATAAGCGTTGAGGAATAGCGGTTCGCTCTTTTCCGGGTTTTTGAATTCCACGTTGATCTGCCCGCTGATGCTCTCGAAGCCTTGCAGCACAGAGTTGGCGCCTTTGGCCACGAAGATATTGTCCACCAATGCGCCGGGTATGTTGCTGATACCATAGGTGAAGGTGGCGCCCTGTACGAGCGGCAGCCCCTCGATGAGCAACTGGTTATAGACGCCCGACAGGCCGAGGATGCGCAACTCGCGGCTGTTGGTGAGCACGTTGGTGGTTTGCGGATGCACCGTGCCCTGCGTTTCGAAGCAGCCGGAGAGGTCGCAGCAGGCGGCTTTTTTCAGCTCGGCCTGGGTAATGACTTCCGTCTTGATGGGCTGCAACACGGAGATGTACACGCCGGGCTTGCGGGCGCTCACCTGCACTGCCTCTAAAAGCACGGGCGCCAGCACGATCTCGTAAAAGAAGATGCCGCCCGCCGTAGCCGTATCCGGCTTGAAACCCACATGACTGACAATGAAGCGCTTGTCGCTCAAGCCTTCGCCGCTGAGTTGGAAATTACCGCCGGCATCGGTTTGCACCCCTGCGCCCGTTTGCAGCCACATCACGGTAGCGCCGGGCAACAGGGCGCCCTCCGCGTCGAATACGCGGCCTGAGGTGGATTGCGCGCCAAGGTTGAAAAATGGCAAGGCGAGGAGTATGAGTAGTAGTAATCGCATGGCAGTGCAGGTGGATGATGGGGCAAAGTAAAGGAAATTGCATCTATTTGGGAAGCGGCGAACCGCGATTGAAGTTCACCCCAATGCTTAACCCTGAGAATGATGCAATCCTACTTATGCATACCTGAGTATTTTCTCTATCTTTGCCTGGTCACTATTCCTTTGAGGGTCAATGACAAACAACCGCAGCCCATACGCGCCATCCTTGCTTTTACAGGCTTGTTCAAGCTTGTTGTTTGCCTGCGCCTGGATCAGCGTTTGTGCGCAAAACATCCACTTCGAACGCGTTCCGAACGAATTAGGGCTTTCTCAAAATTTCATTTCTGCTTTATGCATCGACCATGACGGGTTTCTTTGGGTGGGCACCAAAGAAGGCCTGAACCGGTTTGATGGTTATCGGTTCAAGGTATTTCTGCACGATCCGTTCGATACTACTTCCATTTCCGGAAATTATATAAAAGCCATCCTTGAAGACCGGCATGGCAGGCTCTGGATAGGTACCACTAATGGTCTGAATTTATTTGACCGGGAAAGGGAAACCTTCCAGCGGCTGAAGGTCCCCGACGCTCCGTTCAGGCCGGCCCGGCCCGTTACTGAAAACCACCCTGGCCTGAGTCACCGCGATATCAACTGCATGCTCGAAGACCGGTGGGGAAACCTTTGGGTCGGCACCCATTTCGGTGGCGTCACCAAGCTGGAAATACCCCCCGGATCCCGTGATTTAACCCAGGTAAAATGTACGGTTTTTACCAAAACAGAGGACGAAAACAGCCTGTGGGACTACCCTGTCACCAGTATGGCTGTAGATGAAAAGGGAGCGGTATGGGTCAGTGGTTTCGGCAAAACATCAATCATTAGCGGAGGCGAGGCGGGCCAACCTTACCATATTCGCCGCATGCATTGGGAAGACTTTGCCCCGCAATGGAAAAACTACTCCCAGGCGGATTTTTGGTACAATGAAAATGGCGTGGACCAGATAGACCGCCGCATACACAAAGTAATGCAAGAGGGCGCCGGCGCCGTATGGGTAAAGTCGGCGGGCGGCTTCGGCAAATGGAAAACGGATGAGTCTCGATTCGAACTGTATGAATTGGATATTGGCCTGAATGACCCCGGCGTTTTGCCCCTGGCAGGCGCCAATGGCCCAAGCTTATTCGACAGGAACGGGCACCTCTGGGTGACGGGAGGCTGGTCGGTAGCATTATACGACACGATGAGCCGCAAGATTTTGCTTCGGTATCACCATCAAGATGACGCAGGCATCGGCCTGCCGAAAGACGCTGGGTGCCGGTCTTTGCTGGAAGATCCAAACGGCAATATCTGGCTTGGAACCAATGGCGCCGGGCTTTTTAAATTCACGCCCACCATCAAAAAATTCGATGGGCAATACGAAACGCTCCTTTGGAAAGGCGGCAGTGTTCGTTCCATCTGTGAAACCAGCGACGGCGCCATCTGGCTCGGACTGACCAACCTGCGGCTGCTCCGCCTTGACCGGAAAACAGGGCAGGCTAAACCCGTGATCCTCGAACGTAGCCGCTGGTCCCGCACTTTTGAGGATGAACTGGATTATGTTCATGATATGCTCGAAGACCGTGCGGGTAACCTTTGGGTAGGTTCAGAACGAGGACTTTTCCGCTTTCGCTTAAGCAATGGCGAATTGAATAAGTGGGATTTTTTCGAGATCCCCAAACTGAGAGCACAGCACAAGCGGAGCACTATTCTCGCCATTCATGAAGACGAAGCCGGTCGGCTCTGGCTGCTTACACCCTTCGAGTTTGGGCGATTCTTCCCGGAAACGGGACGATTTGAAGGGTATGATTATCTCAATGTAGTGAAGGGGGAGCGCCTGCCCGACCACTATCCCTGCATTTACCAGCAAAAAAACGGAACCTTCTGGCTGGGCACACATTGGGGGCTGCTGCGATTTGACCCGAAGTTGGCAACTTACACTTTTCTGACCAGCAATCCTTTGAATCCAGAGGGCCTGAGCCACCCTACGGTGAAGTGCATTTATCCTGATCCTGACGAGCCGGAGCGGGTACTGTGGATTGGAACCGGCGGCGGCGGGCTGAACCGCTTCGATCTGGAAACGGGCGTTTTCTCCCATTTCAACACAAAGAACGGCTTGCCCGACAATGTTATCTACGGTATACTGGGGGATGAAGCGGGCAACCTCTGGCTAAGTACCAACCAGGGGTTGTCGAGGTTCCATCCCCCATCAGGCGTTTTTAAAAATTATACCGTTAAAAATGGTTTGCAGGACAACGAGTTCAACTCGGCAGCCTATTTTAAAAGCGGCGGCGGAGAACTTTTTTTCGGCGGCATCAACGGGTTCAATGCTTTCCGGCCTGAAGCGATAAAGGACCACTATGTTTTGCCCGGGGTAGTGATCACAGGGTTCAAACTGGCCAACAAAACCGTAGATTTCAAAGCGCCGGATTCACCCTTGCGGAAGCCGATTTCCGAAACGGACGAACTGGTGCTGACCTGGAAAGACAAGATTTTTTCCTTCGAATTTGCAGCCCTCGACCTCACCGCACCCGAGCGCAACCAGTACGCTTACCGGCTTGAAGGCTTCCATGACGACTGGCAATACACGGGCACGGAACGCACGGCTACCTTTACTAATCTCAACCCTGGGAAATACACCTTCCGGGTGAAAGCGACCAACCACGACGGCATGTGGAACGAAGAAGGCGCCGGCCTGAAAATTACTATCCTGCCACCTTGGTGGCGCACCAGGTGGGCTTATCTTTTTTACTTTCTTGTTACCGGCAGCTTGCTTTTAGGGGTACGTCGCTTTGAAATGCGCCGCCAGGCGATGAAAGCGGAAGCTATGCGTTTACAAGAACTCGACTCCCTTAAAACCCGCCTCTACACCAACATCACCCACGAATTCCGCACACCGCTCACCGTTATCATGGGTATGACGGAGCAGTTGGCTGCCGGCAGCTGGCAGTCGGCAATCAGCGATTCCGATAGGGGAAAGTTAAAAGGGGTGTTTTCATTGATACTGCGCAACAGCGAAAACCTGCTGCGCCTCATCAACCAAATGCTCGACCTTTCCAAACTCGACTCCGGCGCTCTGAAAATGGAACTGGTGCGGGGCGATATCATCAACTACCTGCAATACCTGACCGAGTCTTTTCACTCAATGGCTCAAGAAAAAAAGATACGCCTGACTTTTTATTCCGAAATCCCTGACCTGGCCATGGACTTTGACGAGGGGAAAGTACAGCACATCGTTTACAACCTGCTGTCCAATGCAATCAAATTTACAGGGGAGGGTGGCAAAGTAGTGCTGCATGCCAACCAGGCGGAGCGACAAGGCCAGGTCTTTTTACAGCTAAAAGTACAAGATACCGGCATTGGCATCCCGGAAGGCCAGTTGACACGCATCTTCGACCGCTTTTTCCAGGCTGATAATTCGAGTACCCGCAAAGGGGAAGGCACCGGCATCGGCCTGGCTTTGACTAAAGAATTGGTAGAGTTGATGGGCGGTAGTATTTCCGTTGAAAGCACAGCTGGGAAAGGCACGACCTTTACACTACTGCTGCCCGTGAAGTTGGAAGCAGGCGCGCCGATGGCAAGTGGGGCGTTTCAAACCACCCGCAGCCTTGCATCTGAACTGGTCCCGGGTTTGCCTCCGGCAAATTTTCCGGGTGTAAAAGCAGAGGGTTTGACAGGTGAAAAACCTCTCCTGCTCCTCATCGAAGACAACGCCGACGTGGTCACCTACATCGTTGGGCTGTTGGAAAAAGACTACGAAATCCACACTGCCCCTAATGGACATGCAGGTATCGAAAAAGCCCTCGAACTCGTGCCCGACATCATCATCAGCGATGTGATGATGCCCGAAAAGGACGGCTACGAGGTGTGCGAAATGCTGAAGAACGACGAGCGCACCAGCCACATTCCCATCATCCTGCTGACGGCCAAAGCGGAAGTGGCCGACCGGATCACGGGGCTTCGCAAAGGGGCAGATGCATATTTGATGAAACCCTTTAACAAGGAGGAACTCTTTGTCCGGCTGGAAAAATTGCTGGAACTGCGGCGGGCGCTACAGTTGCGGTATGCTGGGGAAAGTTTTCTGAAATCTTCAAGATTCCGGAAAACGGAAATGGAGCCTGCCGAGCCCACCCTCGACGACGTTTTTATGCAAAAAATACGGCAGGCTATCGTAGAAAAAATGGACGATACGGAACTCGGAATCCAGGACCTCTGCCAAGCCGCCCACCTCGGCCACACGCAGGTGTTCAGAAAACTGAAGGCGCTGACCGGGCTGAATCCCACCCTTTTTATCCGCAAAATGCGCCTGCAAAAGGCGGCACTGCTACTGAAAACAACTGAAAGGAACATATCCGAAATCGCTTACGACGTGGGCTTCTCCGACCCGAACTATTTTTCGAGGGTATTCCATGAGGAATTTGGCGTACCGCCGAGCGCAATACGCAAATAAAAGATTTTCAACAATTTAAGTCTGTAATTTTATTAAGCCTGCCATCTGGGTGCTGCCATTATTTTGCCTGTGCAATCTCAGTCCAGCTTTTTGCAAGCCCAGTCCAGAAGTCCTCAGCAGTTGTAAGGGCATATTTGCAACAACCCGAAAGCAGAAATCAAATGAAAACATTTTTCCTTCACCTTAAAATATTCAATCAATGAAATCATTCAGCCTATCCCTCCTCCTGGCAGCCGTATTCTGCCTCGCCAACCATTCCCTCTCTGCGCAGGGCGATTCCCCGCAAGGCTATTATGCCTTTGACTACATGAAGGTGCAGCCCGGCATGCACGACGAATACCTAAAGCTGGAAAATGCCTGGAAAAAAATCCATCAGGCCAACATCAAGGCGGGCAAGTACAACTTTTGGGAGCTGACGCAGGTAGCCTACCCTTCGGGCGCCGGCGTGGAGTATAACTATGTGACCCGCATCAATTTAAAGGGCGAAAAACAACTCGCCAATTACCTCCAGAACTGGGAGTATCCCGACCTGGCCGCCATCCTGACCCCGGAGGAACGGGCGATGGTGAACCGCACCAATGAAATAAGGACAATGGTGAAATCCGAAATCTGGTCGCACGCAGACATGGCAGCGGGCAAGGACATCGGCAAAGAAAAGATTGTGGTTTTCAACTATTTTAATTTCCCTCAAACAGGAAGCAGTACCGACCACTTCCGGGTGGAACGGGAAATTTGGAAGCCCGTGCATGAAGCTCGCATCAACGATGGCCAAATGATCGGCTGGGTGCTGTTGGGGAAAGTAGTGCCGGGCGGCAGTGCAGAGCCTTACTTCGACGGTACTGTGGACTTGTACGCTGATTGGGAGCAGTTCCTCAGTTCAGGCAGCCCCGTCCCCTATTTTGAAAAAGTACACGCCGGGAAGGACTTCAACAAACTGTTCAACGAGACCGAAGCCGCCTGCGACCTGATTCGGCAGGAGGTAAGGATGGTGGTGGACGAAACAGCGGCGCCCGGTAATGCAGCAACAGCTAAGGACTAACTGCTTTTTCAATTCTATTTCACCTTTAAATCTTTTCAACAATGAAAATCCTTATTCCAAACCTCGTACTGGCAGTTTGCTGCCTCTTTTTCACCAAAACCCTCGACGCCCAGGGCGGTTTCGCCATCGTGGACTACATGAAGGTGAAGCCCGGTATGGGAGAAAAGTACCTCGAATGCGAAAAGGCCTGGAAGCTCATCCACCAGGAGCGCAAGCGGCTCGGGCAAATCGAGGACTGGAACCTCGAACAGATCATGTGGCCTTGGGGCGCCAGCGCAGAGTATGACTACCTCACCGTCACTTTCGTAAAAAGCTGGGACGACATCGGCAAGCTCCAGGAAAACTGGGAAACCGCCCTCAAGGTCGTGCCCGCCGACAAAAAGGCCCTCATCGACAACACCGGGCAGTACCGGGACCTCGTTAAATCCGAAATATGGAGCGAGGTGGACTTCATAGCCAAAGCGGATTACAAGGGCAGCAAGTATGTCGTGGAGAATTTCTTCAAAGTGCCGCCCGGCGGATGGAACGACTACATGGAAATGGAAACCCGCTTCGTGAAGCCAGTCCACCAAAAGAACATCGAACTGGGCAACCGGGCCGGCTGGGTGCTCACCCGCATGGTCATGCCCCGCGGCGCCGAGCAGCCGTATAATTGCTCCACTGTCGACCTCTTCGACAAATGGGAGGATATGGACAACGACGATAGCAAGGCCTGGGAAACCGTCTATCCCGGCATGAGCGACGGGCATATCGGCCGCCGCATCGAGTCTGTGCGGACGCTGGTGCGCTCGGAGATCAGGATGGTGGTGGATTCTGTGCAATGAGTTATACCCGGTGATACACCCCGGCGTGGCGGGCGGGGACTATAGCGGCACACGGAGTGGCACGAGATGGAGAAAGATCATTCAGGACTTACGAAAACTACTTTGAATGATAGCGGCTGGGGCAAGCCAGAACCGGTAGTTGCCGCCTCGCGCCGCCTGCCGTCAGGAGGTAACTTCAGAATACCTCCTGACTTCGCCCGGTTGCCCTGCACTCCAAGTGAGGAGCTAACTGGAAGTTAGCGCCTCACGCTGCCAGGTCAAGAATAATGATCATAACGTGGCTACGGGGCTATGGCGCCGGCTGAGTCGCCCCTTCACTACTCTTGTACGGCCAGCTTTACGGTTACGAATCCTGGAAGGCTTCGCAACCGGGGCTGAACGAATGTTTTCAGGCTACACCTCCCCGCTACGCGGTTAGATGTCGCCCGAAAACCGCAGCAAAGGCGAAGCGGCAGAACTACGCCCGCAACCCCGACACGCGTGCCGGGGTCGGTGCGAGCAGAGCAGGGCATCATTCCATACAATCGAAGACCAACTCGACAGGTATTTGAATACCCGTAATGGGGTCAATTACTTCGCCCTGGCTGAAGACCTGGTGCCTTTCATCCGGCGTGAGCACGCTCACCGTTTTCAGCGGCGGCACTATGATCCACGCAGATTGGACTCCTGCGGGAAAATAAACGTCGAAAGCTTTTTCGATGAGTTCGTCAATGGTCTGGCTCGGAGAAAGTATCTCAATGGTAGTTATCGGCATCTCCTTTTCTTTAGCCTCCATATCTTTCCAACGGAGCTTTTTCTTGGGAAAGATGAGCAGGTCCGGAGTAGAAGCCGGGGTGGTGTCTAAAGTTACCTCCGAGGATATGAGGTAGCGGTCGTCGTACTTGTCCAGCAACACGCCGATCTTGCGCTGTATGGCGCCGTGTATTCTATTGGGCATGGGTTTGTTGCGTTCTGTTTCGTAATCAGAAAGGGCATTGACCTCCGGATTTTCCAATATGGCCTTTTCTTCTATCATATCTTTTGCATTTGCATGCTACAAAGATAACGGATATGCAGGAGATTGGCAAATCTTGCGCACTCGTCCCCCACTTCCCCTATCTTTACCCCGCCAAAAAATTCAATCCACCCAAACCATGCCGTACCTCCCCACCTCCAACTACCGCCCGCCATTCCCCTTTCGAAACGGCCACATCAATACCGTATATGCAGCCCTGTGCCGACGGGTACGGGGCGTAGTCTATCGCAGGGAGCGCTGGGACACCCCGGACGGCGATTTCATTGACATGGACTGGGCCGCCGAAGGCCGAAGCCGCCAACTGCTCTTCGCACTGCACGGCATGGAAGGCAGCAGCGAGCGGCAGTACATCCAAGGCATACTCAAGGCTTTTGCAGAGGAGGGCTGGGACGGGGTTGCGCTCAACTTCCGGGGGTGCAGCGGCGAACCCAACCGCCTGCCCCGCGCCTACCACATGGGCGAGACCGGCGACCTGCGCTTTGCCCTGCAACGGCTGCTCGCATCAGAGCGCTACGACACCATCGCCTTGGCCGGCTTCAGCCTGGGCGGCAACGTCATTCTCAAATACCTCGGCGAGCAGGGCGCCGGGCTTGCTCCGGAAATCAAAAAGGCGGCGGTCTTCAGCGTGCCCTGCCATATCCCTTCGTCGGAAAGAGAAATAGCGCGGCCCATCAACCGGCCGTATGTGAAGCGCTTTCTGAATACGCTCAACCCCAAAATGGCGGAAAAAGCTACCCGCTTTCCCGGCGCCATTCATGCGGAGCCTCCCCTGCCGCGCAGCCTGCGCGAATTTGACGAGCGCTTCACCGCGCCGCTGCACGGCTTTGCCGGCGCCGAAGACTACTGGCAGCGCAGCAGCAGCCTGCCGTACATAGAAAAAATTGCTATCCCCACGCTGATGGTCAATGCGCTCGACGACTCCTTCCTCAGCCCGGAGTGCTATCCGCGCGAACTTGCCGAAAGCCTGCCGAATTTCTTTTTGCAGACGCCCCGCTGGGGCGGGCACGCCGGTTTTGTTACCTTTGGGGCGCATGGAAGGTACTGGTCGGAACAGCGCGCCATAGATTTTGTATTAAAAGGACGTTAAACGCCGCCGGCAGGCCAACGCAATGCCCCCCGGAGGGGTTCTTTGTACAGCATGGAACAAGAGTACACGCCTACACCGGATACTTCAACCGCCGTCAAACGGGAAGGACTGCCGTTCAAGTTGGGAAGATGGATCGTAAGGATCATCTTCACGGTGTTTGTCATTTTCCTCTTGCTGTCCTTATCACTTCAGATACCCGCCATACAAAATCGCGTGGCGCGGTATGCCACCACGGAGTTAAGCGAGCGGCTCGGCACGGAGGTCGCCATCCGGCGGTTGAGTATTGCTTTTTTCGACAAGGTAGTACTCGACGGCTTTTACGTGGAAGACCCGGAATGCGACACCCTCTTTTTCAGCAACAAGCTCACGGCGAGTATCAACACCAATATCGTCACGCTGATCCGCTCTGGATTAGAATTGGACGAGCTGTCGCTAAACGGCGCAGTATTGCACGTCAACAGGCCGCAGGGCGCTCCGCAAAGCAATCTACAGTGGTTCCTGGAGCAATTTGCATCCCAAAAGGAAAAGAAAGAGAAAAAGCCGTTCCGGTTTCGCCTCAGACGGCTAAACTTAGACGACGTGACCTATACCGTCGCCGACGATGTAAAAGGGAATCACCTAAGGGCTCATATTCCCAAAGGATCGGCCCGAATCAGCGAAATGGACCTCCCGGGAAAGGTATTGATGGTAGATCAATTGACCATCGAAAAGCCGGCATTGCACCTCGAATCGCTCCAGGAACATCCACTAGTGCAAAGCCTGCAAACAGCCCTGCGCGAACCCCGGAAAAAGCAGGATACGCTGACCTGGAACCTTGCCCTGAAATCGCTCGACATCCGGGATGGCGCCTTTTCGGTGCACAATTTCAGGAAAGCCCCTGTGAAAACCACCCGCGCCGACGAACTCGATTTCAAACACCTGGAAATATCCGGGATCGGCGTCAAGCTGAGCAGGATGACCATGAACGCTGATACGCTGCGCGGTGTCGTCAATAAAATTACAGCCCGCACGAGCAGCGGTTTCGTCCTGGAACAACTCACTGTGAAGGACTTGCAAATGCTTTCCAACAGCATTGAACTCAATGGATTGAGCATCCAAACCCCGGAGTCGCGCCTCGGCGACACCCTCCGTTTTTCTTTTGAGAACTTCAAGGCATTTGCCGATTTCACTTCCTCCGTCGGCATGGATGCCAGGTTCAACGAAACTTCAGTGTCTGTTAAAGATATCATGACCTTCGCTCCTGCATTGGAAAAAAACGCTTTCTTCCAAAACAACAAAAACGAAACCATCCGCATACAGGGCAGGGCGCGCGGCACCGTGAACGACCTTTCCGGAAGAGGCCTTGAGATTGCCCTGGGCGAGGGCGCGTTCATGCGCGGCCGTTTAGACCTCAGGGATGTGACCGTACCCGGGCAGGGCTACTTCGGCCTGAGCCTCCAGGAAGCCCGTACCAGCATGACCGTACTCAAACAGATCATTCCGCGATTCAACCTGCCGGATAACTACGACCGCCTCGGCAGGCTTCAGTTCAAAGGCGATATCAACGGGTTCTTCGCCACCGGCTTCACCATGTACGGCAACCTGCGCACCAACCTCGGCATCGCCGATCTCGACATGACCCTCAACCCCAATGGGGGCAAAGAGCGGGCCACCTATTCCGGAAACCTCAGCCTGCAAAATTTCGACCTCGGCGAATGGAGCGGCAACTCCGATTTCGGCATAGTCAGTCTTTCGGCTTCTGTTCGCGAAGGCCGGAGCCTCGTGGCTGCTACAGCGAGGGCTGAGCTTTCCGCCCAGTTGCGCAGTTTTTCCTACAAAAAATACGAGTATAAAAACGCCAACCTCTCCGGGTCTCTCAACCGGAATTTTTTCAAAGGAGACTTCGTCATCCAGGATGAAAACGTGGACTTCACCTTCAACGGAAGACTGGATTTTTCCGGGAAAATCCCCGTATTTAACTTTAAAGCAGACCTTCGCAAATTAGACCTCAAAGAGCTCAATCTCTCCCAAAAGGACATCATCGTGGCCGGCGACATGGACCTCGACATCCGCAACAATAAACTCTCCACCGCCGAAGGGAAAGCCCGTATCACGGACCTGCATATTACCCTCAACCAGGACGAGACCTTCAGCATGGAGGAACTCGAGATCGAATCCAAATTCACCGGGCCGGACACCAAAATCCTCAAAGTTGACTCCGACGTGATACAGGCATTGGTCACGGGCCGTTTTGAAATAGACCAACTGCCGGGCATTTTCCTGGAGCATATTTCCAGGAACCATACCGGGTTTGCCCAACGGCTGAACATCAAGCCGCCCAAGCGCAGCCCGGCCCCCGCACGGTTCAACTTCGAAATCGAGGTCAAAGACTCCAAAGGATTCAACCACCTGCTTTCTTCCAAACTCTTCCCTTTACGCGACCTGCACTTGTCGGGCGGATACAATGAATTGTCAGATGCGCTGGCCATTAATGTATCCACGCCGGTTTTTCAATTCGGCAACCTGAAATTAGAGAACATCTACCTGCGCTGGGACGCCGAAAGCGGAGCAGCTCTGTTTGAAGCCGGCGTGGACGCTACCGTGTTGAACGGCAAAACGCTGCTCTCCACACCCGTCATTTTGCAGGGCAGTGTGTACAAGGATTCCCTGCTCTTCGGCCTTACTTATGTCTCCGAAGGAATGAAAGTATTAGACAAAATCCAGTTGGACGGCACCTTGGCCGCAGTGGACAGCAATGCCTTCAGTTTACATTTCGAGCAGTCCAACCTCACCCTGATGAACCGGCTGTGGTTGATAAATCCAGACAACAAGCTGGTTTTTTCTCAAAACCAGATACAAGTTTCCAACCTCGTCCTCATTCATGAAAATTACCGCATAGGCATTGAAAACTACGGCAAGAAGGGATTTCGCGCCGCTTTAATGAGTTTTGATTTCGATCTCATCGATAAAGTCTGGGATTATGAACCACTCAGTTTTTCCGGGCCTTTCAACATATGGGTTTGGGTAGAGGACGCATTTAAGATGGAAAACCTCAATCTCACGCTCATTGCCGAGAGCCTGATGATAAACGACGACGACTGGGGCACCCTGCGCCTCGAAGCTTCCGCTCCCAACCTCAACAACCGCGTTTCAGCCGTCTTCAGCTTGGAAAACGACAGCACCCAAATATCCGGGCGGGGTTATTACAACCTCAAAGACATCAGAGCCAGAGGGCCGGCCATAGCCTCCACGGAGAACCGGAAGAATTTTTTCCTCGCCACCTTCAATCTTTCCGGCGTTCCGCTGCGCACCCTGGAATATTTCCTTCCGGGCGTCCTTACCGGCACACAGGGCCAGGTAAACGGCGAGGTTGCCTTCAGCGGTATCGGCAGCCCCAACCTGGAAGGCAGTTTGGCTGTGAACGATGGAAGCTTCACCATAGATTTTCTCAAAACCACCTACCAGTTTGACCAGATCATCGTGCTGATGAACAACAACTGGTTGTTTGACGCTTCCGGAGCGAGAGTGCGCGACAAATACGGCCATACGGCGCAAATATTGGGGGGTATTCGCCATACCAAGCTCAAAGACCTGCGCATGGACGCCGTGCTCAACACCAATCGCCTGCTGGCCTTGGATACACAAAAAGGCGACAACAAACAGTTTTACGGGCAGGCCATTGGACGAGGGTATGCCAGGTTCACCGGCCCTATTGACCGCATCGATGCCTACATCAACGGCACCGTGAACGACAGCAGCCGTTTGGTCATCCCCATCAGTTCGGAGCGCGAGGTCACAGATATCAAATATGTCAATTTTTCCAGCCGGAAAAGCAAACCCGTCACCGAAACAGGCGGCACACCCCAGGTTTCGCCCAAAGGCTTGAATATCGAAATGGAACTCACCATAGGTAGGGAAGCCGTCATGCAATTGATCTTCGACGAACAAGCAGGCGACATCCTGGAAGGAACGGGGCGCGGCAACATCCGCATTTTACTTCCCAGGAACTCGGATTTTCAAATGTTCGGCGATTTCAACATCGAGGAAGGCGACTACATGTTCACCTTCTACAATGTGGTCAACAAAAAATTCCGCGTCCAACGCGGCGGCGCCATCAAGTGGTCGGGCGATCCCTACAAGGCTGTTATACAATTGGTGGCCGAATACCGGGGCATTTCCACTCCTGTGGCAGGCTTTATCGCCGAGTTCATAACAGCCGGCGGCTCGCAGGCGCGCCTCGAGGCCTCAAAATCCACTCCGGTCAACCTCATTCTTAATCTTGTCGGGGAATTATTCCAGCCCCAGATCAGCTTCGATATTGAATTTCCGCTGCTCACCGGCGAGTTGAAAAACTATGCCGACAGCAAACTGCGGTTGCTCAAACAAGACCCCAACGAACTCAACCGGCAGGCTTTCGGGCTCATCGTCGCCGGGCAATTCCTGCCTTCAGACCTCAGCGTGCAGGCCCCCGACGTGATCTACAACACCGTCAGCGAATTTGTATCCAACCAGTTGTCTTTGCTCCTGACCGACCTGTTTTCCGAATTCATCGCCGACGGGCGCGTACTCTCCGGCATCGACTTCGATATCGCCTACAGCCAATACAGACCCGGCGCAGGCCAGGGCACGGTTTTCGGCAGAGGAGAGGAATTTGAGGTGCGCCTGCGCCAGAATTACTTCAATGACAGGCTCTCCGTGATCGTGGGAGGCAACTTAGATACCGGCGGCAGGACCATACCCACTCCCGGCGCCACCGGCGGCACTTTCCTCGGCAACGACGTAGTGCTCGAATACGCCATCAGCGCCGACCGCAGCCTCACCCTCAAAGTATATCAACGCCTCCAACCCGATATCGGTGGGCGCCGGTTTAAAGTGGGCGCAGGTCTCAGCTTCCGCAAAGAATACGATTCATTCGGCGATTTCCTGCGCAGTATCCGCTTTGGCGGGAAAGACGACAAGGGATAGGCTGGGGTCAGGGTTATACGCCTATTTTTTTCTTTACCAACGCCACTATCTCCTGCTCCAAGGAATCGGCCTGCAGCATCCACTGTTCCGCTTTGCGAACAGCTTCGGCAGCGAAGCCGGCATCTTTCAGCCCGGCCACATTGACCAGCACGTTCATACCGGCGCCATGCACGGCTGCGCGGGCACACAGAGCGCCTACGCCGGCGTCGGTCACAGAATTGGGATTCCCTGTTTCCACCATCGCTTTCACAGGCTCAAAAGCAGCCAAGGCCAGTTCCATAGTGCGCAGGGGTACCTCAATGGCGTGACGGGTAGCCGCCTGAATGGCCTCGCTGCGGGCGCTTTTTTCAGCGGGGGTGGTCTTGGGCAATTGGAAAGCCTCCATGATGGCATTGAAAGCGCGGGTATCCTCGTCCACCAGGGCGAGGAGTTGAGACTGTATGCCGCGGGCGCGTTCGGCCCAATCGGAGAAGAACTCCCAGCGCTCGTCCCAGCCGCGTTTGTGCGAGGAGAGGTTGGCTACCATCAAGGCCAGTGAAGCGCCTAAAGCAGCCACGTAAGCAGACACGGAACCGCCGCCCGGCGCCGGGCTTTCAGCCCCTGTCGCATCCGCAAACTGCTTGACACTCATGGCCAACAGCGGATCTGTACCCGCCTGCCGCAGTTTGTACTCTATCACTTTCTGCTGCGGATCAAACGGGGCGAGATCGTCAAGGCCGAGGGATTTTACGGCAATGCGAAGCAATTCCTCTTCTGATACGCCGGCAGAGCGCCGCTGCTTGCGAAGGAAATGCCGCCCTGCATCCAACAGTACGCGCAGGGGTACCATGCCCACCAACTCAGAACCTGTAACGCGCATGCCCCGCTCCTCCGCGCTCCGGCAGCATGCCTCAAAAGCCGCGTGCAGCGGCGTGAGGTTGATATCTGTCAGATTCATGGAAACCTGCGCAATGCCGTATTCTTCGATGTACCAACCTATGGCTTTTACGGCTTTGCACGCTCCGGGCTGCCGCAGCGGTTCCCCGGTTTCGTCTGTGCGAACCGGACCGGTAACGGGGTCGCCATCGCGGAGGACGCGGCCTTGCTCGCGTACGTCGAATGCCACGCTATTGGCACGGCGCACGGAGGTGGTATTGAGATTGACGTTGTAGGCTACCAGGAAATCGCGGGCGCCTATCACGGTAGCGCCGCTGCGAGGGTTGAAGCGGGCGGGGCCGTAGTCGGGCGCCCAGGCCGGATCAGCCAGTTTTTCAGGAAGACCTTCGTACTCTCCGGTGCGAATGACGGCCAGGTTTTTTCGTTCGGTACGGCTTGCGGCTTCCTCGTACAGATACACGGGAATATCCAGTTCCTCTCCTACCCTTTTGGCCAGGCGCTTGGCCCATTGCACGGTTTCTTCCATGCTGATGCCGCTCACAGGCACCAAAGGGCACACATCCGTAGCGCCCATGCGCGGGTGCTCGCCTGTGTGGGAGCGCATATCGATCAGTTGCGCTGCTTCGCGGATCCCGCAAAATGCGGCTTCAACTACAGCCTCCGGAGCGCCTACAAAAGTGACGACGGTGCGGTTGGTCGCCTTGCCGGGATCTACATCCAAAAGTTGTACGCCATCAACCCTTGCTATGGCGTCGGTGATGCGGCGAATGGTTTCCGGATCGCGCCCCTCGCTGAAATTGGGAACGCATTCGATCAGTTTGTGCATGGTTTTCTATCGTTTTTTCAAATTTCGGAACCCGGAACAGTCGGCAGTATGCAGTTGGCAGTCGGCAGTTGCTGAGCGA
>CAZNYK010000006.1:36076-56392 GCA_964577215.1 uncultured Saprospiraceae bacterium
AAGTCGAAGCAGGGCAGTGCAACCGGAACCCGGAACGGCATAGGGCATAGAGCATAGAGAACCCGGAACCCAGGGCATCATTTCCATTCAAAAGTTTCGATCATGTGCAGGATATCCTTGCGTACAAAATCATACACAGGAGCCAGGGAATCGGGATTGACGGAAGTATTGAAGTACAGCGCGCCGCGCAGAAAATGCCGGGTGCTGTCGGTAAGAAAAAACTGAAAAGGAGAAGCAGCCGGGCCCTCGATATTGAAGACAAAACCCGTAGTGCCGTTGGGCAGCCGGATGCGTTGCTCCTCTATGTAGTTGGCCTTTTTGTTGTGCCAGTCCACTAATTCGAAGGCATCATCGCGCAGGCGGTCTAAGTTTTTGGGCTTGCCCACCTGGAAATAACTGAAATGCAGCATTCCGTCGAAATCGGGAAAGTAAATATTGAACCAGCACGGATGCGGGGGAGCGGTTTCAAAAAACGAGGAATCGCGTTGTAAAACAGCATATGCAGGATACTCAAACGAAAAATCGCAGGCGTCATATTGAAATCCCTGCCATGCTTTTTCGGGGTATTCCACCCTGGGGTAAGCCCGGGGTTTGGGATTGAAAGCGGGGTCGCTGCAAGCGCTGATGAACAGTGCAAAACAGACCGCAAAACCGGTGTACTTCATGCTATGTGTTTGAGATGGTGACGCGCACCTCCTCGATGCGCCTCTTGCTCACCGAAACGACCTTAAAGGTAAAATCATTGTAGTGGATAACGGCATCCTTGCGAGGCAATTGCCCGCAAAGCTCTAATACCAGACCTGCGAGAGAGTCCGCCTCCCCTTTGACGGGGTCGAAGGTATCTACCGGTATGCCGATGATGCGACACATATCGTTGATCAGGGTTTTCCCCTCGAAGGAGTAGTTGTTCTCATCAATTTTTCGAAAAACCACCTCGCTCTCATCGTCAAATTCATCCCTGATATCTCCGATGATCTCTTCCATGATGTCCTCTAAGGTGACCAAGCCGGCCGTCCCCCCGTATTCGTCCACTATGATGGCCATGTGCAGATGCTGTTGCTGGAATTCCCGCAGAAGGTCGTCGATTTTTTTGGATTCGGGCACGTACATGATATTTCCCCTGATGAGAGCCTGCCAATCAAAGGTTTCGGGTTCCTGCAAGTGACCGAGGAGGTCTTTCACATACAGGATACCGACGATGTTGTCCAATTCTTCCTCATAAACCGGGATGCGGGAGTATCCGGATTCGCGGGCCACGACGAGCAGTTCCTTGTAGGACACATTTTTATCCACGGCAACAATGTCCAAGCGGGAAGTCATGATCTGCTTGACCACCATATTGCCGAATTTGACGATGCTGTGCAGGATGTCGAGTTCTTCCCGGATGGCATCCTTTTCCCTGCTCACAGTGAGTTCTATAGCCTCGCCGATATCCTCAATACTTGCGCCCGAACCCGCCCTTGTTCTTTTCTCCAGGCGCTTCTCTATAAAAGAGCCGGAGCGAACAAGCAGCTTACTGAGGGGCCGGAATACTGCCGAGAGCAAAAAAAGAGGAAAGGCCATGAAACGTGCGAGCCGCAGCTTGTCCTGGGCGGCATATAATTTGGGCGCAACTTCACCGAAAAGCACCAATAGAAAAGTCACCCCTGCCACAGTAATGAGAAACCTCAGCATATTCGCCAAAGCGTTTCCTCCATCCTGCGGAGAAGGCATTCCAAAGAATCCTGCAATATCGCCGGCCCATTGCTGAAGAAGCGCTTCCGGCAAAAATGCCCTGAGCACAAAGTCGCTAAGAATGACGATGGCAATATTAATGAAATTGTTGCTGATGAGAATCGTGGCCAATAAGGCCCTGGGGTGGTTCTTGAGTTGTAGTATCCTTTCGGCCGGACCGGATTTTTCTTCCGCAAGAGATACAAAATCATTGTGCGTCAGAGAGAAAAAAGCGACCTCGGAGCCGGAGACGAGCGCGGAGCAAACAAGAAGAAAGCAAACGCCGGCAACAGCGGCAAAAAGCTCCCATGTTCCCGGTGCAGAAAGCCAGAGGAGTATCTGATTAAGGTATAAGGGTATATCGTCAGGTTCCAATCGTAGCTCGGTTCGTTAACAAATTCATGCTTTGGGCATGTTTAAAAAGGCAGGTCGTCCCCTTGCGGTTCATTTTGATTTACGTCGTCGGGGCCATGAGGAGGCGCATCGCCTTCAATGGTCTTCGCAGGCGGCGGAGGCGCAGGCCCGTCATCTCTTTTGCTGAGAATGCGGAAGTAGTTGGCCACCACCTCTGTAGTACGGCGGGGATTTCCGTCCTGATCCTGCCAGGTGCGGTGGGTGAGTTTGCCTTCCACGTACACGGTGATACCTTTTTTTAGCGAGCTTTCTGCACGCTCGGCCAATTGCCGCCACGCAATGATATCATGCCATTCGGTCTGGGTTTGCCACTCGCCCTCTTTATCGCGATAAGATTCATTGGTAGCGAGGGTGAATTTGGCTACCACCGCGCCGTTCTCCAAGCGGCGGATCTCCGGGTCTTTTCCTAAATTACCGATAAGAATGACGCGATTTACCATTGATTTTCAAATATTTATAAGAGGTTTAAATACAGACTTCCACTTTTGAGATACCGATCTATTATTTTCGGAAATGCAAAATTACTCAACTTTTTGCGTTCCACCCTAATAAGTCCCCCTCCTTCTTGCGGAATTTCTTGCGCCACGCTGATCTCCCAAAAAGTAGCTGTAATGTGCTGATGGGTGAGCGTTTGCCGGAACGGCGGCGAAACGGCGTTCAGGGTATGGGAAACTCCTCCCAGCCACTGCCGCCACTGAGGTGCGGAAGCAAGCCCTTCCGCACCGGACACCGGGGCGGGCAACTCTATGCAGGGAAACTCGTACAGGTTTTCCCAGATATCCTTTCCGTTGCGTTTGCGGATCCAAAGCTCCCCATGGCGCTCCATGACCAGGTAATGAAAAAACCGCTCCCGCTTGACGATACTCCTTGACTTCACGGGCAGCCCGGCAACGCGCTGCTGCCGGAATGCCGCGCAGTGGGTTTGAAGCGGGCAGGCGCCGCATTGAGGGGACTGGGGCGTGCACACCATGGCTCCGAAATCCATGATGGCCTGATTGTACGCAGCAGGATTCGCAACATCCAGGGCAGCCCGGGCAGAAGCGGCAAAGTACTTGCGGCCTTCCGTCGTATCTACCGGCGTATCGATACCGAGATACCGGCTCAACACCCTGAAAACGTTGCCGTCCAAAACGGCGTGCGGCAGGTCGAAAGCGAAGGAGGCGATGGCGGCAGCCGTGTACGCGCCTACGCCGGGCAATGCCAGCAAGCCCTCATAGGCGCCGGGGAAACGCCCGCCGTACTGCCCCGCCACCAAGTGGGCCGTCTTGAGCATATTTTTGGCGCGGGCATAATAGCCGAGGCCTTCCCACAACTTCATCACTTCGTCGTCGTCGGCAGCGGCAAGGGACTCCACGGTTGGGAAGCGCTCTGCAAATTTCAGGTAATAGGGCATACCTTGTGCTACTCTTGTCTGCTGGAGCAGGATTTCCGATAACCAGATCAGGTAGGGATCGCGGCTGCCTTTCCAGGGCAGCGGCCGCTGCGCGGAAGCAGCCCACTGCTGCAACGCTGAGCGGAAAAAAATCAACTCGCGGGTTTTATCTTCCATTGCGCGGCAAAGGTCTGAAAAAATCTCAGAAACCTTCCCGACCTTTGCAACGGCGAGTAAGCGCCGCGCAGCATGGTAAAAGGCAAAATTCTCAACGATCCGGTGTACGGATTCATCAACATCCCTTACGGATTGCTCTTCGATCTGATGGAGCACCCGTACTTCCAGCGCCTGCGCCGCATCAAACAAACCAGCCTGAGCCATTACGTGTATCCCGGCGCGCTGCACACCCGCTTTCACCATGCCCTCGGCGCGTTGCATCTCGTGCTCCAGGCCGTAGATGTGCTGCGGGGCAAGGGCGCCGACATATCCGCAGAAGAGGCCGAAGCTGTCTCGGCGGCCATTCTCCTGCATGACATCGGGCACGGTCCCTTCTCGCACACCCTGGAACGCGCCCTCATCAATGTGTCTCACGAGATGCTCTCCGAATTGTTCATGGAAAAGTTGGACGAAGAGTTCGGGGGCCGCCTCGGTTTGGCGCGCACGATCTTCCGCGATGCCTACCCCAAGAAATTCCTGCACCAACTGGTTTCCGGGCAGTTGGACATGGAC
Organism: uncultured Saprospiraceae bacterium; assembly: GCA_964577215.1. Lineage (GTDB taxonomy): Bacteria > Bacteroidota > Bacteroidia > Chitinophagales > Saprospiraceae > UBA2329. The sequence continues at coordinate 40,305 of CAZNYK010000006.1, forward strand.
CGCATGGACTACCTCAACCGCGACAGTTTTTTCACCGGCGTACACGAAGGCGTCATCGGCTATGACCGCATCATCAAGATGCTGGCCGTACACGACGGAGAATTGGTAGTAGAGGAAAAGGGCATCTATTCGGTGGAAAAATTCCTCATTGCCCGGCGCCTCATGTACTGGCAGGTGTACCTGCACAAAACCGCCCTGGCCGCCGAGAAAATGCTGTCGAAAACCATTCAGCGCGCTAAAACCCTCACCCGCATGGGACACAAGGTGGAGGCTACGCCCCCTTTGGCTTTTTTCCTCCAAAACGAAGTGCAGGCCGCGCAATTTCTCACCGACAGGGATGCCTTGTTGTACAACTTTGCCCTGCTCGACGATCACGATATCGTCTCCGGCCTCAAAGCCTGGATGCACTCGGACGACCCGCTGCTCGCCTTCCTCGCGGGGGGCATCCTCAACCGGCGCCTTTTCAAGCTCGAACTCGGCAACGAACCTTTCGACGAATCCTGGGTCACCAGCATACGCCACCGCGTGGAGCGCTGGAATCCTTTCGGCGCCGAAGCGCTCAATTATCTCCTGTTCCAGGGACAGGAAACCAACAGCGCCTATGACACTTCAAAAGACGAAATCAATATCCTGCACAAAAACGGCAAAGTGCTGCCCATGTCCATGAGCGCCGATTACGGCATCCAATCCAAATTGGTCACCAAATACTATCTTTGCTATCCCAAGCAGGCGATGATAGCGGGCGGCTAAAGACCATGTGCCGATTGATGATTGACGCGATATGATTTTTGATTGGTGCTGGTAGTTAGCGGCACTACCGGCGCCGGGTTTGAACCTCATTCCAAAAACAATGACCACACAACAAACTCTCCTCCTCCACAGCCCCGCCGGGCGCCCCTTCCTGGCAGACTTGCATTACCATACTGACGGCAAGGCCAAGCCGGTAATTGTGTTCCTGCACGGATTCAAGGGCTTTAAAGACTGGGGCTGCTGGCATCTGTTTGCCGAAGCTTTCGCCGAAGCGGGCTTTGTGTTCGTCAAATTCAACTTCTCGCACAACGGCGTTACAGCCGGGGCGCCGGCGGAATTTGCCGACCTGGAGGCATTCGGGCGCAACACATACAGCAAAGAACTCGCCGACTTGGACTACCTGCTCTCACAGCTGGCTGAAAGCCGCCTGCCGCTACCGGCACAAGAGATGGACGCAGGGCGCCTGGGGCTTATCGGGCACAGCCGGGGTGCAGGCATCGCGCTCATCCAGGCTGAAGCGGATAAAAGGGTGAAAGCCGCGGCTACATGGGCCGGCGTTTCCAACCTCGGTTTCATGTGGGAAGGCAATCCCGCCCTCGATGATTGGAAGCGCGCAGGGGTAACGCACATCTACAACGCCCGCACCAGGCAGCAGATGCCGGTGTACATCGACATCTACGAGGATTACTTGGCCAACCAACCCCGGCTGGGTGTAGAACACGCCATGCGCGGGTTGCGCAAACCCTGCCTGATCGTACACGGCGATGCCGACCCATCCGTACCGGTGAAAGCGGCGCACGCGCTGAAGCAGTGGAATCCGGCCGCGCAACTGCACATCATACCCGGCGCCGATCACGTCTTCGGAGCGCAGCATCCCTGCACTTCGACTACGCTGCCGGCCCACAGCCTTGAGGCGGCGGAGCAGAGCATTGCGTTTTTCCGGGAATGCCTGGTCTGATAGAAAGGAATAAAGCCGGCCGGGTATCCATCACTGCGAATTCCCCTTGCGCAAGGAGGCGGCAGGTATGAAATGGAAAACCAACGTGAGAGCGCGGTACACCCATACCGACAATTGGGCGGCAAAAGCGGGCGCCTCGTCCTTGTAGCGGAGCAAAAGAAAATGCGCGCTTCGAAGCACTTTCACCCGCGTCCAACGCAAAAAGTACACCCCGGCAGCGGGGAGGTCTTGGTACAAAACCTGCCGTATCTTTTCAATATGAGCGATCATGAGAATGAAAAACGCTTCAAATAACAGCACGCCGAGAACGACCTGCACCGGATTGAGCTGCAGTTTCCAGAGTTGAGTCAGGCCGATGCCGAACCACGTGCCGTACAGCAACACATAGTGACCGCCATATACCGTAAGGGTCTCGGAACCTATTTTCAGGAAGAGCGGGTGGAAGCCTTTGCGAAGTACCTGCTCCAAAAAAACGAACACCGAGAGCACCATCAATACGTGCCCCAAACGCCAGAACAGGTAATTTTTTTCAACCCACATAGCTGATAACTTGGACGCGAAAACCAGGTTCAAATTATCAAAAACGGCCACGGAATAGAAGTGAAGGAACAAGCCCGTGCCAAAGATCAGGGCAGGCGCCAGCCAGTGTTTGAATAAAGAGGTAAAGCGATGCGCAACGGCGCCTATGACGCCACCCAGGAGCGTATAACCCAGCCAGGGGAAAAGCGTAAAGGTGGAACCGCCCTGGAGATTGAGATAATTCTCCATGAACCTCGGGAGCCACGACCAATCCCGGGCCTCTATGAGGGGAAATAGCAGGAAAACGACCAGACCCAACAGCCCTGACAGCCATGGGAACGACACCGAAGTAACGCGGTGCAGCGCATACACGCCGATGAGTGTAAGCAGCGCAAAGCCGATGACATGCAGTACGTCCACCGTGAAATGGTAGGGAAAGAACTGAAAAGTGAGGAGATAACCCACGTTCCACTTCAGCAGGTAACCCAGGGCAATGAGAAAAAAGGCCCGGCGAATGCCCTTGCGCACCCGCACGTGTTCCCGGAGCGGCTTGTTTTCCTTGAGTAAGAGGAAAACAAATACGATACCCGTCACAGTAAAAAAAACCGGCGCCGTAATACCTCTCATAAAAAACCAGGCGTTGAAAACGATACTGTTCGGATCCCGATATACCGGGGAGAGCAAAGTGTCAACAAAGTGCCCTTGCAACATCATCAGAATGGCAAATGCCCGAAGCGCATCCAGGAAATACAAGCGTACTTTCGGAGTGGGAGACGCTGTGGAAGAATTGAGATTCAATGCACAAATTTTTTGAATGAACAAGAGCAGTGCAGGTCGTGGGTGTCCGATTCAAAACACTTTAAGGAAAACGACCGTTGGAGGGCGAATTCGCGACTTTCGGGAGCAAATTTACGTACTTTCGTATGAATGTTTTGCACCTTTAACAATCTGAAGCCCCAAACGGATTAATTTTGGCCGCATTATAAACAAATTTCACATGCGACTCCTTCTTTTTGTTGCTCTGATCATTCTTGCTTCTCCCGCATCCGGGCAGAACGCCAAAAGCAAAATTGCCGTGAAGTACCCGAATACCCGTACGGAAGCCCAGGTGGATAACTACCACGGAACCGCCGTTTCCGATCCATACCGCTGGCTCGAGATAGATACGGCTGCCGAAGTGGAAGCCTGGGTAAAACAGCAAAACGAGGTCACCTTCAGCTATTTTGACAAGATACCCTACCGGGAAGCGGTAAAAAACCGCATCACGGAACTGATCAACTACCCCCGGTATTCCGCTCCGTTCAAAGTGGGGGATTACTACCTTTTCTACAAAAATGACGGTCTTCAAAACCAACCCGTCATCTACATTCAAAAAGGCCTCGACGGCGCTCCTGAAGTGTTCATCGACCCCAACCGGCTCTCCTCAGACGGTACCGTGTCCGTCGGCCTGCTTGAAGCTTCCCCCGATAACCGCTACATCGCCTATGCCCAATCGGAAGCAGGTTCCGACTGGCAGCAGATCCGCGTGATGGAAGTAGCTACCGGAAAACAACTGCCCGACGTGCTGCGATGGGTCAAGTTTTCCGGCGCCGCATGGCACAACAACGGGTTTTTCTACAGCCGTTACCCCGAACCGGCTAAAGGCGCCGAACGCTCCGGCAACAACCAACTGCACGCTGTGTACTATCACCACCTGGGAGATGATCAGGCCAATGACCGGCTTATTTATGAGGACAAAGCCAACCCCGACTACTACCACTACGGAGGAGTCACGGAAGACCGGAAATACTTCGTGATGTACGCTGCCCCCGGCACCGACGGATTCGCCACCTACTACAAAGACCTCGGTACTGACGGCCCCATGACGCCCCTGTTTTCAGGCTATCAGAACAAAAGCAGCGTGGTGGATCACATCAACGGCAAATTCCTGGTAGTGACTGATATCGGCGCGCCTAACTACCGCCTGGTTGCAGTTGACCCCGCCAAACCCGGCCGGGAACATTGGACCGAAATCCTGCCCGAAACCCCAAACCTGCTGGAAGGCGCCGTCACCGGCGGAGGCAAATTGTTCGCCAGCTACCTGGAAAACGTCACCACCCGGGTATATCAAATGGACTTTGACGGCAGCAATCGCCGGGAAATTCAACTCCCCGGGCTGGGCAGCGCAGGAGGCTTCGGCGGCAAAAAGGAAGATAAAGTACTGTTTTATTCCTTTACCTCTTTCGTCTATCCCAACACCGTCTTCAAATACGATCTCGCTACGGGCCGGTCGGAGCCTTTTTTTCAGTCGCCTCTCAAGTTCAACCCGGCAGACTATGTGGAAAAACAGGTTTTCTACACCAGCAAAGACGGCACAAAAGTGCCTGTGTTCATAGTGCATAAGAAGAACCTCAAACTAAATGGCAAAAACCCCTGCTACCTCTATGGCTACGGCGGATTCAACGTACCTCTCACCCCAGGGTTCAGCGCTTCCCGTTTGGTCCTCCTGGAAAACGGGGGCGTATTCGCTATGGCCAACATACGCGGGGGCAGCGAGTACGGCGAGGCATGGCATCAAGCCGGCATGTTGCTCAACAAACAAAATGTATTTGACGACTTTATCGCCGCCGCCGAGTACCTCGTCCGGGAAAAATATACCTCGCCGAAAAAACTCGGCATCGCCGGAGGCTCCAACGGAGGCCTGCTCGTGGGCGCCTGTATGACCCAGCGGCCCGATCTTTTTGCCGTGGCCCTGCCCGCGGTAGGCGTCATGGATATGTTGCGCTACCATCTCTTCACGGTGGGCAAAGGCTGGATTCCGGAATACGGCTCCAGCGACGACCCAACGCATTTCAAAAACCTCTATGCTTACTCGCCGCTGCACAACCTCAAACCGGGCGTAAAATATCCGGCGACCCTGATCACTACGGCCGACCACGACGACCGGGTAGTGCCCGCGCACTCCTTCAAGTTTGCCGCCCAATTGCAAAAAAGCCACCAGGGCGCCAATCCCGTCCTGATTCGCATCGAGACGCGGGCCGGACACGGCGCGGGCAAGCCCACCTCCAAAGTAATCGAAGAAGCCGCCGATACCTGGTCGTTCTTCTTTTTTAATACCGGAACAAGGGTGAGCTATGGTAAAAAGTAAAAAGTAAAAGACCCCGATAAAGTCGGGGGAAAAAGGAAGGAGTGGGGAGTGAGTCTCAATGCCGTTAACCTTTAACCATCGTAATCATGCATCCAAATCTTGCCAAAAAGCTCAGCGAACTGGATCGCCTCCTGGACGATCTGCACAGCAACCTGAAAAACAAGCCGGACGAGATACTCAACCGCAAGCCCGGCCCGGGCAGGTGGTCGGCGCTCCAGGTGATGCATCATCTGCTCCTGGCAGAAAAGCTCTCGGAAGGTTATGTGCGCAAAAAACTCAGTTTCAATACGCCGGTACCCAAGGCAGGCATTGCCGGCGCCTTCCGGATATTTTCGCTGTATTTTTACCTCAACGTCCCTGTCAAATTCAAAGCGCCCAAGGCTGTCGGGGATGAAGTGCTTCCCGAGCACACAACATTGGAAGAAACCATGACTGCATGGCGTGCCAACCGCCAAAGCCTCCGCGCCTTGCTCGACGGCTTGCCTGCAGGCCACCTAGGCAAAGCGCTGTACAAACATCCCTTTGCCGGCAAGCTCTCCTTAGGGCAAATGCTCTTTTTCTTCAACTTCCACTTCCGCAGGCATTTGCGGCAAATAAGCAGGACATTAGATGAGGTATCCCGGTAGGATTCCATGCATTGTCACCTGATCAATATCACATCTCCTTTGTACAACAGAATCTCTCCGTCGTTGAACTCCAATTCGGCGTAGTACACATACACGCCCGCGTTCATCAATTGCTCCCTATGCCTGCCGTTCCAGCCAAAAGAAGGATTGTTGGGCAGAAAGTTGTACAATTCAAACATGGTTTCCCCCCAGCGGTTGAAAACCAGGAAGGACTTCACCTGCCGCACCTGGCGAGGATCGGCAAATACGGTAAATACATCGTTGATGCCGTCGTCGTTGGGTGAAAAAGCATTGGGAATAAACACCCGGCGGTTGCGCTCCACGAAAATGGTGATCCGGTCTTCCGCCCTGCATCCGTTGCGGTCAACAACGGTCACCCCATAGAGCGTGGCCGAGGTGGGGCGCACCCAGATGAAAGGCGAATTTTGCGAAACGGAGTCCGGCATCCAGGAGATGGTATCAATATTGGCGCCGGGGGTAAAGACAGCTTCGAGGCGAACGCTGTCGCCTGACTCGATCAAATTTTCATTGCCGGGGAGATTGGTGCGAATTTGAACCCTCAACTCCTGCGGCTCTTCCAATAGGAAGGTGAGTTCCGAAAAGCATCCGTTTTGGTCCCGTATCGCCAGCATATACTGCCCGGCATCCAGGCCTGCAAACAACTGCTGCGCGCTGAAAGCTCCTCCGTTCAGGGAAAACTCGTAGGGCGGATGTCCGCCGCTCACCGCCGTCACGCGTATGCTGCCGTCGCCCGACTGGAAACAGGAAATTGGTTTCAGCTCCACCTGGGCAACGGGCGCCTCAAAGTCTGCCGAAACCACTGCCTCATCGGTACTCGAACAGCCGATGTCGTTAGTTACCGTGAGCAGGAAAGTTCCCGCCTGGGCAACTTCGATCATGCGGGCTGCCGGATTGGCGATGACCACCCCGGGGGTGCTGCTGCTCCACAAGTAAGTAATTCCCGCTCCGGCGCTGGTACCTGATCCGCCCAGGCTTACCATACCCATGTTGCAGGTGAGCGCCTGGTCCGGGCCGGCATCTGCTACCGGGCTTGGTTCCAGTATCAGGGTAACTGTCGCTTCACTTGACGGGCATGGGTTCGGCCCCGGTACTGCGTAGCGGAATGTATATGTGCCCGCTGCCTGCCCTGCAGCTGTAAAAGTGCCGGCAGCCGCATTGAAGGCGCCTCCCGCGGAAGGCTGGGCAGAAGTTTCCGACCAGTTGCCGCCGGGGCTTGCGCCGCTGAGCAAATCCGCCAGGTTCACTCCCGTATTTTCCCCCGCACACAATCGTCGCGGCGGAGCAGGAACGCCTGCGCTTACCGGTTGAGTGACGAATATCGTCCAACTGATCCCGGGCGTGTACGTACAATCCGGCAGCGAGTTGTCGGTGATGGAAATAGCTGTAATGGTAGTAGTGGTCGTAGCCTGTACGGGGAGTGACTGGCCGTTGGCAAAAACTCCGGTTTGCGGCGCGCCTCCGTCAATGGAGTAAGTCACTGTAAATGGCCCGGTGCTTGAACCGGCAAAGTTGAACGTCACCGCAGCCGGTTCCCCTGCGCAAATTATCAGCGTACCGGTTAAATTGAGGGCGAGTGTCGGGCAGTTTTGAGCAATGCAGGTGGCCGTGGCCGTACTGTTTCCGCAGGCGCTCGTGCCCACAGCCGTTACTTCTATACTTACCGGCTGATTCGGAGTGAGGCCGCTCACGGTGTAGGTTGTACCGCTCAGCGTGCCCTGCGGGCCGCTGGTACTAACAACCTGGTAACTACCGGCGCCCGGCACCGGCGCCCAGCTAAAGGTGATCGACGTGCTGGTAGAACTGCATGTGATCTGCGGGGAAGCCAAGGGAGCATCCACTTGAACCGCCTGTGTGAATATTTCCGAGGCGCAATTGTTGTCGCTTATTGCAAGGGATATTGTTTTGGCACCTATAGTATTCCATGAAACTGAATGCGGGCCGGCTCCTGTTCCCGGGGCGGCAATGCCTCCGTCAAAATTCCAATTGAATACCGCTCCGGAAGGCGCCGTACCGGTAAATACAATATCGGCATTCGCGGAGATGCAAATAGCGCCGGGCGCCGTAAATGCGGCAACAGGTTGCGCGATCACCGTAATGGTCATGGAATTGTTGTAGGCGCAGGTACCTTCCTGGTAGTTGTACAGTATGGTATGGATGCCCGGGCCGGCAACCACCGGATCAAAAATCCCGGCAGCCCCATTGGTGATTCCCGGCCCTGACCAGGCGCCCGTGCCGCCGCCCGCTCCGCCGCTGACAGTAGCCATCAGCGCAATGGGCAGAGTGGACGGCCGTAGGCAAACCGGCTCTACCCCCGTAAAAGAGATACTAACCGCCGGGCAGTTTTGCGCTACACAAGTCTGTTCCGAACTGCTCGGCCCGCATGGGCCGGGGTTCAGGGCGGTAACCCGGATGCTCACCGCATCGCCGGGCATGAGGCCGCTTACGGTATAGGTATTGCCGCTTTGCACTCCTGTGGCGCCGCTGAGAACGGTCACTTCATAACCTGAAGCCCCTGGAACATCCGTCCAGGAAAATGCGATCTCCGAGGTGGAGGTAGTGCAATTGATCACAGGGACTACAAGTGGCGCTTCTACCGTTACAGTGCCGGAAGCCGCAGGCGAAACACACCCGTTTTCGGTCACGGTCAGCGACAAGGTCTTTGTGCCCGGCGTAGCCCAACTCACGCTATGCGGCCCGGCGCCCGTTCCAGGATTGGCCGCGCCGCCCCCGAAGTTCCAGTTGTACGCGGCCCCCTGGCCTGCAGCGCCGGTGAAGGTCAGCGTTGCGTTTTGGCCGGTACACAGAGCGGACGGCAGGGCGGTGAACGCAGCCGCCGGGGTTGTGAATATGTCTATCGTCAGGGTAGCCGATGCAATACACGGCCCTTCCGTATAGGTGAAGGTGATGGTATGTTGTCCTGTTCCAGCCGCCTGCGGATCAAAAATTCCATTGCCTGCATCAATAATGCCCGGCCCCGACCATAAGCCGGCGCCGGCGCTCCCCCCGCTCACCGTGGCCTGCAGTTGTTGCGGCACCGTGATGCCGGGAAGACAAATACTTGCCACCGGGGCAATTGTAATATTGAAGACCGGGCAGGAGGCAGCGCTGCACGACAGGGAAGCCGTACTCGGGCCGCAAACCGTGGGGCCTTCTGCGGTCACTTCTATTTCTACCGTTTCTCCAGGCAAAAGCCCTGCAACGGTATAAGAGGTGCCGCTGAGGGCGCCGCTCTGTCCACTCAGCACGTTAACCTGGTAACCTGTAGCGCCGGGCACAGCCGGCCATGTAAAAGTGACGGAAGTGGTGGTCGGCGTTCCACAGGTTATGACCGGCGCCGCCAAAGGTGCATCTACCTGCACGGATTGGGTGAATGGCGCAGAGACACAACCGTTTTCAGTCACGGTGAGCATGATGGTTTTCATACCCGGCGTGCTCCAGGTCACGGCATGCGGTCCCTGTCCTGTGCCCGGATTGGACGTGCCGCCATCGAAGTCCCAGGCATATCCTGCGGCAGTGGAAGCGGTGCCTGTATAGTTTACCGTGGAGAAAGCGCTGAGGCAAACCGGCCCGCTCGCGCTGAACGGGGCTGTTGGTACCGCATGCACTACTATAGTAAGAGAGCCGTTGTAGCTGCAGGAGCCTTCCTGGTAAGTGAATGCAATGGTGTGCGTACCTATTCCAGCAGCATTGGGGTTGAAAACAGCCGTGCCCGGCGACACCCCCGGCCCCGACCAGGTGGAGGTGCCGCCCCCGGCCCCGCCGCTCACATTCGCGTTGAGCGTCACTGCAGGCGTAGCCGCACTCAGGCATATGGGAGCCACCGTATCTATGACAATACTGACTGGAGGGCAGGCTTGCGCAGTGCAGGTTTGCTCCGTGCTGCTCGGACCGCATGGGCCGGGATTCAGAGCCGTAACCCTTATGCTCGCCGCGTCGCCGGGCATAAGACCGCTCACGGTATAGGTGTTTCCGCTTTGCACGCCCGCAGGCCCGCTGAGAACTGTTACTTCATAGCCTGTTGCGCCGGGAACATCCGCCCAGGAAAATGTGATTTCCGACGTGGAGGTCGCACAGTTGATCACGGGCATCGCCAATGGCGCATCCACTTGCACGGATTGGCTGAACGGCTCAGAGACGCAGCCGTTTTCAGCCACGGTCAGGGTTATGGTTTTTATTCCAGGGGCGGCCCAGCTTACTTCGTGCGGCCCTGCACCGGTTCCGGGATCGGCCGTTCCGCCATCGAAGTTCCATGTATAATCAGCGCCTGAAGCGGCTGTTCCGGTATATGTGACGGAGGTTTCCCCTCCTGTACAAACAACGCCGGCATCCGTGCTGAAGTCTGCGGAAGGAACCGGATAAACGGTGATCAGAACCGTACCAGTATAATCGCACGGCCCCTCCGAATATGTATAAGTAATGGTATGGCTCCCCACCCCGGCGCTATCGGGATGGAAAATGCCCGCAGCGGAGTCTGTCACACCCGTGCCGCTCCACGCGCCGGTTCCACCAGAACCGCCGCTCACGTTGGCCGAAAGTGCAACGGGCATATTGCCCGCGCCGAAGCAAAAATCACCGGGAGAAACAATATCCACCAACACAGACGGACAGGCCAAGGCGGAGCAGGTAAATGCGGCCGTGGAATTGGGGCAAATGCTTCCGGACAAGGCAGAAACCTGTATGGTGACCGCGGTTCCCGGTGCCAGCCCGGATACGGTATAAGTGTTGCCGTTTTGCACCCCGGTTTGGCCGCTGAGCACATTGACGGTGTAGCCCGTAGCGCCAGCCACGTCTCCCCAGGAAAAAGTGACGGAATTAGAAGTTGCATTTGCACAGGTGATCACCGGCGCCGCGAGGGGCTGTGCCACGTTCACCGTCACTGAGGCGGTATCCGAACAGCCGTCCACCGCTGTGACCGTGACCTGGTAAGTGGTAGTTGCGGAAGGGGATACCGTTATGGATGCTCCCGAGGCGTTGTTACTCCACTCGTAGGTACTGCCGCCGGCGGCATTCAGGGTGGCAGTTTGTCCCGCGCAAATGTTCGCAGGCGCTGCCGAAACGGATGCATCGGGATTCGGGTAAACGACAAAATTAGTGGAAGCCGTCACTGTACACCCCTGGCCTGTTGTGGCCGTTACAGAGAACTCGGCCTGGGGCGCAGCCAAATCCACCGAAACAGTGCTGCCCGTTTGGCCCGTATTCCAAACATACTGGGTAAACGGCCCGCCCACTGCAAACAAGACTACTGGTTCTCCGTCGCAGCCACTTGGCGGACTTGATATAATCAAGTTGGGAACGGGATGTACCTCAACCGTGACATCGTTTGTGGCCGTGCAGCCGAAGGAGTTCGTAGCAGAAACTGTGTAGGTGGTCGTTTGAGTGGGGTTCACTACAATGGAATTGCCGCTCTGGCCGGTGCTCCACACATAACTTGAAGACCCTGTGGCTGTAAGGGTTGAAGCTGCGCCGGGACAAACGATGGCCGGGCTTGCCGACACGTTGACAATTCCGGGATTGACCGTCACCGTGGTGGTGGCAGGCGCCGAAAGGCAACCGTCCACGTTGACCACGAGGGAATAGGTTCCGGGTTGGGTGGCATTTGCCGGGTTTTGCTGGCTGGAATTGAAGCCGCTGGGGCCGCTCCATTGGTAGGTCACGTTGGAGGCAGGGCTGCCGAAAGTATAGCTGCCCATGAGGAAAATCGGGTCACCGGGGCAATAGGGGCCGGTATTGGACGCCAGGGCCTGGGGCGGCAAGCCTTCTTCCACCACGACCGTCACGGAGCGCTGGCAACCGGATTCCACGTTTACCGCAAGCACGGAGTACTGGCCTGGGGGGAGATTGTCAGCAGTGACCGGCCCGGTGGCGCTTAAGCTTTGAAAAATCAATTGCCCCTGGTTGTTGAAGAGAAACAGGTTGTAGGGTTTGCCGGGAGTGCTGCCTTCAAAGGTGATGCTGCCGTCGGATACGCCTGGGCAGCGGGTCGGCGAGGGAAAAGCGGTCGGGTTGCCGTCGTCGCAGCAAACCGCCGATGCCAGGAAGTTGTACTCCACGCCTGAATTGCAGCCCACCTGTGTCCAGGAGCCGGAGTCGCCATCCGACAATACATTGACGATAATGCTCAGGCTGTTGCCGGTAATATTGGGCGGACAATCGCCCACCGTGATCGACCAGCAAAAAGAGACGGAAGGCGGCCCTGAGGTGCCGATGTTGGCACAGGATCCCAGGCCGTCCCCCCAGTTATTGCCGGGGTTGCCGTCGCCGGGTGTTCCCCCGCATCCCAGGCCGGAGCTGGAATCGTAGGCAAAACCAGGCCCGAAGGTTTGGCCCGTGGCACAACTGACCCAGCTTTCGTACCAGCCCCAGGCACCGTCGCCGCCGCAGGAGGGCGGAGGGGTTGGGATAAGGCTGCTCACATCCCAGCCCGGTCCGAAATTCAACTCCACCGCATGGAGCCACTCGATGGTGCCGGTCACGTTCCATTGTGTGATGGTGTAACAGAAGTTGACCGTCTGACCAGAGTTGTAGGTGCCGTTGAGCGGCGGCGGAAAGGCCACGAAATTGGCCGATTGCAAGCATGGGTTGCAATCCCGGGAACTGACCATGGTAAGGGTAAAATCCGCCTGGTCTCCCACAAAGCCGCCCGAGATAAGCATATAATATTGCTGATTGGGCACTGTGGCCAAGGTGAGCGTCAGGGGAGAGCTATTGCCGCGGGCACACTCTATGGCGGTGAGAAACGAGCAGTTGTTGCCGGTAAAAATAACGATATTGGGATTGGCCAAGCCGCCACTCACGGTTATTTGCAACTGGTTGCTGTTGGGAGTAAAAGTGAACCAGACTTCGTCGGCCGGGGCATTGGTCTGCCCCCCGGTAGCGCAGTTGCTGAAGGTAGGATACGGGGTGGTAGGCGTGGCCCCGATATTGCTGAAATTGAATGTATTGGTCACAGGAGAATTGGCGGGGCACGGCGGTGGGTTGCCGAGTGTCAGGGAAATAGCGCCCGCACATTCATCATTGGCCGGTTGCGCATGCAAAATGGTGAAACTTGCAAAGAGCAAAAGTGTAAAAAAAATTCGCATAGTGAAAGAATTCTAATGGATGCAAACAATTATGATACGGCTATGCAAATCTATTTAAAGGCACGATCTAAAAATAATAATTCGGAAGATAATTGAAGCCGTCAACAGGTTTTTGCGTTGCAATATAGCCTTTGGATTAATTTTGTCTCAAATCTGGAACAACGACCATGATGCGTTTTCTCTACTTTGTATTCATCATCCTCTTTTGCGCAACCCTGCCTGCTCAGAGCCGCCTGCTCAACCCCTCCTTTGAAGGGGAGCCGCAGGACGCCACCGTACCCACGGGATGGCTTCCCTGCCAACCGGGCACTACGCCCGACATACTGCCAGGGGTGTGGGGCGTTTACCAGGAAGCTTCCCATGGAAATACCTTTGTAGGCCTTATCACCAGGGAGGACGGCAGTTGGGAAAGCATCGGCCAGCGCCTCAAAACGCCGCTCGAAGCAGGCGAGTGCTATACCTTTTCTCTCGACCTGGCATATTCCGGGACTTACGCAGGGTACAATTTGCCGCTGAAATTGCGAATTTGGGGGGCCGAAGCGAAATGCGGCAAAGACCTGATGGTTTGGGAATCTCCGATGATAAAACACCGCAGTTGGAAGCGCTACAAAGTGGAGTTTGTGACAAAGAAAAAGGTCAACTACATTTTATTGGAAGCTTTTTACAGCGAAGGGCGCTTTTCGCACCGGGGGAATATCCTGATTGATAATATTTCATCCATACAGGGGTGCAACCGCGCCTGAATGCACGGCTCACCACCTCACCCTCACAGAGTCCAGCGCGGCATTATATCCTGCAAAAATGCCCCGCCCGTCTTCCACATTGGTGAACACAATTACCGGCTCGGAAAAAGGAGGCCCGGGGTTATCCTGCTGCCTGCCCACCGAACTGTAGAACCTGTAATAGTCTTCTGACACAGTCCGTAGCTCTACATACAGGTGACCGAGCATTTCCCTGCCCTGCACTACGCGGGTTTGCATCGGGAAGGAAAAACTCACCCTGCGGCCGTTGAAGGATTCGTCTTCAAACAAGACCCCGTCCTCTAAGTAGGCGGTGATCGTATTGTTGTTAATGGCCTGTCCGAAAGCAATGTGATTCAGCGTCTTGCCTGTTATCAGGGTATCTCCGGCCTCGGATATAACATACTCGAGGAGTTCCTGCTGAAAACGAAGGTGGTAGAAATTGTGGAAAGCGCCGGGATCGTCAAAGGTTACCGTGATTCGGTAATGGTGAACGGCCTCACCGGGGTCGGCCACGGGAGAAAACCCCGTGTGTACCGCCTCGATATCCCGGATGTTCACATGGCGGGGAATGCTGCTCCGGGCCGTTACAGGCCTGAAACCCGGCGCCGACACCTGCAATGAATATATCTCCCCTGCCAGGGGATAGTTCTCCGTACTTTGAAAAAAAGGAGCCGTCGATGAAGTTCCGGTGACCCGCCTCAGCTTTTCAAGAAATTCTTCGCCTCTGAAAAGCGACACTTCTGCATCTTCCGGGTAATCTGTCAGGGATGGAACCAGCGCTGAACGGGTGGAAGAAACGGAAACGGCGAATGGCAAACCTGGGGAAAAGGTGCTGATGACAACCAACTCGGGAGCCGGGAGTTCAACTTCCAGTTCCACGGGCCGCTCACAGGTGGCGCCCATGAGCAGTATTGCAAGAAAAACCGCCGGTATGATCCGAACCATAATTCCAATAATGAAAAAAACGCGCCTTCAGTTTTAAAAATTAGAACTTTTCGGATATTTGATGGAGAAAAATATGAGAACCTTACACAGCGGCGTATGTATTGCAGGCGCAGGCCCCGGCGGAGCCGCCGCCGCTTTGAAACTGAGCTACCTCGGAATTCCCTGCATATTAGCCGACAAGGCCCTGTTCCCGCGAGATAAAATCTGCGGCGATGCCGTCAGTGGAAAAGTAACTACCCTGTTGCACCGCCTCGATCCTCAAATCCTGCAAAGGTTTGACGGGCTGACCCACAAGCACACCGGCGTATGGGGCATACGCTTCATTGCGCCCAACGGTAAAGTATTGGACATCCCGTTCGGCGGGGGTATCATGCCCGATACCGCTTCCTCCCCCGGGTATGTGTGCAGGCGTTTGGACCTTGACAATTTCCTGGCAGAAGAAGTCAAACGGCGAGACAACATCACCTTCCTGGAGGAGACAGAGATACACCAATGCGAAAAAACGCCGGAGGGATATACCTTGTACGACCGCTCCCGGAGCATTGCCATCCACTGTAAACTGCTGCTCATGGCCAACGGCGCGCACTCCGCTTTCAGCAGGAAAACAGCCGGACTGGAAAAAGACCCCGCTCATCACGCCGCCGCCGTGCGGGCGTATTTCAAAAATGTGAACGGCATCCGGGAGGGCAATTTCATCGAACTGCACTTCCTGCGCTCCATCCTGCCCGGATATTTCTGGATTTTCCCCCTGCCCGACGGCCGCGCCAACGTAGGCCTCGGCATTCGCAGCGACATCGTAGGCCGCAAACGGATCAACCTGCGCCGCACTTTTTACGAACTCATCGCTGAGCATCCTCTTTTAAAGGAGCGTTTTGCCCATGCCGAACAGGAAGGCGAACTGGAGGGCTACGGCCTGCCGCTCGGCTCCAAACCGCGCTCTATCTCCGGCGAAAACTTCATGCTCCTCGGCGATGCCGGCCACCTCATCGACCCGCTCACCGGCGAGGGGATCGGCAATGCGTTCTACAGCGGCATCATTGCTGCCGAGCAGGCGCAGAGGTGCCTGGAAGAGAACAATTTTTCCGCCGCATTTCTCAAAGACTACGACAGGCGCGTGGCCCGGGTGCTCGGCTCTGAAATGCAGTTGAGTTACCGCCTGCAACGCATGTTGCAATATCCGGTTATTGCCGCTTTCTTAGCCAACGTCATTGCCGGCAATGCGCGCATCATTTCCGCATTCACCAATATGTACACCGATTTCGAACTGCGCTTGCAGTTGGTCAATCCCTTGTTTTGGTTGAGGATGATGTGGAAGAAGAG
>CAZNYK010000006.1:56492-62762 GCA_964577215.1 uncultured Saprospiraceae bacterium
TGCGCTTGCAGTTGGTCAATCCCTTGTTTTGGTTGAGGATGATGTGGAAGAAGAGATAGCGTAGCGGCGACTTCAGGCGCCGAACAGGCCCGGCGACTGAAGTCGCCGGTACTTCAGTCCCCGTGCAGCGCCTGGTAAGCCTCCACGGGCCGGTCGGTAGCCAGGATTCCCGCCCCTCGCTCCACGAACTGGCGATAGGTATGCTCTCCGCGGGCTTTGGCCATATTGTCCAAGTTTCCAAGCGTACCCAGGATAGCCGGAATATTTAATACTTTGAGCCTTTCATAGAGTTCCGGCGCCGGTTCGCGGGTACCTACAAAAGCTAAGAGGTTTTTCGGCGGAATGCCGGCGGCGAGGGTGCGCTCTACTTCTTCGAGATTGCGCATATTGGCCGAGATGACAATGCGGGGATTGAGCGCATGCACTTTGGCGGCATCGGCGGCATTGTAGGTGATGACGGCGGCCCTGTTTTCCAGGTCGAAGCGCCCTATCATTTCCACCACCAAATTAAATGGCACATTGCGTTTGACATCCACCGTGAGCACGGCGCCGCGGTCTTTTGTCCATTGGAGGGCATCGGCAAAGAGGGGGATTTTGTATCCGGTCACATTGCCTTCATTATCTTTAAGCCGGAGCTCTTGCAGCTCGGCCCAGGTGCGGGCGGCCACTGGCCCGGCGCCTGTGGTAGTGCGGTCGAGGGTATTGTCGTGCAGGAGGAGGAGCACGCTGTCTTTGCTCATCTCCACGTCAAACTCGATGACAGCGGGTATTAGCGAAAGCGTGTGGTCGAAGGTCTCAAGGCAATTTTCGGGAAAGCCCGGGGAGACGGGGCCGCCGCGGTGCGCGCTGACGAGAATTTCCTTTCTGAAGAAGTCGCCCAAGCCTTCACCCGGTATGGAGAAAGAATGGTATGACTGACATTGGATTGAAATCGCGGTCAAGGCCGGAAACAGGAATAGCAGTAAGCGTTTCATTTACAAAATTTTAAATTAGCTGAAAGGCATTTCGTGAGGTCGAAGTTACGCGCTTTGAAAAAAGCGTTTCGCAAAAACTGAAAAAATTCACATTCCGTTTACATTGTCTGCTTACCTTTGCGGCTGTTAAGAAACGTTAACAAAATTCCTCACAAAATTTCATCTTATGAGAAGCATCTTACAGACCGCTCTCAAGGGGATGTGCAGCATCTCCTTGATTGTAGCCGTGCTTTTGGGTGTGTCCACCCAGGCTTATGCTCAGGTAACCACCTCCTCTATGGGGGGCAGGATTATCGACGAAAACGGCGATGCCCTGATCGGGGCCACCGTGATCGCGGTTCATGTACCTTCCGGTACGCGCTATGGAACGACCACGAATGAAGACGGACGCTACATCTTGCCCGCCATCCGCGTGGGTGGTCCCTATTCCGTAACGGTAAGTTACACGGGTTACAAAGAACAAACCCGGGAGAACATCTTCGCCAGCCTTGGCGCCCGCGCCACGGTGGATGTAGAGTTGTCAGAAGACGTCATTGAGTTGGGCGTGGTCAGTGTGACTTCTCAGCGCAATGATATTTTCAGCGGCAACCGCACAGGCGCCGGTGTCAACGTCACCGCTGATGCTTTCAATGCCGCGCCTACCCTCAGCCGCAACTTCCAGGACTTTGCGCGCTTGGTTCCGCAGGCACGGGGCAACTCCTTCGCCGGCCAAGACGACCGTCTCAACAATATCACTATTGACGGCTCTATCTTCAACAACAGCTTCGGCCTTGCAGGCCAGCCCGGCGGCCGTACCGGCACGGCGCCGATCTCATTGGACGCCATTGAAGAAATACAGTTCAACCTCGCCCCGTACGACGTGCGCCAGTCGGGCTTTGTAGGCGCCGGCATCAACGCCGTGACCCGCTCCGGTACGAACGAATTCTCCGGCTCTGTGTTCGGCAACCTGCAAAACGAAGGTTTCGTGGGTAAACAAGCCCGGGACCGCGATGTGGCCGTTACGGAATTCAAAAACGTACAGGCAGGCTTTCGCCTCGGCGGCCCGATCATCAAAAACAAGCTCTTTTTCTTCGTAAACGGCGAGATCGAGCGCCGCAACGAACCATTCCAGCGCCGCGCATTCCAGCCTGGTGAGACCCCGGGCGGAAACGTTTCCAACGTAGCCGCTGCCGATTTGGTGCGCGTTTCCAATTTCCTGCGCAATGAGTTCGGCTATGAAACCGGTCCGTACGAAGGATATGATTTTGAGAACACCAGCGATAAGTTCTTAGTAAAATTGGATTACAACCTCTCCGACCAGCACAAAATAGCCGTTCGCTACAGCCACCTCAATTCTTCCCGCGATGTGATTGTGAGCGGCAGTAGTTCGCTCGGGTTCGGCAACCGCAGCGGCTTTAACGGTTTGAGCTTCCAAAACTCCAACTACATTCAGAACGAGAACATCCGCTCCATCATCGCAGAAGTCAACTCGGTGTTCGGCGGCAAGATCGCCAACAAGTTCTCCGCCGGCTTTACTTACCAGAATGAAGACCGCGGATCCCGCGGCGATTTCTTCCCGCTCATCGAGATCCAAAACAACGGCCAGACCTACATCTCTGCAGGCTTCGAGCCTTTTACCCCTGCAAACCAGTTGTCCTACAGGACCTACCAGTTGCAGGACAACCTCTCCATCTACCTCAACAAGCACACGGTCACTGCCGGGTTGAACTTGGAGCGCCTGGAGTTCAAAAACGTGTTCTTCCCGGGTTCCCAGGGCGTGTTCGTGTATAACTCGATCGACGATTTCTTCACCGATCTGAACGGTTACCTGGATAACCCGAACCGCACCAGCGGCGACGTTTCCGTGCGCCGCTTCCAGTATCGCTATGCCAACGGCAGCCTCGATCTGCCCACCAACCCGACACTCGGCGTACCCGAACCTGTGCAACCTACCAAAGTGTGGTACGGCGGCCTCTACCTCCAGGATGAGTGGGAAGCTACCAACAACTTCAATCTCACCGTGGGCTTGCGCGCCGATATCCCCATCTTCGACGATACCGGATTTGAAAATGACGCCGTAGCCGGCATGAACTTCCTGGAGGGGCGCAAAGTAAGCACTGCCAAGCTGCCTGATTCCAAGATACTTTGGTCGCCCCGCGTCGGTTTCAACTGGGACGTGCTGAGCAACAAGTCGCTGCAAGTGCGCGGCGGTACGGGCATCTTCACCGGCCGCCCGGCATTCGTGTGGATTTCCAACCAGATCGGCAACAACGGCGTATTGACCGGATTTGAGCAAATTGACAATACCACCACCCGTTTCTTCACGCCGAATCCGATACAATTCGTTGCCAATCCCAACGCGCTGCCTTCTTCATATGAACTGGCGCTTACCGACAACGACTTCAAATTCCCGCAGGTATGGCGCAGCAACTTCGCCGTGGATGCCAAACTCCCCTGGGACCTCGTAGGAACAGTGGAATTTATCTACAACAAGAACGTGAACGCCATAAACTACCTCAACATTAACGAGGTAGCTGCTACCAACACTTTTGCAGGCCCGGACAACCGCCCGCGCTACCCGGGTTCGGGCCTTTCCGGCGGTGCGTTCAACAATGCAGCGCGCCTCAACCCGTCAGTGGTTAACGCCATTTACCTGACCAACACCAATGAGGGCTCTGCCTACACCGCCACTTTCCAATTGGAAAAGCGTTTTACCCAGGGTCTTTTCGCACGCGTAGCCTATAACTACGGTTCAGCCATGGACCTCATCAGCGCAGGCTCCATCGCCGCGGGTTCCTGGAACGGCAATGCCACGGTGCGGGGCAACAACTCTCCCGACCTGGCCTTCTCCAACAACGATCAGCGCCACCGCTTCCTCGGCGCGGTTACTTACCGCAAAGAATACGGAGGCTTCACTGCCAGCCAGATCGGTCTGATATTTGAAAGCCGCAATATCGGTCGCTTCACGTATGTATATAACCAGGACATGAACGGCGACGGCGTAAACGGCAACGACCTTATGTTTGTGCCCAACCGCGCCAGCGACCTGCGCTTCCTTTCACTCACCACCGGCGGCGTAACCTTCACGCCGGAGCAGCAAGCGGCAGCCCTCGATGCTTACATCGATCAGGACAAGTATCTCAGCACCCGCCGCGGACAGTATGCCGAGCGCAACGGCGCACTCCTGCCCTGGATCACCACGCTGGATCTTTCCTTCGCCCAGGACTTCTTCATCAATGCCGGCGGCAAGCGCAACACGCTGCAATTCCGTATTGACGTGTTCAACTTTACCAACCTGATCAACAAGAATTGGGGCGTATTCCAGTCTGTTATCCAGACCCGTCCGCTCTCTTTTGCCGGCGTTGCAGCCGACGGCACTCCGCAGTTCCGCATGGCAACCCGCACCGTTGGCGGTCAGCCGCAACTCTTGTCTGAGACATTCCAGTACAATGCCAACATTGCCGACGTGTATCGCTTCCAACTCGGCCTGCGCTATACGTTTAACTAATTGACTCTCGTTGGCGAGACTTCAAAAGTTTCGCAACCCTTGGGAAGCCGCTTCGGATACCGGAGCGGCTTCTTCTTTTGCGTATTTTTGGTCAATTCCGGAAAAATCCGTAATTTTATAGTTAAGTCAAAAAATCAAAAACCATGAAAAAAACCACCTTCGCTATCTGTTTTCTCTTAGCCGGCGTATGGGCTTGGGCGCTGAATCGCTCATGGGAGACGCCTTCCTGCCGGTTTACCGCCTCGGTATCCGAAATCTCAACCGCCTTGCCGGCTTCGACGCCGGAGGACCGCCTCGTCATCACCGAATTCATGTACAATAATCCCGGCGTTGACGATTACGAATTTATCGAAGTCTTCAATGCGGGCGATATCGTGCTGCATCTTGAGGGATACCGCTTCACGCAGGGCATCACCTTCACTTTTCCCGCTTTAACACTGATGCCCAATGAATATGTATTAGTGGCCATTGATTCCGTCCAGTTTCGCCAGGCATTCAATCTCACTGCCTTCCAGTGGGATGCCGGGCAGGCGCTCAACAATACCGGAGAACTGATCATTCTGGAGGATGCATCCGGCAACATATTGGACTCCCTGCGTTATTCCGCCATGGGCCCCTGGCCTGTGGAAGCCAACGGCGGCGGCTCTTCGCTTCAGCTTTGCGACCCCGCCTCCGACAACAGCCTTGCTTCCAATTGGGCGCCCTCCTACGCCGGTACGGGCTTTATTGTGAATGGGATCGAAATATTGGCCACACCCGGCGCGCCCAATAACTGCACCCCGCCGCCGCCGCCCGATTACCCCCCCTACCCTGTCGGTTTGGTCACCACCGTAAACAACCTGGGCGTTACCGACTCGCTCAATGTGCGATGCCAGCTCCAGGGCGTGGTGTATGGCATCAACCTCCGTACCGCAGGTTTGCAATTTACCATGATTGACGCTGCCGACGACGGCATCGGCGTATTCAGCTCCAATGCCACCTACGGCTATACAGTGACCGAGGGCGATGAAATCATCATCAGGGGGCGCGTAACCCAGTTCAACGGCCTGACGCAAATACAGCCGGATACGCTCTGGGTGGTATCGCAGGGCAATTCGCTCTTTGCTCCTGCCACCGTGACCCAATTGGACGAAAGTACCGAGTCGCAATTGGTGCGCATAGAGAACCTGAGCCTCGTCAACCCGGCACAATGGACCAATACCGGCACCGGTTTCAATGTAGATGTCACCAACGGCTCCACGGTATTCCAGATGCGCATCGTATCCACGAGCAATATTTTCGGCACGCCGGCGCCCACGGTCGGCTTCAATCTCACCGGCATAGGCGGCCAATTCGACACCTCTTCGTCTTATACGGAGGGCTACCAGATTTTCCCGAGATACCTTGCGGACATTGACTTAGTGAACTCCGTCGAGGCCGGGGCCATACAAACGACGGGCATCACGCTGAGCCCCAATCCAAACCGGGGAGAAGTGCTGATACAAAGTGCAACGCCATTTGATGCTCTCAGGGTGACTGACGTGAACGGGCGCGCGGTGTTTTTCAACTGGTTCAGCCCGCGGGAGGAAATGCGCTTCAACACTTCTTCACTGGCGCCGGGCATCTACATAGTGACGCTCATTAGCGGAAAGGAAATGAGGACGGTTCAGATGGTGGTGGCGGGCAGGCGCTAACAGGTACCGGGAGGCCCACAGGGGATTGAACATCCCCGTTTCGCCGGCGGTGTGATGAGTGTCCAATTTCGGAATGACGCTTGCTGCATCCGGGCTGAAAGTCAATTTTTACCCGACGAAACATGGTTTGCGAAAA
>CAZNYK010000007.1:0-61024 GCA_964577215.1 uncultured Saprospiraceae bacterium
AACATGCTCAAGATTTTCGGATTTACCTATGTGCTCAGCGTTTTGGCGGCCTTGGCGCTCAGCGGTATGGTCATCCACCAGGGCCATGTGTATTCCGTTTTGCTGGGCGAGCCGGGGCTTAACGAGGCCGGCAGCGAGCTGAATAGCTATGTAACAAACTTCATGGAGAAGTACGGCAGGAACTACCGCACGTTCAAACACGGCGCTTTTCACGGGGTAATAGCCGGCTTGTTTTTCGCCATGCCCATTCTCGGCATCAATGCCATGTTCGACCGAAAAGGCTTCAAGTACATTGCCATCAATGCCGGGTATTGGATAGCGGCTTTGGCCTTGATGGGCGGGGTGTTGTGTGCTTTTTTGTGAATAATTTACAAAAAATCCACATCTATATCATACGGATAATTGATCAACAACTCGATGGCTTTGGGTATGTCAAAGCCCTGGAATACCACGCGATATAGCATTTGTGTGACCGGCACGCGCAGTTTATAATAAGCGGCTAATTGATTGGCAATGTAAAGGGTGCGCACGCCTTCGGCCAATTCGGGCATGGAGGCTTCAATTTCAGCGCGGCTTTCGCCGGAGCCGAGGCGGAAGCCGAAGGTGAAATTGCGGCTGTTTTTGGAAGTGGCCGTCGCCACTAAGTCGCCGATGCCGGCCGTGCCGAGAAATGCCCTCGGCGTAGCGCCCATCGCTTTTCCGAAATAGATGATTTCCGTAAGGCCGCGCGTAATGAGCATGGCCTGCATGTTTTTGCCCAAGCCCACGCCGCGCAGGATGCCGGAGCCGATGGCGATCATATTTTTCAGTGCGCCGGCGAGTTCGGCGCCGAGGATGTCGTTGGAGCCGAACACGTGAAAACTCGGCCCGCTGAGCACTTTCTGGCCCATGCGGATCACCTCGTTGAAGCGGCTGGCTATAACCGTGGCCGTGGGTTGGCCCTCCATGATCTCGGAAGCCAGGTTCGGGCCGGAAAGACATCCCACCCGCACCACGGCACTTTCCTGGAAGATCACTTCGCTCATAGTGCTGACATTTTCCCGGGTGACGATCACGTCTTCAAGTTTTCCGGAGGAGGGGGTGTCGTGCAGATCGAAGCCTTTGGTGGCATGGATCAATACGTGGTAAGGGCGAAGATGCGGGCCGAGACGTTGCATCATATCGCGAAATCCCACCGAAGGTACCACGGGAATGATTAAACGGCAGTGAGCGGCCACTTCCTCGAGATGCGAGGTGGCCCTGATGCGGGAGGAAAGGCTCACACCGAAGTGCCCGTGGGTGGAATTGATGGCCTCTACCACTTCCGGCTGGCGGCTGTACAATAACACATCTACGTTGCGAGCCAGCAAGTTGCCGATAGCTGATCCGAAGCTGCCGGCGCCTACCACGCCTACGGTCTTGCCAATGTCGGGCATGAACTTTTTATATTGATGCAACAAAAGTAGTGCAATTTCCGTATTTCAGCCGGAAATATGTTGCCGGGTTATGGAGATTTCGGTAAAGCGCTTACCTTTGCTTTCCGAGTCTTTTTTACCAGGGCGGCCAAGCAGGAAATTCCTTTAAACCATTTGGAATATGTCATTGTATTTCAGTACCTTGCGCCTCTGCGTATCTTCACTTCTTGTTTTTTTCTCTTCTCATTTATCCGCACAAGTTACCAACTGCGGTATAACTGTGAATGCCGGTGCCGACCAGGTGTATTGCAATGCCGGCCAGACGCTGCAATTGAACGGCACTGTTAGTGGTGATTTTCTGACGGCGGCATGGAGCCCCGCTGCCGGACTCGCCAACCCCAATAGCCTGAGCACCTCGGCTACAGCTTCCGCTCCGGCTACCTACTCGTTGACAGTCAGGAGTTTAACCGGGCCTAATTTGGTTGCCAACGGCGATTTCAGCCAAGGTAATACCGGGTTTACCACCAACTATACTTTGGGCGGCGGCGGCCAATGGGGGCCGGTTACCAACCCCGGAACCTACGGCGTTACCACGGTTGCCAATTTGGTACATAGCCAGTTCGCCCCCTGCACAGATCATACCGGCAGCGGCCAAATGATGGTGGTAAACGGCGCTACTACTGCCCGGAACATCTGGTGCCAAACTGTGACCGTCCAGCCTGCTACAGAATACGCTTTCAGCGCCTGGTTCGCCGTGGTAGCTACCCAAAATCCTTCCATCCTGCGCTTTACCATCAACAACGTCACCATCGGCAATAACTTTACCCTTCCTACCGTGACCTGCGAGTGGACGCGCTTCTTCCGTTTCTGGAATTCCGGCGCCGCTACCACCGCTGAAATCTGCATCGCCAATGTGAGTACATCTGCTGCCGGCAACGACTTTTGCTTAGACGACATTTCCTTGCGCCAGGTATGCGAAACGGCCGACCAGTTGAGCATATCTCCCGCTAATCTCAATGCCGCTTTCAATGCTGTCGCTTTCGTTTGCGAGAACAGCCCATCTTTTGCGCTGAATACCCTGCTTGCGCCCGCCAGTACGCCCGGGGGCCAATGGACCATCAACGGAGCACCGGCTACAGCCTTTGATCCTGCCGCCCTGGGGCCGGGCACATATACCGTCCGGTACAGGGTAGAACAAGGCGCTTGCTCTGAGGAAACCAGTCAAAACATTTCGGTGGCAGCGTTGCCGCAGGCCGGTACGCCTTTGCCTGCCCAGCAAATTTGCGGCGGCGCCGCGCAAACCGTTACGCTGGCTCAATTGCTCAGCGGTGCAGACCCCGGCGGCAGTTGGACGCATACTTCTTCCCAGTCTCTGCCTGCCGGCGCTTTTGACGCGGCAATGGGAACCATACAAACGCAGGCACTTTCTCCCGGAGGCTACACCTTCCAGTACCGGGTAACAGGCACACCGCCCTGCCCGGACGCCACGGCTACCGTAACCGTAAGTATTGTGCCCTCTCCCGTTGCGGATGCCGGGCAGGATCAAACGTTGGACTGCCGCATGAGAACGGTTTCCATCGGAGGCGCCAACACCTCCATCGGGGCGGATATCACCTATGCCTGGTCTTCACCGACCGGCGGCGCTGTGGTTCAGTCAAATTCCGGCATCACCGACACAGAGCAAGCCGGTACTTATGTGCTTGCAGTGCGGGATGTATCCAGCGGCTGTGAAGTGCGCGACACCGTAGTCGTGACCAACCAGATCACTTCCCCGCAGTTTGCGGTAGATATAAGCCCCGTAACCTGCAACGGAGATGCCGACGGCTCTATTTCCGTTACCGGTATCAGCGGCGCTGCAGACCCGCTTTCATTTCAACTCAATGGGGGCGCACCGCAGGCTGACGGCAATTTTGTAAACTTGCCTTCCGGAGTCTATACGATCAGGCTGGAAGACGCAAACGGCTGTTTTGCCGAACAGCAGGCCACGCTGCCGGAGCCTCCTCCCCTGGGCCTCGAATTGACCAGCGATCTTCCCGGTAATCCGCCGCTGTTGAAACTTGGCGAAAGCACCAACCTGCGCGTATTGACCAACCTTGCGCCCGACCAGATAAGCAGCCTCACCTGGGAACCCGAAATACCCGGCTGCGATAACTGCCTCATAGCTAACGTGTCGCCGGTAAGGCGAACCGATTACCTCGTCACCCTGGAAGATGCCAATGGATGCCGGAGCACTGCCGGATTGACCATTTTGATAGATAACAACCTGCGCGTATTTGTGCCCAATGCATTCTCTCCCAACGACGATGGCATCAACGATCGCCTTGCGCTGCTGGCAGGGCCTGAAGTGACGCAAGTGTTATCCTTCCGCGTTGCCGACCGCTGGGGCAGTATCGTGTTTCAGCAACAAAATATTCCGCCCAACGATCCTCAATACGGATGGGACGG
The DNA here is from genome assembly GCA_964577215.1 of uncultured Saprospiraceae bacterium. GTDB lineage: Bacteria > Bacteroidota > Bacteroidia > Chitinophagales > Saprospiraceae > UBA2329. The sequence continues at coordinate 3,840 of CAZNYK010000007.1, forward strand.
CCGCGTGAAAGGCAAGCTTGCTTCTCCCGGCGTATTCGCATGGTTTGCCGAATTAGAACTGGCGGATGGCCGGCGTTCGGTGGTATCGGGCGAGGCGGCCTTGTTGCGTTGATTTCAGCGCCGCGGATCCATTGCTTCCGTCATGCCCTCCCCGATGAGGTTGAACACCGTGACCGTGACGAAAATGGCTAAACCAGGGCAAATGGCCAACCACCAGGCCCGGAAGTTGCCCCGTGCTACGTTGAGCATGGTGCCCCAGGTGACCTCGTCGGGCGCAACGCCGATCCCGAGAAAGGAAAGAAATGCTTCCAGCAGTATGGCGCCGGCAACCCCGAATGCCAGGGCGATAAGCACCGGCGTAAGCGCGTTGGGTACGGCGTGGCGCCAGAGGATGCGCCATTCCCGGAATCCAAGTACCCGGGCTGCTTCGATGTAGCCCAAGCTCCGGATGCGCAGCAGTTCTGCCCGTATGAAACGCGCTATGCCCGTCCAGCGAATCAGCCCTATGATGAGCATGACGGCAAGCAGAGAGGGTTTTCTCAGCACAGCGGCTATGGAGAGCAACAACAACAAGGCCGGTATGGAATTCATGATCTCGATAAGGCGCATGACGATCGAGTCTACAGGCAGCGCCGCCCGGCTGCGCAACAAGGGTACATGACTTAAAAGCCAGGCGAGTATGTTGGATACGAGCAAAAATGCAGCAATCACAGCTATACTGTATCCGATCCCTCTATTAATGCCGTCAGCAGCGGGAATAGAAGCGTAAAAAAGCCCCGCTGCCAGGCCGAGGATGTTCAGTGCGATATGTATCCAGGGCAACCTCAATCCGTGGTCTCCAAAAAAGCCGGCCAAAGCGCCCAGTAATACGCCGATGGTCAAGGCTACGCTCATGGACAAAAGGCCGACCAGCATGGCCGTGCGGGCGCCCCATATCAGGCCGGCAGCAACATCGCGCCCAATCTGGTCGGTACCCAGCCAATGCCGTTGCCGCCAGGAAGTTACGCGTTGTTTTTCAAAAGGGCTGATGTAGTTCAGGTTTTTCCGGTCTATGGTTTGAGGCGAGTAGGGAATAGGTGGAAACCACACCCGTTCATAGGAGAGGTTCTGCCAGTCTCCACCGGACAATGCTCCCTCCCATTTTGCCAGCCCGGCCTTCACTGCATAGTGTCGCAAAACGGGAAAAAAGTCTTTGCCTTCTATGCGGCAATACAGGGGCTTCTCATTGGCGATGAAATCGGCAAAAACTGCGAAAAACAGGATGACCCCCAACACGCGCAAAGACCACCGCGCCGACGGCTGCCGGAGAAATGCTTCCCGCAGCCGGTTGCGGGCATCGCCTGTTTTTTTGTGTCTGTTCAAGCGTTTCAGGTTAAAAGAACTCAATCACTTCTCAGCTCTCAATGCATCGGACACCCGCAATTCCCCGATTTGCATGCGGCGGCTACAAAAAATAAACATAAACTTAACAGGAAATAAATGATCTTGTGCTTCATGTGGTCTTACCTTTGATCCAACTTTGAAAAGCGAAGTTAGGCGATAACTTTGAAGTCATCCTTTAACTTTTCAGAAAAATCCTTTGGCTATGAAAGAAAAACCGAGGATTCTCGTAGCGCCGTTAGATTGGGGAATCGGCCATGCCACGCGCTGCGTACCTGTTATCCGGGAATTGATACGGCAAGGCGCTGAGGTGTATATCGCATCCAACGGCCGGCCCTTGAAGGTGCTGCAAAGAGCCTTCCCGGAACTGCCAACCCTCAAGCTCCCTCCCTACGACGTGCGTTATCCCTTCCGCAGCATTATCCTGAACCTGTTGCTGCAGTTGCCGCGCATCCTTTGGGCCGTCTTTGCCGAACACCGGCAGATCAACCGCTGGGTGAAAAAGTACGAATTCGACGGAATCATTTCCGACAACCGGCTGGGGTGTTTTTCCCGCAAGGCGCCCACGGTTTTTATTTCTCACCAACTCAATGTGGAAGCTCCCAACGAAGCGCTCGGCCGTATGACCAATATGCTGAACCACTGGTTTATCCGCCGCTACGACCGCTGCTGGGTTCCCGACTGGTCGGGGGCGGGCAACCTCTCCGGCTCCCTGTCGAGGCCATCGCCTCATACACAGACTTTTTACGTGGGACCCCTCACACGTCTCAAAGCAGTTGCCTCTGCAAAAAAATATGACGTGCTGGCCCTGCTCTCCGGCCCGGAACCGCAACGAACCCACCTGGAAAAAGCCATCCTCCGCCAGGCGGCCGAATTGCCGTATCACATGTTGTTGGTACAGGGCAAGCCCGAAGCCGAGTCGGTAACCGAGCAACGGTCTAATATAGAGATTGTGCCCTTCCTGGATGCGGAAGCGCTCAGCGAGGCCATCTCCGCTTCGGAAATGGTGGTTTGCCGCTCCGGCTACAGTACGTTGATGGATCTGGCTGCGCTCGGCAAAAAAGCTTTGCTCATACCTACGCCCGGACAGACGGAGCAGATATATTTGGCGGAGTTTCTATCAGGTAAGGGCTCCTTTGTATGGCAGGACCAAAAAGAAATAGACCTGGCGCATGGCATTCCGGCTGTGATGGCCCTTCCCGATCCGGACCTCTCGCTGCTCAATACCCGGATGTTGGAAATGGCGGTGAAGGAATTCCTGCTTGCTGCAACGCCTTCCCGGGGCGAGCTGCGCTGGGCGCATGCCTGACCTGTGACTATATCGCCGGCTATCGATTGTGCCTGAGCACCACCTTCCGCACTGCCGCTTGCCCCCCGTGTTCCATACGCAGAAAGTACATTCCTGCAGGCAGGCCTTGCAGATCGATTTGTTGCATATCGAAAAAAGGCCCATACATCACCCGCAACGTCTGGCCGGCAGGAGTGAGCAGCGCAATGCGGTTGAATTGGCGTCCCGGGAACTGCGCTTGCAGCAGCCCGTCGGTTGGGTTGGGAAAAACGTACACCCTTTCGGCAAGGTCATTGGCGCCGGCAGTACTGCTCGGTGAATTGAGCAACCCGGCGCGCGGCCCCTCCAATACGGCCCGCATTATGTCGATCTGGCCTTGGGTGAAGGAGTTCTGACAGGTCTCGAGCGAATAGTCCATATAGTTTTCAATCATGTCCGGGAGGTCGTCGTCGCCGTCATTGCAAGTATTTTGTTGCGGATTGCAGATAAACTGGCTTTGAAGGCCCTGTTGAGGCGTGTCTTCAACTCCATCGTCGGCTTCGCAGTCGGGAATGCCGATCAGCCCCAGCAGCCCGTCGCCGGAGATGTGGCGCAGGCCTAAGTAGTGTGCTACCTCGTGCACCATGGTGCGCCCCCGCATGGGCAGGGGGCCGAGTCCGTAGGCCTGATAGGTCAAGCTGTCGCCTACAGTGCGGTAATCTACTACAACGCCTTCCAGGTCGATGGAAGGGGCAGAGGCGCCGGAAGGCCAGTTGGGCAGTCCAGCCGGGGGATAAGCGTAACCGAGTACAGGGTTTTGTGTACCCAGTACGGTAAGCGGGCGAATGGCGCAAATCCAGATGTTGAGATGGTGAACGGGGTCAACGGCATCGCTGCCTCCCTGAGCGGTCTTTTTGACCTTGTCGGGCATGGAGTTGATAGTAGGTTGGAAAAATTCGTTGGTTTGCACCCTCACCACATCGGTCAGCAAAAATTCGATTTTCGGATCGCCGACTACCGGGTGGAAAATCTCGCGGGTATTCACCGTATCGGCGTTTTGCCGCCGGTAGGCTTCGTTGAGCGCCCCTATCTGCGCTTCGATCTGCTCCAGCGAAATATTTTCTACTTGTTCTTTCCACACCACATGCACCACTACGGGCACGGTGTAAATATCCTCAGTGGTTTTGGCGCGTCCTTCCTCCAAAGCTCCTTGTATGGCGCGTTGTACGTGCTTCCGGTAGCCGGGGTATTGGGCTTCCATGCGTTCTACTGCAAGGTCGTACAGGCAGGGAAATTGTTGGGCATTTGCTGCCGATGCACAAAGCAGCAAGGCCGGGAAGAGAAACATTTTTCTCATGTTCAATCGGTTTTGAGGAATAAATCGGTTCAAGAATTTTGAGGCCGGTCGCCTCGCGACTTTTCCGCAGCGGGCTACGGCACAGCCAAGGTAATAACAGGAAAGTTTTTTTGCAGCGGTTTAGATAAAAAATCTAATTTTAGCCGCGATTTTGTGAACAAAATTCTTTCCGTAATGCGCCGGGTGAGGCGGGTTTGTCATTAGGCCGGTCTTACATGCATCCGGAGAGGAAATTACCTTAACCATTACACAAGCTAGTATGAATCCTGCTTACAAACTGATGTTGATTGCCTGGGTAGCTGTCGCAGCCTGGGTAGCTTTTGTGATTTTCACCAACCGCAAGGTACACCCGCGCGCGCTATTCGCATTGTTCATGGTAGAGCTGTGGGAGCGCTTCAGCTATTACGGCATGCGGGCGTTGCTGGTACTCTACATGACAGCGGAAATAATTAATGGTGGCTTTGCTTTTGCCGATGCCCAGGCCTACGGCATTTACGCGGCCTACGGGGCGTTAGTCTATTTGACTCCTATCATTGGCGGTTATTTTGCCGATAAAATGATCGGCTTCCGCAAAGCGATCATTTGGGGTTCCATCCTCATGGCTGCCGGCCAGTACACCCTTTTCCTCAACGATCAATTTACCTTCTACATCGGTTTGGCGCTTTTGGTGGTGGGCAACGGTTTCTTCAAGCCGAATATCTCCTCCATGATCGGCAAGTTTTACAAGGAAGGAGACTCCCGTCGCGACGGCGCTTTTACCATTTTCTATATGGGTATCAACATCGGCGCGTTCCTCACCCCGCTTACCTGCGGCGCCATCGGCGAGATCGAAGGCTGGCAATACGGCTTCCTCACCGCCGGCGTAGGCATGACGGTGGGTTTATTGATCTTCCTGTGGGCCAGATCCAAAGGCTGGCTCGAAACCAATGTGGATGAAGCGGGCCATGAAATGAATTCTTTCCGCCCCATTGGGCTTGAGCCGGCAGAAGTGCAGAATGTCGCCGGCATCAATGGCAAATGGGTTCCATACCTGGCTACCGTTGTGCTGGTAGGGGTATCCTGGTTGTTGGTCAAAAACGACGCCATCGTTGATGTTATCCTGGCGATAATCGGCGGCGGCGTAATTATTTACATGCTTGTGCTGTCGGGTAAGTACGACAGGGTGCAGCAGCAGCGCATTTGGGTGATCCTGTTGTTGTTGTTATTCACTACAGTATTCTGGACTTTCTTCGAACTCGCCGGCTCGGCGCTCAACCTGTTCACCGACCGCAACGTGAACAAAACCATGATGGGCACGGAATTGACTACGACTTTTTTCCAGTCGGTCAATCCATTGTTCATCATGATCTTCGCGCCGATATTTTCCTGGTTGTGGATCAAATTGGGCGAAATCCAGCGCGAACCCTCTGCGCCTTACAAGTTCGGCACTGGCTTGATCCTGCTGGGTCTGGGCTTTTTAGTGCTCAACGTGGGCAAGGGATTTGCCATAGCAGGCCTGGTTCCCGCTTTTTTCCTGATCTTGCTATATCTGCTTCATACCCTGGGCGAACTCACCCTGTCGCCCGTAGGCTTATCATTGGTCACCAAACTGGCGCCCTCGCATATCGTAGGTTTCCTCATGGGCATTTGGTTCCTGTCTTCCTCCATCGCGCACCAGGCCGGTAAACACATTGCCAAGCTCACTGCCATCGATGAGGCCAAGATCGTGCAGTCCGAAACTTTCAAAGAGTGCTTTGCTGACGATAATCTCGAATATGTACTCATCAATGAAGTGGAAAACGTGCGGAGTCTGGGACTGGAAAATACCATGGTCAGTGACAATTTCATCCAGGCGCTCAACGACAACGGCGGAGAGAAACCGTATTTCAAAGCTACGCTTCAAATCCGGGAGCTTAAAGAAAAGGCCATGAAACTCACAGGCGAGCCCCAGGAGAAAGCGCTTGCCAATTCGAAAGTTTCTTTTCTTACACAAGATGCGAATCTCGCCGGCGACGGAAGAGAGGTTTCCAAAGAGGAATTCAAAGGACTTTTTGAGGCAAGTTCCACCGCCGCTGTGGTTTCCTGTTTGAAGAACGATTCGCTGAAGCTCAGTCTCAGCGTGTTCCGCTGGTTGGGCTTTGTGGCCATCGGCTGCGGTCTTTTGCTTTACCTGCTCGGGCCTATGGTGAGCCGGTGGATGCATGGGATCAAGTAGGAGGGTTTAAGGTTAAAGGTTAAAGGTTAAAGGTTAAAGGGCTAAAGGTTAAAGTTCTGTTCCGGGTTTCGGGTTCCGGGTTTTCTGGCGGGGAATGATTTGCCTGGCGGGGAGCCTGGAACTCGATGCTAACGGGTGTATAGTTAGTACATACATATCAAAGCAGCGCAATAATGGACAACCACAAAGAGGGCTTCAAACCCTATATTTCGCCGAAGGACTTCATACCGGAGTTCACGCTCAAAGCCATTTTGCTGGGGTCTTTTTTCGGTGTCTTGTTCGGCGCCGCCACCGTTTACTTGGGCCTCAAGGTAGGCCTTACGGTCAGCGCTTCCATCCCCATTGCGGTATTGGCCATCTCCATTTTCAAAAAATTGGGCAAGGCCACCATCCTGGAAAGCAATATTGTACAGACTATCGGCTCTGCCGGTGAATCAGTAGCTGCCGGGGTGGTGTTTACCCTGCCGGCGCTTTTGTTTCTCACCGGGGGGCGGGAATATTTCCAGTATTTTCAGATATTCGTGTTGGCGCTCATCGGCGGTATTCTGGGTGTATTGTTCATGATCCCGCTGCGGCGCTCGCTCATCGTAAAAGAACACGGCAAACTTCCCTACCCGGAGGGAACGGCCTGCGCCGATGTGCTCATTGCCGGCGAAAAAGGCGGCAAGCTGGCCCAAAAAGTGTATTACGGCCTCGGCATTGCGTTTTTGTACAAGGTACTCATGTCCATCATCGGCTTGTGGAAGGACACGCCCAGCATTATCTTCAAGCGCGGTTCAGCCCTGCCCAATGGTTCAGTGAGCGGGGAGATCACGCCCGAACTGCTCGGCGTGGGATACATCATCGGGCCGCGCATTGCCGGCATCATGGCTGCGGGCGGGGTATTGTCCTGGTTAGTGCTCATACCGCTTATCACCATATTTGGCGACGGGTTGGCCGGACCGCTCGCTCCTGAGACAAGCCAACGCATCGCCGATATGGGCCCCGGGGAAATCTGGAACCGCTACATTCGCTACATCGGGGCCGGGGCGGTGACCTTCGGAGGTTTGGTCACGCTCATCAAAACCTTGCCTACCATCGTGAGTGCTTTCCGCGACTCGTTCAAGGATTTCAAAGACAGCAGGGCTGCTGTCGCGGTGGAGCGCCTGCGCACGGAGAAGGATATTCCCCTGGTGTATGTATTGGTGGGTAGCGCAGTGCTGCTCGTGCTGATGACCGTATTGCCCAATGTGCCCACCAATTTGCTCTCGGCCATATTGGTCATCGTGTTCGGCTTTTTTTTCGTCACGGTTTCTTCCCGGATTGTAGGCCTGATAGGCTCTTCATCGAACCCCATTTCAGGTATGACGATTGCCACGCTCATGGCCACCTCGCTTATTTTCCTCGGCGTAGGCTGGAGCGGAGATGCATACCAGCCCATCGCTTTGGTGGTCGGCTCTATTGTGTGTATCGCCGCGGCAAATGCCGGCGCCACATCCCAGGATTTGAAAACGGGCTACATTGTGGGCGCTACACCGGTGAAGCAGCAATTAGGCCTTATCATCGGCGTGTTGGTTTCGGTAGCGGTTATAGGCGGCACCATGTTGCTGTTGGAAAGCACCATCGGCATTGGCGAAGCTACGCCCGACAAGCCTAACCCGCTTCCCGCGCCACAGGCCACCCTGATGGCTACGGTCATCAAAGGGCTGCTCAGTCAAAATCTCCCCTGGGGCCTGGTCATTGCCGGTATGGGGATCGCAGCGGTCGTTGAGTTGTGCGGCGTCAACTCCCTTGCTTTTGCGGTAGGAGCATACCTGCCTCTTTCCACTTCATCGCCGCTCCTTATTGGAGGTTTTGTGAAGTGGATAGCTGACCGCTTCACGAAATCTGGCAAAGAAGAATCCGAAATCGGTCCCGGCGCATTGTTCAGTTCCGGACTCATTGCAGGAGGCGCTGTGATGGGCATCGTGATCGCCGTGATGATGGGGTCAACGGTGGGAGTGGACGAGGAGGGCAAGCCGCGGTCATTGATCAGCTATTTCAACACCGGCTTTGCTGAAAAAATCGGCATTGGCGGTGATTTGCTCGGTCTGGCAGCCTTTATCTTGCTGGCGCTGCTGCTGTTGCGTTTTGCCATGCAGAAGAAGCGGGATTGAAAGCGAGCGCTGCGTAACGAAGCGATTGCAAGCCGCGAGCTACGAGCCGCGAGTCTGTGCAAGGAAACTCGAAGCTTGTAGCTCGCAGCTTGCAGCTTAACTTATGCCTTTCCTCCCTTGAGTTGGTCCTGGTATGCTCTCAGCTCCGTCCACTTACTTGCAGCGGCCATAGCTGCCTGGGCAGCCCAGGTACCAGGATCGGCTAAGCGATAGTTTTCGCCGGCTTTATCGAGGATGCCCTGGATTCGTTCTACGGATGCAGCGGCCAGGTCGGCCCAGTTGCGGATGCCGTCGGCTTTGAGCAGGTCTTCGATTTTCGGGCCGATGCCTTCCACCACTTTGAGGTCGTGTGTGTTGGTGGTGAACCCGAGGAGTTTTACGGCCATTTTCTCCAATTTGGAATCAGTATCTCCCGAGCCGGTATCCTCGCCGGCCGCTAAGTTTTTCTGTATGGCCAAAAGCTCGTCCCATTTGCCGGCAGCTGCGAGAGCGGCCTGTTCCATCCAGGTGCCTGGGTTGTGGATGCGGTAACTCGGACCTGCATCGTCGAGTATCTTGCGCAAGCGGCTGAAGTCGGCTCCTGCCAGGTCGGCCCAGGTATTGATCCCTGCAGCTTGGAGCAGTTCCTCGATCTTGGGTCCGATGCCTTCGATGATCTGCAGATTGTCGTTTTGGAACAATGCGCCCAGGCCGGCTGCTCCTGCAGCGGCGCCATGAGGTGCGGCAGGTCCCGAGCCCAATACGACTCCTTCGCCAGCATGGGCCTTATCCAATTTGAACTGGAGGATGGCCTTATCGGCTTCGCAGCTCTGAAGTGCTACTTTAATGCGGTTGCGCTCTTTTTCGGCTTCGTCGAGCTGATATTTCAGGCCCATATAGTTTTTCTCCCACTCGGCTACTTCGCCCTGGAGTTTATTGCGCTCGGCTTCCAGTTCGGCGGCCATGCGGCGGTATTTGCTGAAGAGGAGGTACCCTATTGCTATGCCGAGCAGCAAGGGCAGCAGGGAGCCGAGCAGCCACCACAACCAGCAATTGGTTTCGATATGGAGAAGAAGATTTCCTGTAAGCATGGTTATTTTCGTTTTTTAGGTGGATCAATGAATTATTGTTTGATGAGCCGTACTTCCACGCGCCGGTTCTCGCGTCGGCCTTCCTCGGTGTCATTGGTCGTAACCGGCTGAGTCTGACCCTTGGAGTCCGTTTGCACCTGCCCGGCTTTTACACCCTTACCGGTGAGAATTCTCTTGATGGCCTGCGCGCGCTCCTGGCCGAGTTTCTGGTTGCCGTCCACGGTGCCGGTGTTGTCGGTATGCCCCGTGAGGGTGATCGTTTCACCGGTTTTTTTCACGCGTTCGGCCAACTGATCGAGATAACCATTCACATTTTTGTCGTAGGTCATCTGGGTAGAGCCTACGGGGAAGCGAATGATGATGCGGTCATCTAATTCCTGCACGGTTTCTACTACTTTTTGCTCAGGTTCCAGCCAGCGGCTTTCGTACCCGACGAAATAGTTGTCGCGCACGCCTTCGCTTTCCTGCATGGCGCGTGCCCGCACTTGTATGCGGCCGGCAGGTATCCCCGCTGCGATGAGCATTCTCTTTATTTGGTCGGCACGGGCAAAGCCCAGGTTTTCAAACTCTCCTGGACGTGCCTCCCCTTCAAAATAGTATCCAGTTACTTCCAGAATATTGTTGTCATTCAAACCGGCGAGAATGGACTTGATCTGGTCATCGGCGCCCTCGTTTTTGAATGGTTCGGCCTTTTCCCAAAGGAAGTCGATGGGATAGCGCGTCCTGGTATCCGCTTCTTCGTCGGGCGGCGCAACTACGCCTGTCGAGACGCCGTCGCCGCAAGTGAGGCACAACTGCTCTTTGCATCCCCGGAACACGAAGACGGTGTAAAGCAGCCAGGCCAACAGCAACAATAGAATTTTGATTGGTGTTGACATAAAGACCGGTTTGTGTTGGTAAAATATTTATCCATAACCGGGCGGCGATCGCAAGGACTGTATCGACTGCCTGGTTATGGACGCAACGGCAGGTGTTGCCGGCCGGCGCATGTTCACAGGATGTGAAAAAGGAGAACAGGCCAAAAATAAGCAGACCTTTTTATACTTTTGCCGTTTCTTGAAAATAATTCAAAAACCACATGTTCGATAACCTTAGCGATCGCCTCGATTCTGCCTTTAGAACCCTCAAAGGCGAGCATAAACTCACCGAACTCAACGTTGCGGAGTCTATTAAGGAAATCCGCCGGGCCTTGGTGGATGCCGACGTCAACTACAAAATTGCCAAGGAATTTACCGACAAGGTAAAAGAACAGGCCTTAGGTACCCAAAACGTGCTCAAATCGGTAAAACCCGGCGAGTTGATGATCAAGATCGTCATGGACGAATTGATCAGTCTCATGGGCGGTCAGGCTGCCGAATTCAACGTTAAAGGCAAACCGGCAGTAGTGCTCATCGCCGGCTTGCAAGGCTCCGGTAAAACCACATTTTCCGGAAAATTGGCGAACTATCTCAAGAGCCAGCTCAAGAAAAACCCGTTGCTGGTAGCCTGCGACGTGTACCGGCCTGCCGCCATTGACCAGCTCAGCGTACTGGGGCAGCAGATCAACGTGCCGGTGTATAAAGAACCGGAAAATAAAAACCCGGTGCAGATCGCGCTCCAGGCAATTGCCCATGCCAAAGCCCACAATTTGGATGTGGTGATCGTGGATACCGCCGGCCGCCTTGCCATCGACCAGGAAATGATGGAGGAGATCGCCGCCGTAAAAGCCGCGATTCAGCCCCAGGAAACGCTTTTCGTCGTGGACTCCATGACCGGCCAGGACGCCGTGAACACCGCCAAAGCTTTCAACGACGTGATCAACTACGATGGCGTAGTACTCACCAAACTCGATGGCGATACGCGCGGCGGGGCCGCCCTTTCCGTGAAATACACCGTGGGTAAACCCATCAAATTCGTCAGCCAGGGCGAAAAAATGGATACCTTGGATGTGTTCCATCCCGACCGCATGGCGCAGCGTATCCTCGGCATGGGCGACATCGTGTCCTTCGTGGAAAAAGCGCAGGCCCAGTTCGACGAGAAAGAGATGGCCCGCATCGAGAAGAAAATCCGCAAAAACCAGTTGGATTTCAACGACTTCCTGGGCCAAATCCAGCAACTCCGGAAAATGGGCGATATCAAAAGCCTCATGGGCATGATCCCCGGCATGGGCAAAGCCCTCCGCGACGTGGATATTGACAACTCTGCATTCAACCGCACCGAGGCCATCATTCTCTCCATGACCCCGGAGGAACGCACCAATCCCGACATCCTCAACATGAGCCGCAAAAAACGCATCGCCGCCGGCTCCGGCAACAATATAGACCAAATTCACGCTTTTGTGCGACAATTTGAGCAAATGCGCAAGATGATGCACAAAATGAGCAAGATGCCGGGCATGGGAATGCCTGGTATGGGCGGAATGCCGGGCGGGGCGCCGGGTAAGGGGTTCAGGCGGTGAAGTTTGGCGAAGAGACCGGCGCGACTTGCTTTTTCCTGATCTAATGCCGCTTGTTTCCACTTCGTAGCGGGGGTCTTTCCCTGTTTAGTGCAGTGTAAACTAAGGAAGTTTGCTTTGATCAGGCTAGTGAAGGGGTGACTCAGCCAAGGCGGCGCCCCGTAGTCACCCCTTCACTAAGCATAGAAACTTAATTTACAATGAATTTAGTCCGGTTGGGTTTTTCCGAAAAAATTTACTTTTGCATTATAAGCCAAAAAGCATCTCAATCAAAAACCAGGTTAACCATGCGAATGACACCTTACCTTTTCCTGGCGCTCTTCTTTGCAGCCTGCAACCCTGCCAAAAAAGCAGAACGCACTTACGGGACCGACTTTTTTCAGCACTGGGTGCACTCCCACGAAGATGACGGACCGGATTACAGGGCTTTCCGTCCTTCTGATTTCAGTTTTCCGCCGGCCAGAGGCCGGGAGGGGTTTGAGATCAAAAAGGACGGCAGCTTCGTCCACCACCAGATCGGGCCGGCTGATGCGCCCGTCGTTGTAGAAGGCAAATGGACCATGAAGGACAAATCGACATTGAAAGTAACGCTTTCCGCACCTGACTCGCCATCCTTCGAATTGCACATCGCTGAAGTACAAAAGGATATGCTGAAATTGAAGAATTGATTCGTTCACCCAAAAACCTGCCGGTATGAAATTCTCTATACACCTTTTTTCCATTGCATTTTGTGTAATCGTATGTGGACAAAATGCGCTCAGCCAATCATTGGAACAGTTCCAGGGCCGCCTGCACAAAAGGGGCGCCCACACGCAGGGCCTGCGCGACAAGTTTCAGACTCCTACGGCTTTATCTCCAATATATGAGCCTGTGCCCGCGCAGCGCAGTTGCTACAGTATGGAATCCGATGCAGATTTGCGCTCCCGTTACCCTGAATTGGGAACTCTTGAAGCATTTGAAACACTCCTGCAAGCGCGCCTCGCCGAGTATGAAAACCGTATTGAAGGCCGGGACCCGCAAGCCAATGTCATTACCATTCCGGTAATAGTGCATGTGATCCACAACGGCGAGCCGGTGGGCACAGGCGCCAACATCAGCCAGGCGCAGATACAATCTCAGATTGATGTGCTCAATGAGGATTTCCGGCGCACCGGCGCCGGGTCCAATAACCACCCGGCCGGCGCAGATACGGAAATCCAGTTTGCAATGGCTTTGGTAGATCCACAGGGCAATTTGCTCTCGCAGCCCGGCATACACCGGGTCAACGGCAATCGTTCCTCCTGGGAGCACGACGACATCCAGTCCATCCTGAAACCGAATACTGTTTGGGACCCCAACCGGTACCTGAATGTCTGGACAGTACAGTTCGGCGGCAGCAGCCAGGGCTTGCTGGGCTATGCCCAGTTCCCCAGCCTTTCTACTTTACAGGGCTTCGACCAGAACGAAGGCCCCGCATCCACTGATGGGGTGGTGATCCGCTGGCAGTCTTTCGGGCGGGTGGGTAACGTACAAGCTCCTTACAACAGGGGGCGCACCGCCACGCATGAAGTAGGGCATTGGTTGGGATTGCGCCACATCTGGGGCGATGGAGGCTGCAGCGTGGATGATTTTTGCGCCGACACGCCCAATTCCGGCCAACCCAACTACAACTGTGTAGCCGTGACGAGTTGTGGCAGTGCCGACATGATCGAGAACTATATGGACTACTCACAGGATGTTTGTATGAACACCTTCACCAATTGCCAAAAAGGGAGAATGCGCACGGTGATGAACAACAGTCCCCGAAGAAAGGACCTTCTCAATTCCACCGTGCACATCGGCGGCGGCGGCAGCCCCAATGCGCCGGTGGCTCAGTTCAGCGCAAACCGCACCAACGCCTGTACCGGGCAGAACATCCAGTTCAGCGACCAGTCGTCGAACAACCCAAACTCCTGGACCTGGCGATTCTACGACGAAGACGGCAATCTGCTTGCCACCTTCAACGGCCCGAACCAGGATATCACCTTCAATCAACAAGGTATTTACAGCGTGGAGCTCACAGTGACCAATGCATCCGGCAACAGTACCACCCGGGAAGACAACTACATCTCCATACTGTCTTCCAATTCTTTCACCCAACTGATAGAGGATGCTGAAAACATCAATACAGCCTTCCAGGATTGGGTACTGTACAATCCGGATGCAGACCGCACATTCGAGTTCGCGGATGTCAGTTCTTTCGGTGCGGGCGTCCGCAGCATAGTCATGGATAATTACAGCACCGACGACGATCCCTCCGGCACGGTGGACGCCCTCGTCAGCCCGGCCATCAATCTCAGCGGAATGACCAATCCCTACTTGTACTTTGAGCATGCTTACGCCCAGTTCAGCACAGTTTATTCCGACACCCTGGCATTGTTCTACTCCCTGGATTGTGGAGCCACCTTTACGCCTTTTTGGTTCATGGGCGGAGCCGATCTGGCAACGGCGCCGCCAACGGAGGATTCTTTTGTGCCCAATGCCGATCAGTGGACTTCCAACCAGATATCGCTCGGTTTTCTGGCCGGCCAGCAAAGGGTACATTTTCTGTTGGCCAATTTTTCCGGATGGGGCAACAACTTGTATTTAGATGAGATTTCTTTCGTAGATGCCCAGGATTACACCAATGGGGCGCCCTCTCCCGATATTTACACCGCGCGCCGGCAGATATGCGCCGGCGAGACCATTTTATTCCAGGATATCTCATCCAACTTCCCCAGGCAGTGGAACTGGCAATTCCCCGGCGGTACGCCTTCTACGTCCAATTTCCAGCATCCTTTTGTGCGGTATGATACGCCCGGCACTTACAACGTCGGGCTTGGCGTGACCAATAATTTCGGCAGCAATTCCGGCGTAGCCAATAATTACATCCAGGTGAATCCTCTGCCAAACATCTCCGTTTCGGCAAGCCAGTTGCCGGTGTGCGGCGGAACTCCGGTGACGCTCACTGCCTCGGGCGCATCAACATATGAGTGGTATGATCAGCGCAGCGGGAATCTGATCTTTGAAGGGCCGTCTATAACCGTCACTTTATACGGCAACTGGGAGTTTGTGGTGATCGGGACCAACAGCGCCGGTTGCAGCAGGGTTGCAGTTTTCGAGGTGCCGGTTTCAGGTCCTCCTGCACCCACGATTACTTTGCAGGGCAACATCCTGACGAGCAGCCCGGCATTGAGCTATCAATGGTACTACAACGGCAACCCCATACCCGCGGCACAGGGCGGTACTTCACAGGCCATTCAGCCCTTGGTTTCGGGTGCTTTTATCGTGGAGGTATTTGCCGCCAACGGCTGTTCCAGCATTTCCAATCCTTTCCAGTTCGATCTGATGACGGCTGCCGCGGAGGTACAGGATATCAGCCGGACGGTAACTGCGTTTCCCAATCCAACCCGTGGGACGCTGCAATTGGTGATGGAGAATGCATTCCGGGGCGATTTCCGGGTGGAGATCGTCAACATGCTCGGCCAGAGAATGCAGGTGGAAAGTCACAGAAAGGACGTCGACAGGGTTGAGTGGTCAACGGATATCCAACAGTTGCCGGCAGGAATTTACTCGGTGGTAATCCGCAGCGACACACACCGCGCTGTGCTGAAGGTAGTGAAACAACAGTAAAAAAAATGCGCGCTTACCGGGGATCAAATCCCGGTAAGCGCGCAAAGATTAGAGAGCGGGTACCTAATACTCAGTACGATTCGATTACCCGCTTCTTCATTTGTTCAAATTCTTCCTCGGTGATAAAGCCCTGGTTTTTCAGTTCGGCGAGTTCTTTGAGGCGATCAAGGGTAGAAGGCTCGGGAGCCGCAGTTGCGGCGGGAGGAGGCGAAGGTTGTTGCGCCGGGGTTTCGACGGTAACCGTCCGGGTATTGTCGGCAGTTTTTTGTGCCTCCTGTTCCTTTTTGAGCTGTTCTGCAACCTTTTTGCCTTTTTCAAACTTCTCCTGGTAGAATTTCTTGAGGCGGTCGGTATCGATATCCAAGATGGTGCCGCCCGTCTCCAGGTGCTTTTTGAATACCTCGCCCAGCGCATAAGTGGAAGCGCCGTTGAAAATAGAAGAAGCTACGCCCCCCGCCCAGGTGCCTACCACCGGTATTGCTTTGAGCAGGCTTCTGGCGCCGACTTTGGCCAGTGTACTGCTGGTGAGAGAAGATACGACGGCCTTTCCCTGTGCCTCGGCGAAGTCCACGTTGTACACCCGGCACAACTGCCGGATCATGTCCAATTGCAAGGCGCTTACTGCGAATATATCGGCCACGGGGATCGGAATGAAAAGCCCGGCGCCCATAGACCACAGGATGTGGTTGCGAATGATTGTTTCGGCGTGTTTGTTGCGCTCGGCATGGATGTTGTTTTCCATAAATCGATCTTTTAAAAGGTTACCGGCCAGGTCGGCCGCTTTTTTTCTAATGCTCACTTCGGTGAATTTTAGGACAAAAGTCGAATGATGCACACACCTGCTCAAGGTTTATTCGACCATTTGAGCAGTAAAGCCGATGAAGGGAAGCGCCTGTAAACACGTTGGGTAGCCTCACATCTCTTTTCCGTACCGCAGCCCGTTTTCATACCGCACGACGAAAGCTCCGGGGAAGCCTTTCTTTTGTACCTGGGCCATTATCCTGAAGGCTTCGTCCCTGTTGAGAAAATCCGCCAGCATGATGCGTGTGAGATTTTGTTCGGCGATGAATTCCGTATCCAACCGGCTGGCAAGGTTGCTCACCCGTTTGATGCCGGAGTGGCCGGGATCATACTTTTGTACAGCTGCGAGTTGCACTTTATAGTACACCCCCTGTAAGCGGGGAGCAGTACTGGTGTATTCCAACTGATCGTCCGGGCCTATCCCTCTCACGGTGTATTGTTCAGGGCCGGGAATGACCTCGCCGGGTTGAGGCGCGACGGGAGGCACTTCCGGTATTTCCACAGCTTTATCGAGGTAGATGGGACGCCCGTATGTAGTAGTGGCCGGGTCGTCGGAGCTGAACTGATACGCCCCGGCTTTGTATCCTGCGCTCTGGACTTCTATTTTGAACGTCCTCCCGGGCAAAATCTCGAAAGAGTAAGCGCCGTCGGTAAAATCTTTGACGAGCAGGAGGTTTTCCACGTTGCCCGGCAGTACCTGGTAAAGAGAAGCCATGATGCTGCCCAGGGGTGTGCCCGAGTCGCGGTCGTATGCGGTTCCTTTCACCATGAGCCGCCGGCCGCCGATGCTGAACTCAAAGATGTCTTCGTGCCGTGTATTGGTTTTTTGACCGCCAAAGACCCTGTTGGAAACGAGGAAGCCTGTATTGCCCTCGGCGGTCAGGATGTAGTAGTAGTCGTCGGCGGGAGAATTAAAAGGCAAGCCGATATTTTCCGGGGAAGACCAAATGGCCTCCATTCCTTTAGATTTGAATATGTCGAATCCGCCGATGGACGGATGGCCGTTGGAAGAGAAATAGAGTTCGCCCGAAGCTGCGTCGTAGAAGGGGGTGAGGTCATCGCCCGAGGTATTGACAGTGGGGCCGAGATTCACCGGGAAGGAGAAGTCGGTATCGTCTGCTGCCAGGTCGCGTGAAACATACCAGATATCCATGCCCCCGCGGCCGCCTTCGCGATTGGAGGCAAAAAAGATGAATTCCTGGCCGCCTGCTTCCGCAACATTGGGGTGAGTGGCCGTCACTTTGGGCATATTGATGTATTCGGGAAGGCGGATGGGTTGCGACCATACGCCGCCCTGGCGCTTGATCAGGAAAATTTCGCAACGGGTCGTGAGCGGGCCCCAGGTTTCCCCGCCGCTGCAAATGGTGAAGTAAAAGCGGTTGCCGTCGGAGGAGAGGGTTCCGTTGCAATAGTGGTCGTTTTGAATGATGGGGAAAGCCTCAGGGGCGCCTCCTTTGCCCCACTCCTTGCCTTGCCGCTGTGAGCGGAAAATCCGCGCCCTTCCTCCGATGGTGGAAGAAAAGTAAAGGACGTCATTGGAGAAGGAAATCGGCGCAAAATCGGCAGCGTCGGTATTGATCCCTTTTCCGGGGTACAGTATCTCTGCATCTCTGTTGGCACGGGCGGGAAGTTCTTTGGCTAAGAGACACCCCGCAATTTCCACCCGCACGATCTCTTCGACAATGGCCCGGTCGGGACCGCTGTATTTGTCGAGATATGCCTGGAATTCTCGCCGGGCATCGTCATAGCGGCCGTCTTGTTTCAGGCTGCGGGCGTACTTGAGGCCTGCCATGGGGTACTTTGCGTTGTCGTCTTTTACGTATTGCCAGTATTCAGCGGCTTTGCGATAATCTTTGATCATGTAATACGTTTCAGCCGTTTTGAAAGCCAGGTCTTTGTTTTTCGGCTTCTTTTTGAAAGCCTCTTCGTATTGAGCGGCAGCTTCGGCATATTTGCCCTGCTGGTAGAGTTCGTCACCCGACTTGCGGGTCTTTTTCCAATTTTGAGCCGACAAGGATTGCGCTATGCACATCACAGCTATCAGCATTAAGAAAGTCTTGTTCATGATAAGGTTTTTTTTCGTTGGGTAAAGATAAGGCGAAAATATTGTCAATCAGCTATTTCAGCGCCGGTAATACGTTTGCCGAGCAGTAATTGTTCCAGTACCGCCGGATAATGCCGGTGTTCCAGCGCCTGTACTTTACGGGCGATATCCTGCGGGGTGTCTTCCGGCACAATTGAACATCGTGCCTGGAAGATGATCCGGCCCTCGTCGTAATGTTCATTCACATAATGTATGCTGATCCCCGTTTCGGCATCTCCCGATCGTTTCACTGCTTCATGCACATGCATGCCATACATGCCTTTGCCGCCGTACCGGGGCAGCAGGGCCGGGTGGATGTTGACGATGCGCTGCGGGAATGCCTGTATCAGGTAGCCGGGAACAAGCCAGAGAAACCCGGCCAGCACGATGAATTGAATACCTCGTTGCTGCATTTGCTCCAACAAAAGCCCGCTGCGATAAAAGCTCTCCCGGTTGATGGTCAGGGTTTCTACACCCATGAGCCGCGCCGTTTCAAGCACGGGGGCGTCGGGTTTGTTGGAGACGATCAAGCGCACCTGCACCTCATTTGAATCCTGGAAGTGCTCCATGATCCGCCGGGCGTTACTGCCCGTACCTGAGGCAAAAACGGCGATGGGTATCACGTGGTTCAAGATCTAACCGAACGGTAACGGGCTGCATTGGGCGGATCGATGCGGGTCATTACGTTGACGACGCGATCCCTTTCCTGGAAGGTACCGGCTTTGAAAATCTCGGTGACTTCCTGCCCCTTGGTTTGGCTGAAAAGTTGCACGATCATACTGTTGGGATATACCTGGTTGACCTGTGCGATCTCGTCCAGGGCCTGCATGATGATGGCGCGGCCGGCAGAGGGATTCTTGGACATGACGTCGAGGCCGTGCCGGTGGTAGTCGTACATGGCCTGGCGCATGGGCCGCACCCGTGGAGACAGCACATTTTCAACAATCCAGTACCGGTTGCGGGCGCCGTCGATGGACCGCCAGCCGGGGTTGGCCACAGCAGCGCCCTGCGGGATATTATTCACGATGTCTTGGGCAATCTTATAGTAGGGATCCCCGCCAAAGGGGGAGAATGAGTCGTAATCGAGTCCGAGGATCACATAGGCATAAAAGGAGAGAATGGCCGAAAGATTGTCGTTGTAGGCGTTCCGGCTGAAAATGAGCGGCTGGAACTGCTCGTAGTCGAAGGTCACATCCCGGTCCTGGTGATTGAGCATGGTGGTTTCATAATTACTGCCGTACACCGGGCGGGAAGACTGGATGGCCAGGTCGGCTTTAAACCGGGTAGGGGAGAGTTCCTGCTGTATGGTCAGTTGGATGTTGCAGGTGATGCGTTCGCCCTGCTCGTACGTGTGATCGCTGAATTTGGTGTTGTTGAGGAAGTCGAAAATGGTTTTTTCGAGGGTTTCAAACACCTTGGGGTCCACCGTTTGAAGGCGTTGAGTATTGATCTTGACCGAGAAGTTGAGTTCCTGGGCGTCGAGGCTAATCCAGGTGAAAAGAGAAAAAAAAGCGACAAAGAGAATTCGGGTTCCTCCCATGACTAAAGACAGTTTTAATTTATTGATTCCACAATTGAACGGCGGCATCGAGTATATCCTGTGCTGCGGCATCTTTGGTTTTTAACTCAAATTGAACGGTATTATTGTTTTTGAACAGCAGCGTTATGCGATTGGTTTGCACATCGAAACCGGCGCCGGGGTCCCGCAGGGAATTGAGCACGATGCAATCCATATTTTTGCGCTTCAGTTTTTCACGGGCGTTGTGCTCTTCGTTGGTGGTCTCCAGCGCAAATCCGATGGTGATCTGCCCCGGCTTTTTGAGTTGCCCCAGCGCAGCGGCGATATCGGGGTTCTGTACCAGGCGAAGGCTCATTTCCTGCCCGGATTTTTTAATTTTTTCATAGGCGGGTTCAGCCGGGCGGTAATCGGAGACTGCTGCGGAGAGAATGGCGCCGTCGGCTTGCGGGAATGCCGAGAGAGATTGCTCGTACATCTCCTGTGCCGTTTCTACCCTGATGGTTTGCACGCCGGGATGCGAGGCCGACAACTTGGATGGCCCGAGGATGAGTACCACGCGGGCGCCACGCTGGGCAGCGGCATCGGCCAGGGCCACGCCCATGCGCCCGGAAGAGCGGTTGCCTACAAATCGGACGGGGTCGATGGGTTCGTAGGTAGGGCCTGCGGTGATGAGCACCGTTTTACCTGCCAGGTCTTGTACCTTGCCTAAGTATTGGTCCACAAACTCCAGTATCTGTTCCGGCTCCGCCAGTCTTCCTTCGCCGGTGAGGCCGCTGGCCAGTTCACCGTAGCCTGGGGGAATGAGCAGGTTGCCGAAAGATTGCAGGCGGTGTGTGTGCTCCTGTATTGCCGGATGTCGCCACATGTCTAAGTCCATGGCGGGCGCGAAGAATACAGGGCATCGTGCAGAGAGGTAAACGGCTGTTACCATATTGTCGGCCAGGCCGATAGAGAGCTTGGCCATCGTGGTAGCAGTGAGTGGCGCTATGACCATGGCATCGGCCCACAAGCCCAGCTCCACGTGGTTGTTCCATCCTGTCTCCTCGCTTATTTCCGTGAATACCGGCCTTTTCGACAGGGTGGACAGCGTGAGCGGGGAAATAAAGTCGCACGCGGCACGGGTCATCAGCACCTGTACTTCTGCGCCGGATTTGACAAAAAGGCGAACCAACGCCGCTGCCTTATAGGCGGCGATGCTTCCGGTGATACCCAGGATGATCTTTTTGCCATTCAACCGGCTCATAGGAGAGCGTTGAAAAAAGTGTTGTGCCGGCGTAAAGGCACAAAAAGGAATATTACGGTTTGGGTCTCTTCTCCACCATGCGGTATGCCAACTCGCCCCTGTTAAACTCCTCGGTAGCGATGAGAGCCGGGTTGGGGAGCTTCTCGTAGAATTTGGATATCTCGATCTGTTCCTTGTTCTCGTTGATCTCTTCGATGGTATCGGAAGACACGGCAAACTCTTCCAGCTTCTGGTGCAACTCGTACTTCAGCTCGGTGTTGAGCTGGCGTGCCCGCTTGGCAATAATGGTGAGAGACTCATACACATTGCCTGTGTCTTTTACCATTTCTTCTACGTTGCGCGGGCCAACGCTAGGCTCCAGGCCTTGTGCTTTAGCTTTTATATCCGACATTTTCTAATTGTTTTAATTTTTTGATGGAAGTATCCTTGACCTGAGCGGCTTCTTTGCTGTTGGTGCTGGAGGGAAAGCGGTTGAGAAATTCTTCTGCCCGCGTCAATGCTTCATTGTAGCGTTCCTGCTGTTTTTCTACTATGCTGTTTTCGGCCAAAAGAAAAGATGCCCGCATGATCATCAGCCGCACGTTTTCTGCGTTGGTGGTCTCCGGAAAATCGCGCAGGAGGTTTTCAAAAGAATGTACGGACGACTGGTAGTTGCGCAAATCGAAGTACAGCTTGCCCTCTTCAAATGCCTTGCGCTCCAGTTTCTGTCTTAGCTCGTCGATGAGACGGTTGCATTCAGCTACCCGTTCGCTGTTGGGATAGGTATTGGCAAAAAGCTGAAGGTCTTCGATGGCTTTGAGCGTGTGGGTCTGGTCCAAGCGAAAACTCGGCGACATTTGGTAGTTGGAGAATGCCGACATGAAGGCCGCTTCTTCTTTGTAGGGGCTTCCGCCGAAAGTTTGCACGAAGCTGTTGAAATAGTACGAGGCCAGCAAAAATTGCTGCGTGTGATAGTAGGTATAAGCGTAACGGTAGTAGATCTCTTCCGCTTCTTGTTTGCCCCGGTAGCTTGGGAGTATCAATTCAAGCAAGCCTTGGGCGCGGGCGTAGTCTTTCTTGTCGTAGTACTCAAAACCTTTTTTGTACATGGTTTCAGGGTCGCCGGCGGTGCGGATTTTTTCGTATTCGCTGCGGCAGCCGCTGAACAGGGCTATGACCAGAATGCCGGAAAACCAAACAGGCAAAGCAATCTTTTCTCTCATAAGGGCGCAAAGGTACGTGTTTTATTAAAAAACGCCAAAACCATCGTAATTTTACAAAAATTTTCGTCACGTGGTCCCTGCATCAGGATGTATTAACGAATTTTTAATTGCAGAATTATGCCGCTCAAGCGATTAGAGGAATTCAGGCTGTTTTACAACAACACGATCCAGCCGGAGTTGACCCGCTTGGAGCGGATGCGCTTGCAGTTGGTGGGCTTGCTGGCTATTTCTGTCCTGCTTATGAGCGCGGTGATAGCCATGGAGTTTTATCTCAACCTGCTCTTTGTCACGCTTATGCTGGCCGTTCCGCTGGGTTTGTACATCGTGTACCTGTTCGCCCGGATAGATGAATTCAGGAGGGCTTTCAAGCCCAGGGTAGTGCGGCTGATCCTCGATTTTATTGACGACGGGCTGAATTTCGATCAGCAGAATCCTTTGAAATACGATTACAAAGGATTTTTACCGAAGGAGCAGTTCCTGGCATCCCGGATATTCGATACGAAAGCGCAGGAATACAGAGGCGAAGACAAGATAGAGGGCAAGGTAGGCGAGATGTTTTTTGAGCTTTGCGAACTCCGGGTAGGGGAGATGTCGGTGCTGCGCAGCCGCATCAATAAAGTTTTCAGCGGAGTGTTTGTGCATTCGCTGTTCAACGAGCCTACTGATGGCGAAATTATCGTATGGCCCCGCAGCCGATTGCAGTTTCTCACACAATCCATCCGCGCTTTCACTTTTAAAGGAGGAAAGAACAAAGACAGCGAAATCCTGAACGAGGAATTCCGCCGGATTTTCATGACCTACGCCACCGAGGATACGCATGTGGCGGGCACCCTTACTCCGCCCATGCAGCAAGCTTTGGTGAACTATGTAAAAGATCATAAAAAAGAACTTTACATTTCCTTCCTCGGCAGGGATATTTACCTCGGCCTCAGCGAGGATAAGGATATGCTCGAGCCTTTTATCCTGCAATCCAACCTGAGTTTTGACCGGGTGCGGGAATTCTTCGAGGATATTCACAACATGCTTTACCTGGTGGAAGTGTTTGATCAGTCGAGATGAGGCGCTGCAGGGCCTTGCCGTGTCTAAATTGACAACCCACCCAGCTCATCCAAATACTACCTCCACCATATCCTCCAATGCCAGGCCCAACAGAGATGCCGCCCTGCCCATATAGACTGCAATTTCCAGGTAGCCGGCGGCATTGAAGAGGCACAGCGCCTCCCCGACGGGCGCATCGCTGTAGTGCCGGCACATGCGCCTGATGGGTTCGTGCCGTTTGAATTGCAGCGTAAAAGGCCGCTCTTTGCCCACCGAATCGAACAGTTCGCGGGAGATATTTACCACGGCATTGTCAAAATTATCGATGTGCACCACGGCGCCGCGGATGTGGGAAGGGCCGGTCACGGGCTGGAAGGTGATGCGCTGTAGCAGGGAAGAGGCCGGGAGCCCGATCTGCTCGAAGGGATTTCCCTGGGCGATGTGGCCTACGGCAAAAGCAAAGAGGTCGCGCAGGGAGAAATCCCCCCCCTCGGCGAATTCCAGGTGATAGATTTCTATGGGTTTCTCCCGGAACACAAGAGATAGCACCCCGTTGTCAGGACCGATAAAATAGTGGTCCTCATGCCGTATGGCGAGGAAAGTGCGGCCGGGGCTGTAGTAATTGTTCACCCATACCACGTGTATGGAGCCGGCGGGAAAACTGCGCCATGCATTGCCCAGGATAAAGGCCGTTTGCACAATGTCGAAGTTTCGAATGCCGTGCGTCACATCTACCAGTTGGAGTTGCGGCGTCCGGCTCAGGATGCGGCCCTTGAGCGCCGGGAGGGCGTAATCTTGTTCGCCGAGGTCTGTAGTAAGCGTTACGATTTGCATGAACGGCAGTCTGAAATTATGAAGCGGTAAAAGTAGAAAAGAATGTGGATAAATAAATCCGGTCGTTTTTTGGAAAACTGTGGCGCGATGGCTCTATCTTTGAAGGGAGAAAAGAAAGAGAGCCGTTTGAACTTTTTACGGGCGCTTCCCGTTGTGTGATTGCCGCCCAAGCGGCTTGTTTTGTTCATCAAAAGAATTGTACGTATTGAGCGAGATCATTCTTACCGTTGAAGGGGTGGACCCCGTAGAACTGTACGGAGAAAACAATGTAAAACTGAACTTGCTTCGCAAGGCGTTCCCGGAGATTACGATCACCTCCCGTGGCAGCAGCCTTAAAATGTCTGGCGAAAAGAAGTACACCCAGAAAGCAAAGTCCAAATTCGAGATGATGGTGCGCATGTTGCGCGAACATAAAGAGTTGCCCGTGCAGGCGGTGGAAGAAATGCTCAGCGGCGACAATCCCTTCGACGTGCGACTCAGCAACGGCCACGATAATCAAACTATCCTGCACGGCACCGAAGGCCGCCAGATCAAGGCAAAGACCCGCAACCAAAAGCGGCTTATCGAAGCCGCTGAACACAACGATATCGTCTTTGCCGTAGGGCCTGCAGGCACCGGCAAAACCTATACTGCCGTAGCGCTGGCCGTGCGCGCCCTGAAAAACCGATTGGTAAAAAAGATCATCCTCACCAGGCCGGCAGTGGAGGCAGGCGAAAGTCTCGGTTTCCTGCCCGGCGACCTCAAAGAGAAAATCGATCCTTATCTCCGCCCCCTTTACGATGCCCTCGACGATATGATTCCCGGCGAGAAGCTGCAACAGTTCATGCTCAACCGCGTCATAGAGATCGCCCCGCTCGCCTTCATGCGCGGCCGCACGCTCGACAACGCCTTCATCATCCTCGACGAAGCACAGAACTGTTCTACCCTGCAACTGAAGATGTTTCTCACCCGCCTGGGACCGACCGCCAAGTGTATCGTTACCGGCGACTTGTCGCAGATAGACTTGCCTTTTCACCAAAAATCAGGCCTGAGAAGGGCCATCGACCTGCTGGGCCGCTTAGACGGCATCGCCACCGTCTATCTCGATGCCGACGACGTGGTGCGCCACCGGTTGGTCAAAGATATCATCAAGGCATACGAAAAATCGGATGAGGAAGTCCGCCGAAAAAGGCTGGAAGCCGAAGAAGAGAAACCAGAGCCGGACCATACCGCAACCGAACTGTTAATGGAATAAGCTCCCTTTCGTACAGGCAGTGCATTTTTTTACGCGTGAATTGAAATAAATAATGGAATATCGAGTAACCATTCAGCCGACCAAAGAAAAGGAATTTCTCCAGTTGCTAAAGGCATGGGAAAGCTTGGGCGTGGTATTGCGCTATGAAAAACGGCGCCCGCGGCCCGCAGAAGAGGAAGACGCGATCTTTGAATCGTCCAACAAGCCCAAGGCCCGTAAAGCGACCGACGCGGCCTGGGAAATGGCTGAGCCTTACAAGGACTTGCTGGATTAGACAGCAAGAACCGGTAGCGCGCCCTTGCACCCATTGCGGTGAGCCGGGTTGCCGCTGCTTTCAACCGCCCGAACATCATGATCACGCACTTATTCAGGCCGCCAGGCCCGTTGCGCGGCGCCATCGCGCTCAGCGGCTCCAAAAGCATCAGCAATCGCGTTTTGATCATCAGGGCCTTATGCCCGGAATCCTTTCCTGTCAAAGGCCTGGCCGATGCCAAGGACACCCGCCTCATGCAGGGCTTGCTCGATTCCGGGGAGGCAGTGCTCGACGCGGGCGCAGCCGGCACCACCTTCCGCTTTCTTACGGCATTACTCTCCCTTCGCGAAGGCACACAGGTGCTCACCGGTACCGAACGCATGAAGCAGCGCCCCATCGGGGTGCTGGTGGAAGCACTCCGAAGCCTGGGCGCCGACATTGAATACTTGGAAAAAGAAGGCTATCCTCCGCTGCGCATCGGCCCGCCTCGCTATTCAGGCCGGAAGCATCAACTCTCCATTTCCGCAGGCACCAGCAGCCAGTACATTTCAGCGTTGTTGCTCATCGCCCCCTCATTGCCGGAAGGTCTCTCCCTCCGGTTGGAAGGCACGGTTGTTTCCCGGCCATATATAGAAATGACCCTGCGGCTGATGCATCACTTCGGTGTGCAATACACCTGGGAGGGCGACACTATTACCGTGCGGGCCCAGGAGTACCGCCCTGCCGAATTCCAGGTGGAAGCCGATTGGTCGGCTGCGTCATATTATTACTCTATGGCAGCCTTAGCACCTGAGGCCGACTTGAAGTTGTGCGGTCTTTTTGCCCAAAGCCTCCAGGGCGATGCGGTGCTGGCGGAAATGATGCGGCACTTTGGGGTGGAAACCACTTTTGAGGAGGGGGCAGCCTATTTGCGCAAGCTGCCCGGCGCTGCGGCGCCTGCCTTTTTCGAGTGGGATTTCCTGCAATGCCCTGACTTGGCCCAGACCCTGGCCGTGACTTGCGCCGCCCTGGGCGTACACGGAGTGTTCAGCGGATTGGAAACCCTGCGCATCAAAGAAACCGACCGTATTGCCGCTTTGCGTACCGAATTGGCAAAAACGGGCGTATCGCTATACGAACTGCCGGCCCGCATGGCTAAAAAGTCCGGCAGGCAATTCTTCCTGATCGAGGGCAAGGCGAGCCTCGATTCCAACCCTGTGTTTGACACTTACGAAGACCACCGCATGGCGATGTCCTTTGCTTCGCTCGCCATGTACGGGTCTTTAGGCATTCGCGAGCCTGGTGTGGTGGAGAAGTCTTACCCCTTGTTTTGGGAAGACTTGAAAAGCTTAGGTTTCGAGATAAGGGGCGGCGCTACCGGCCCTGCCTGACAAACTTGATGGTGAAATCGAACCCATTGAGCGTAGTGTTCAGCACCATTTCCTTTTCCGTGATGGATTGCACCTCGTAGTCGGCATCGAAAGGCCCTTTGCGTTGTTGGATCACGCCGTCTTCGATATAAAAGCGCATGCCCTGCGGCGAGCCGGCGATATTGGTATAGAGGCTGTCATTGGGCAGGAACTCGAAAAAGAGATCCGTGAGCGTGCCGGTGGGCCTGCCGTTGCGGGTGGCTTCTGCGGCCATCCAGCGCCCCGGGAGCAGTTCTTCAGTTTTGGGTTTGTCTGTCATGCAGGAAGCTGCTGCAAGGGTGCATACAAACAGTACTACGGCATCTTTTTTCCACATCGTCATTGGTGATTTTGCCGCGCAAAAATAGAGGTTTTCAGATATTTTTTGCAAGATTTGCTGCGAGAGGAAAGGCATTGTGCGTCAAAGACGCTTACGAATGGAAATCAAATCACAATGGCAGCGGAAAAAAAACGGAGCATCACGCCTTTGGAGGTAATCATGCTGGTTATCGCCTTGTTCATCATACTCTCTATCGGTCTGCAAAAGTGCGGTGTAAAGGTGTACCGCCAGCAGGAGGATACCGAGATCATCCACAAACCGCATCAGGATTAAAGCATGCCGCGAATGAGCTTTTGTTTCAGCACAGCCAGTCACCTTCCATTGCCCATCTCATCTCCATTCAGCGCCTCCGAGCCTGCTAAAACGTCGAAAAGTTCCTCGTCAATGGAGTTTTGGCGAAGTTGGTGGTAGGCCAGATTGAGGTTTTCCAGGAGTTCTTGGATGTTCTTTTCGGCCCGCTGCATGGCGGCTAATCGGCCTGCGTTCTCCGCAGCGAGCGACTCGGCGCAGGTGCGGAACAGCGTCACGAAAAGGTATTCCTGCACGAGATACGGCACGGTTCGCTCAGGGCCGAAAACCGCTTCGGGAATCTTTCCCGATTCCCACGGTTGTGTGGAAATCCCTTTCAGCCATATCTCGTCGAGCGGCATGAACCGGAGGGTCACCGGACCATAAATGCCGCCCTGCCGGGGACGGTTGTAAAACAAGTAAATAGATGAAACCCGGCCGCTCGCCAGGGCTTGCTCCATCTCCCAAAGCAACCGGCTCATCAGCAAGGTGATGGAATGCACGGAATACGGGACGGAAAACCGCCGTGCCGGCGTCAACCCCGCATCTTCCAGACGTGCGGCTACCGCCTCACCCACCGCCCAAAAGACCTTTGCTTGGGGAAGCGGAGCAAGAAACTCTACGGCGGTTTGTACCACCAAGTCGTTGAACTGCCCCACCAGCCCCTGCCCCGCGCCGAATACCACGGCGCCGGTTTTTCCCTTATGGTCCGGGCCGGGGGAGGGCCATGCTTCCGATTGCGCCAGGCATACCTGCAAGCCCAACTGCACGGTGTGGTAATAGCTCTCCAGCGAGTGGAGGGCCTGCTCGTACTGGTGTATGCTGGAGGCCGACAAAGCCTTCATGGACCGCACGACCGAGCCCAACTCCGTGGCTCCTTCTATTTTATGCCGCAGGCTCTCGAGTGTATCGTTCATGGCTGTTTTTCGATGATAAAGGGTGCAAGCGCCTCTATGCAAAGCGCAACGACGACCCGTTGGTATTCCTCGCTCAGATTTTCTTCCGCAAAAAACGCTTTGATGATGGCGGCGGGCAGTGCCGCGGCCACCTTGCGCACGGCAGCCTCCGCCCTTTTCATTTCGGAGAGCGGCACCTCGTCGAAGAGGCGTTTGTTCAGCGCCATCAACAATAGTACCTGTTCGGCGGTGGGCACGGGCTGCGATTCGGGTTGTTTGAGCACTGTCCGGATGCGCCGGCCGTGTTCGAGTATATTTTTGGTGCGCTCGTCGAGCCTGGTGCCGAAGCGGGCAAATGACTCCAACTCTTCAAATTGCGCGTGTTCCAATTTCAGGCTCCCGATGGCCGTGCGATAAACGAGCAACTGTGCCTTGTCGCCCACCCGGGATACCGACCTGCCGATATCGATGGCAGGCAGCAGCCCCAACTCGAAAAGGGTAGGAGAGAGGTATATCTGTCCGTCGGTAATGGAAATGAGGTTGGTGGGAATGTACGCCGCCATGTTCTGCGCTTCGGTTTCAATGATGGGCAGGGCCGTCAGCGAGCCGCCGCCCAAGTCTTCCCTCAGGTGGGTGGCCCGTTCCAGCAGCCGGGAGTGGATGTAGAAAATATCGCCGGGAAAAGCCTCCCTGCCCGGGGGGCGGCGCAGCAGCAGTGAAATTTCCCGGTAGGCGCGGGCGTGTTTGGTGAGGTCGTCATAAACTATGAGGACATCCCGACCCTTTTCCATGAAATATTCCCCGATACTGGTGGCGGCATAAGGAGCGATGTAGTTTAACCCCGCCGGGTCGTTGCCCTCCGTCACCACAACGATGGTGTAGGCCATGGCGCCCTTTTCCCGGAGTTCCGCCACCACCCTGGCCACCGAGGAAGCTCGCTGCCCGATGGCGCAATAGATGCAGAGCACGTTTTGGTCGTACTGGTTGATGATGGCGTCAAGGGCGATAGCCGTCTTGCCGGTCTGCCGGTCGCCGAGGATCAGCTCTCTTTGTCCCCGCCCGATCGGCACGAGCGCATCGATGATCTTGACGCCGGTTTGCAGGGGCACGTTCACCGGGGCTCGGTCCATGATGGAGGGCGCGTTGCGTTCGATTGGCAGGCGCTGCTTGAACGCCACGGGCCCCCTGCCGTCGAGCGGCATGCCCAAAGGGGTGATGACCCGTCCGATCATGCCTTCTCCCACAGGTACGTCCATAACCCGGCGGGTGCGCACTACCTTATCGCCGGCATGCAAGTGCTGGTAATCGCCGAGCAAGACGACGCCCACGTCGTTTTCATCTATATTAAAGGCGATGCCGTACAGGTTTCCCGGGAATTTAAGCAATTCTTCAAATCCTGCTTCCGGGATGCCGGTCACCCTGGCTATGCCGTTGAACAGGGTAGAAATAACGCCTACTTCCTGCATCGCGACCGGCAGGCTGAAACCTTCCCTGCCCCGGCGCATCTCGTCAAATGCCTGGGTGAAGATATTTTTTGAAGCCTCAGTTTTCATTTTTGGCAATTGTTGAATCCGGCTGGCTGCCGTGCATTCCATCCGCCAGGGCGGCGATGCGTTTTTCAAGGCTATCGAGGTACTCTGTGATCGTCCAGGCCACTTTATATCCATCAGCGGAAAGCTCTATACCGCTCATTTCATGCGGCGCTACGCTAAACCGAACGGGCGTATCGGAGCCCAGCAATTTTTTTACTGCATCTTCCGCAGCCGCCTTTTGTTCCGGCGGCAGCTCGAAGGCGCTGGAAACGGTCAGCGGCTCGTCGATCTGTTTAAGCCCGGCGCGCAATTGTTCTATTTCGTCCCGGTTCAAGGCATTCAGCTTTTGCAGGAACACGTTCAGTATCTGGCTTTCCAAGCTCGTGCCGGCGAGGTCTGCCAGTACTTTGCGGGCAATGTCGAAGACTTCCTCCTGCGTGCGGCGCCTGAACTCGTGGTTGAGGTTTGATTGTTCAGCCTCTAATTTTTCCTTCAGGTTCTTGCGCAGGCCGGCGTATTCCCGGCGGGCCTCTTCAAGCAGCCGCTTGTGCTCGGCAGCGGCATTGTCTTGAGCCTCGTGTAACAGCGTCTCCTTTTTTTGGTCCAGATCCTCGTTCATTTGCCGGTAGCGTTGCTGTTCCTCCCGGGCATCCGCTTGGAGCCTTGCGGCGTCTTCCAGTTGGGACGCGATGCGCCGCTCCCGTTCGTCGATGGCGTTCAGGATAGGGGTGTAGAGGAACCGCTTCAGCAGGTAAACCAGTATGAGGAAGTTGACGAACTGGGCGACGACTGTGAACCAATCGATCAGCATGGTTTGTAATTTTATTTGATGATGTGGTTCCAAAAAGGATTGGCGAAGATCAGGATCATCGAGATCACGAAACAATAGATCGCAATGGACTCGATCATGGCCAGGCCCACGAAGAGCGTACGCGTGATGGTGGACGCAGTATCGGGTTGTTGTGCCATCGCACCCATTGCCGAAATGACGGCCTTGCCTT
Organism: uncultured Saprospiraceae bacterium; assembly: GCA_964577215.1. Classification (GTDB taxonomy): domain Bacteria; phylum Bacteroidota; class Bacteroidia; order Chitinophagales; family Saprospiraceae; genus UBA2329. The sequence continues at coordinate 34,959 of CAZNYK010000007.1, forward strand.
CGGCAATGGCAGGACCGATACACCCGATGCTGGTGGTCAGCCCTGCAGTTATGATGGAAACAATTGCGATGATGGTGGTGGTATCCATATTGTGCGTTAGTTTAAGTTCTGTTTAAAGCTACGAGTATTCTTGGTCAAATTAACACATCCTCCTTTGCGCGCCTGTGGCGTGGTACGGCGGGTGAAATCAGCAAATCAACACATCAGCACATCAGCAAATCAACCCTAATCTCCCGTCTTCAAAGCGGCAGCGATGAAAACCGTGGTGATAATGCTGAAAATATAAGCCTGCACCATACCAACCAGTAAGCCCAGCAGCGTCATGACGATGGGGAACACGAAAGGCGTGATCACCAGCAGGATGCCGAGAATCATGGTTCCGCTCATCACGTTCCCAAACAAGCGGATGGCCAAGGCTAAGGTGCGGGATACCTCGCCGATGACGTTGAAAGGCAGCATCAGCGGGGTCGGTTCCAAATAGGTTTTAAGGAAGCCCCTTAGGCCCCGGTCCTGGATGCCGAACAGCGGTACCGATATGAACGCGCAAATGGCTAATGCCGCAGTGGTGGACAAAGAGCCGGTGGGGGGTTCGTACACCGGGAAGATGGTGCACAGGGCCGCTACAGCTATGTACAGGAACATGGTACCGATAAAGGCGATATACTTTTCGGGATGCGGGACTCCTATATCTTGGATCTGTTTCAAAATGCCCAGTACGATGATCTCCAGCAAATTTTGCCGGCGCGAAATGTGTATCTCGCTCTTCAACTTCCTGGTGATCAGCCAGGCGCCGATCACCATTAACAGCATCAGCACCCAAGTCCAAACGATGGTGGCATTCAGTTTAATAAAACCGTGTTGCCAGAGCACAATTTCATCGGTACTCAGTCGCATGTTTCATTAATTTTGGGAGTTTCCGGCTGCGCCTGCTGCAAGCGAACGATTACAAGCCTGGCTATGATAAACCCCAGCAAACACGCCAGCATCCGCCCCAACTCCCCTGCGGAAACGAAGTAGAAGCCGGCTACCGCTACCCCAGTTCTGAGGATCAGGCTGCCGAGAAACCAAAGCGCCGGCGCCTTGGCCGAAAGGCCTTTCCGCACCGTCCACCAGAGCCCCCCGAAAAAGAAAACGCCCAGCAGCGCTCCGGCTGCCGTGGCAAGTGTCCATGTAAGCAGTTCATTCATCATCTTCGATATCTTTGCCTATGGCTTTGGTTTCTTTCTGCACCCAATACCAGGCATTGAGACAGCCGGCGAGGATGCCGGTGAGTAAAAAAGTCAGCGTCCAGGAGTGATCGCCGGGGTAGTGCTTGTCCAGCCAAATACCCAATGCGGCGCCGGCGAGTGAAGGTACCACCACCGACCATCCGACCAGCCCGAACATCTTGACGCCCTGCCAGACGCTGCGATTCCTCTTTTTTTGAGCTTTGAGCTTTCGCGCAGCTTTTGATTCGATGTGCCGGTTGAGATCCGGGACTGGTCCGTTTTGGTTTTCGCGTGTCATTCGGTCATTCTTTTTTCAGGGCGGCCAGTCGCCGCACAAAATCGAGTTCCAGTTTGGCGAGGGTGGTGCGCAGGTCTTTTTCCTCCTCTCCTGCGTTGAGGAAGACCTCTTCTACCGCTTTGTGCAATTTATCCAATTCGGCGCCGCCGATTGCGTTGCGCACGGATACCATCACCTCGGCGCCGGTTTTTACGATGATGCCTTCGTCTACAGCCAGAAAGACCTCGCCCTCCGCTTCCGTTTCATAAGTCAGGATACCGGGCGTCAGGGCTGCCGTGCAGTCCAACCGGTTGGGCAACATCCCGAACGCCCCGTCTCTCGTTTCCGCCACGATGCGCTTCACCCCCCCCTTATCGGCAAAAACCTTAAAGGGGAGGAGAATTTTTAGATGCATGGCGTCGTAGAGCATAGCAGTTTATTTGGTAAAGGCTTCAGTTTTTTTCACTTCCTCTATCGTTCCGATCATGTAAAATGCCTGTTCTGGATAATCCTTAAAATCGTCATTCAGTATGCGTTCGCAGCCGTCGAGGGCATCCTGGAGGGATACGATTTTGCCTTTCATGCCGCTGAATTGCTCTGTGGTGTAAAAGGGCTGAGTGAGGAATCGCTCCAATTGGCGGGCGCGGGCCACTACGCCGCGGTCTTCCTTCGACAACTGTTCAAGCCCCAGCATGGCAATGATGTCTTTGAGTTCCTCGTATTGGGCAAAAGTCCGGCGGATTTCCTGGGCGATGCCGTAGTGGTGTTCGCCGACGATCCCGGGCGATGCCATTTTGGAGTTGGATTGCAGCGGGTCGATGGCGGGAAAGAGCCCCTCGCTGGCCCGTTTCCGGGATAAAACGATGGAGGCGGAAAGATGTGAAAAGGTATGTACGGCCGCGGGGTCGGTGAGGTCGTCGGCGGGCACATACACGGCCTGTATGGAGGTGATGGCGCCGGATTCGGTATTGGAAATGCGCTCTTCAAGTTCGGCCAGTTGGGTGGAGAGGTTGGGCTGGTACCCCATCCGGGAAGGCATTAGGCCCATCATGCCGGACACTTCCATACCGGCCTGAATGAACCGGAAAATATTGTCGATCAAAAAGAGTACGTCGCGGTGTTCATCGTCGCGGAAGTATTCAGCCATTGTAATGGCAGTAAATCCCACGCGGAAGCGGCTGCCGGGAGGTTCGTTCATTTGCCCGAAGACCATGGCCATATTGGGCAATACGCCCGCTTCTTTCATCCCGCTGTACAATTCTTCGCCTTCGCGGCAGCGCTCGCCAATGCCGCAGAATATGCTCACGCCCTGTTGTTTGCCGACCACGTTGTGGATCATTTCGGTGAGCAGCACGGTTTTGCCGACGCCTGCTCCCCCGAAAAGTCCGGCCTTGCCGCCCCGTTCCAATGGGGCCAGCACATCGATGATCTTGATACCGGTCTCAAATATTTCGGATTGGGCGGTACGCCGTCCCAGGGGGGGCGGGGCCTGGTGTACCGGGCGCCATTCCACTTCTTGCGGTATGGGCCCTCTGTCTATGGTTTCTCCAAAAACGTTGAACATCCTGGAGAGCACATCCTTGCCGACAGGGGCTTTGAGCGGGGCCTGTGTATTTTCCACTACCATACCTCTGGCCAATCCGCCGGTTGGCGTGAGCGCGATACCTCGCACGGTATTGCGGTTGAGATGTGATTGTACCTCTATGGCGACATTGCCTTTTGCACCCGTTTTCAAAAGCGTGTAAATAGGGGGTAAGTCTTCTTCAAAGTGAACGTCCACCACGCTGCCCCGCACCGATTGGACGTAACCTTTTGTGGGAATGGCGGCATTACTTTCCACAATCCGTTGGTTTTCTGTGAAATGACATTGTCCGCGCGCAAATGCCCCTTTTGAAGGGGATTAAAACCTAAAGTTAAGGGATTTTTTTCACTTTTCCAAATAAAAAAGCAGGCAGCTTCAAGCCTCAATTTTCTTTCAAATCAACCCTTCCCGTATCAGATCATGCAGATGTACCATACCGAGGTACTTGCCTGCTTCTGCAACGATGACCTGGGTGATGCTGCGCCGGCGCATGAGGTCGAACGCCTCAACAGCCATGGTGTCGGGGAGCAGGGAAATGGGGGCGGGCGTCATTACGTCGCGGGCGCATAGCGCGTCGAGGTCTGCGTGGCGTTCGAGCATGCGGCGCAGGTCGCCATCGGTGATGATACCGGCGAGCGTTCCATCGGGGCCAACCACGGCCGTAGCGCCGAGGCGTTTGGAAGTCATTTCGATAATGGCTTGCCGGATGGTATCGCCGGGACCTACAGCGGGCTTTTCGTTGCCCGGGTAGATATCGCTCACGCGCAGGTAGAGTTGTTTGCCCAATGCACCGCCGGGATGGTAGCGGGCAAAATCCTGGGGACTGAAACCGCGCAGGTCGAGCAAGGCGGTGGCGATGGCATCGCCGAGCGCCATTTGGGAAGTGGTGCTGGCGGTGGGGGCTAAGTTGTTGGGGTCGGCTTCCTGGGAAACCGGCGTATGCAGGATATATCGCGCCTGTTTGCCGAGATAGGACTCCCTTGAAGCGACCATGCCCAGCAAGAGGTTGCCCATTCGTTTGACCAAGGGTACCAGGGCTTTGATCTCGGGAGTTTCGCCGCTTTTGGAGATGCAAAGTACCACGTCGTCGGGCTGCATCATGCCGAGGTCGCCGTGAATGGCGTCGGCGGCGTGCATGAAGATAGAGGGCGTGCCGGTGGAGTTCAGCGTTGCCACGATCTTCTGCGCCACGATGGCGCTTTTGCCGATGCCGGTAACGATGAGCCGCCCCCTGGATAAAAAAACGGCGTGTACGGCCGCTGTAAAGTCTTCATCTACCGATGCCGACAGTTGTCGAAGCGCCTCTGCCTCAATGGCAATGGTCTGCCGGGCAATTTCTGCAATACGGGTTTGGATATCTGTCATTTTTTCTTATCTTTGGCCGCTTTTTTGGAAAGCACCTGCTGAAAGCAGCAAACCAAATGAAAAAAAATTTATTTAGAGACTTGGGCAAAGAAAATCTTTGTATATTCAGACCTTGATTTCGAAAACGCGGCATTTCCGATCATGCAGGCCGTTTGCGCAGCGCAAATCTCACGCATTCGGCCCATGACGCCAAGAATCGCTTTATTTTTTTACGGATGTTGCCCGATCCGGCATAATCAAAACGGACAAAAAGCCATGACATTGACAAGAGAATCTACTTTGCATGAAGCCCTGCAGCGCTATTTTGGCTTCGACGCTTTCAAAGGCATGCAGGAACAGATCATCCAAAGCCTCCTGCGCGGTGAAGATACTTTCGTCATCATGCCCACCGGCGGTGGCAAGTCGCTCTGCTACCAACTTCCTGCCCTCATGCTCAATGGCACCGCCATTATTATTTCGCCGCTTATCGCGCTCATGAAAAACCAGGTGGACTCCATCCGCGGATACAGCCAGAGCGACGATGTAGCCCACTTCCTCAACTCTTCCCTCACCAAGGCCCAAATGAAATTGGTGAAGCAGGATATCAGCGACGGAAAAACCAAGTTGCTTTTCATCGCGCCGGAAACGCTCACCAAAGACGAAAATATCGAGTTCTTCCAGCAGGTGGACGTCAGCTTTGTAGCGGTGGACGAGGCCCACTGTATTTCGGAATGGGGCCACGATTTCCGCCCGGAATACCGCCGCATCCGCGCCATGCTCGACGCCATCGGCAACCAGATACCCATCATTGCCCTTACTGCCACCGCTACGCCCAAGGTGCAGTCGGATATCATCAAGAACCTGAATATGAGGACCCACAATACCTTCATATCCTCGTTCAACCGCGAAAACCTTTACTACGAGGTGCGGCCCAAGGGCAAACCCGAACAGACCCTCCGGCAGATCGTACAGGTCATCAAAGGCATGCCGGGCCAATCGGGCATTATTTACGTGCAAAGCCGCAAAGCCGCCGAAGATATAGCCAAAACCCTCAGCGTCAACGGCATAAAAGCAGCCCCATACCACGCCGGCCTGGATGCCAAGACCCGCACTCAAACCCAGGACGATTTCCTCATGGAAGAAATAGACGTCATCGTGGCTACTATTGCTTTCGGCATGGGTATTGACAAACCCGATGTGCGCTTCGTCATCCACTATGACATCCCCAAGAGCATCGAAAATTATTACCAGGAAACCGGCCGCGCCGGTCGCGACGGCCTCGAAGGCAGGTGTATTGCCTTCTACTCTTACAAAGACATCCTCAAGCTCGAAAAATTTCTGCGGGATAAGCCCGTGGCCGAGCGCGAAATGGGCGCTCAGCTCATGCAGGAAGTCATGGCTTACGCCGAAACAACCGCCTGCCGCCGCCGTTTTCTCCTCCACTATTTCGGCGAAGAGTACGACGACTCCAGATGTTCCGACATGTGCGACAACTGCCGGTACCCCAAGACGCGTATCGAGGTGAAAAAGGAAATGGTGACGGCACTTCGCTCTATCGCGGAATTAGACGAAAACTTCGGCATCAAACCCATCATTGACTTCATCGTAGGCAACGAGACCAAAGAGGTCATGGATTTCGGCTTCGACAAAAAAGAACTTTTCGGCACCGGTAAGGATAGAGACGATAATTTCTGGAGTTCAGTACTCCGCCAGGCCATGCTCAACGGCTTTATCAACAAAGACATAGAAAGCTACGGCCTGCTCAAAATGACCGACAAAGGCCGCCAGTTCATTCAAAAACCCTATTCCTTCCTGATACCCCTCAACCATGATTTCGACAAGGAATTGCCGGAAAGCGATGAACCTGTGGGCCGCACAAGCGTTTTGGACGAAGGGCTCTTTAATATGCTGAAAGACCTGCGCCGCCGCGAAGCCAAACGCCTCAACGTGCCGCCGTATGTCATTTTTCAAGACCCCTCGTTGGAGGATATGGCTACGCAGTACCCCGTATCCATGGAGGACATGGCCAAGGTGAGCGGGGTGAGTTTGGGCAAAGCCGGCCGGTATGGGAAACCCTTTCTCGAACTGATCCGCAAATACGTGGAAGACAACGAGATAGAGCGTCCCTCCGAAGTGGTGGTCAAGCAAATGGCCAACAAGTCAAAGGTCAAGGTCAGCATTATTCAAAATATCGACCGCAAAATCGACCTGGAAGACGTGGCCCGGGCAACCGGCCTGTCGATGGACGAACTTATGGATGAACTCGACGCCATCGTAGAGTCAGGTACCAAGGTCAATATTGACTATTACATGGAAGAAGCGCTTGACGAAGGCGTGCGCGAGGATATTTACGACTACTTCATGCAAGCCGATACCGACGACATCAAAGTGGCGTATAAGGAATTGCGCGAAGACGAGGTGACCATGGAGGAAATCCGGTTGGTGCGCATCAAATTCCTTTCGGATATGGCCAACTGATCTCCTGTTTACATCCCGCATTGAAGCAAGGACAATAGGCTTGCGCTCAACCCGGAGGCGTGCCGTTTGCAGAAAAAAAATAATCGACAAATATGAAAAACATCCTTTTTGCCATTGCAATACTTTTACTGATCCCCGTTGTGCTTTCAGCCCAGGAAGATTTCCGCAAGCAAGCTCCTGCGCCCGGCCCCGCTCCCAAAGTGGAGATGGGCGCCTACCAGGAATTTCAACTCAACAACGGTCTGAAAGTCATCGTAGTGGAAAACCGCAAATTGCCCCGCGTGTCATTCCAACTGCTCATTGACATTCCCCCCATACAGGAAGGCGAACTGGCCGGATACGCAGATATGACCGGGCAGATGCTTGCAAGAGGTACGAAAACCCGGACCAAAGCGCAGATTGACGAAAACGTGGATTTTATCGGCGCTACGTTTAGCACAAGTGCGTCGGGGATGTTTGGCGCAAGCCTCTCAAAGCATCGCGAAACGCTTTTGGATATCATGTCAGATGTGCTGTTGAACCCGACGTTCCCCGGGGATGAATTTGAAAAATTGAGAAAGCAAACCCTTTCCGGGCTGGCTTCCGCCAAGGATGATCCCAACGCTATTTCTGCCAATGTTTCCACGGCGCTCACCTATGGTAAGGATCACCCCTACGGCGAGATCGTCACGGAAAAAACAGTGGCCAACATCCAGCCGGAGCATTGCAAGGCATTTTACCAGTCCAACTTCCGACCGGAGATATCCTATCTCGCCATGGTGGGCGATATTTCGCTCGTTGACGCCAAACGCCTCGCCGAACGCTATTTTGGAAGCTGGCAAAAGGGAGCTGTGCTCAAGGCGAGCTTCGACACTCCCCAGGCGCCGGCAGAACGCCAGGTGGCTTTCGTCAATAAAACAGGCGCGGTACAATCCACCATCAATATCACTTATCCCGTTCAACTCAAGCCCGGCGCCCCGGATGCCATCAAGGCCTCCGTCATGAATACTCTCTTGGGCGGCTATTTCAGCAGCCGCTTCAACGCCAATATCCGCGAGGACAAGGGATACTCCTACGGCGTGCGTTCTTCTCTCAGCCCCGACAGGGAGGTGGGCTCGTTCAGCGCCGGCGGCGCCGTGCGCAACGCCGTGACCGACAGCGCCATCGTGGAGTTCCTCTATGAGATGGACCGCCTGCGTACCGAGCTGGTTCCGGCCGACGAACTGGATATGGTGAAAAGCGTGATGAACGGCAGTTTCGCCCGGAGCCTGGAAGTGCCCGAAACCGTTGCCCGCTATGCCCTCAATATCGCTCGCTACGGCCTCCCCAAAGACTACTATGCCACCTACCTGGAAAAACTCAGCAAGGTTGGCGCCCAGGACGTGATGGACATGGCCAAAAAGCACCTCCTGGTTGAAAATGCACACATCGTCATCGTGGGCAACCGCGACATTGCCCCTAACCTCGAGCGGTTCGCTGCCAATGGCAAAGTTAAGTTCTATGACATCTATGGCGATCCCATGGACGATGGCAATTTGCTCATGCCTGCCGGCGTGGATGCTCAAACCATTATCGAGGATTACCTCAAGGCCATCGGCGGTCGCGGCAAGCTGGAAGCCGTGAAGGATATGAGCATGACCATGAAAGCTGAAGTGCAGGGAATGGCCATTCAGTCTGTCCTGCGCAAAAAAGCGCCCGGCAAAATGCTGATGACGGTCAGTATGAGCGGCATGATGCTCAACCAGATCAAATGCGACGGTCAGCAAGTGGAAATTTCTGCCATGGGGCAGAAACAGGCTGTGGATGAGAAGACCGTCGCAGCCACGAAGCGACAGGCCGCGCTCTTCCCCGAACTCAACTATTCCCGGGACGGGTTTTCCCTCGAATTCAAGGGCATCGAGTCCATAGAGGGGAATAAGGCCTATCGCATAGATATTACCTCTCCGGAGGGCGATACTTCAACCGAGTATTTCGATATGACTTCCGGCCTCAAAATTCGTACGGTCAGCACGGAGGGCGAAGTCACTGCTATCAACGACTACGAAGACTACCGGGAGGTAAACGGCATCCGCATGCCCTTCAAAATGTCAACCTCCGGGGCTATGCCTTTTACTTTGGTCATGATGGTGGAGACTGCCGCGGTGAACGAAGGAATCGAGGATAACTTATTCGAGATCAAGTAACAATCGAATGGTACAGGTTTTCGTTACCGGCGGCACCTTCGATAAAGATTACAACTACATCACCGGTGAGTTGTACTTCAAGGACACTCACCTGCCGGAGATGTTCAAGCGGGGGCGTTGCACCTTTGAGGTGGACATCAAAACGCTCATGATGGTGGACAGCCTTCACATGACCGAAGCTGACCAGGATATTATCGCTCACAACTGCCGGCGCAGCAAATTCCGTCATATCATCATCACCCATGGCACCGATCGCATGGTGGATACGGCCCGGCATCTTGCCGCAGCTGATATCCCCGACAAAACCATTGTGCTCACGGGAGCCATGATACCTTATGCTTTCGGCACTTCTTCCGACGGTTTTTTCAACCTCGGCAGCGCGCTGGCTTTTGTGCAAACTTTGCCCGCGGGCGTGTATGTGGTCATGAACGGCCGTTACTTCAACTGGAACGATGTGCGGAAAAATCCGGATACGGGGAATTTTGAGGAGATTAAGGGGCAGTAGGCAGTGGGCCCCGACACGAGTGCCGGGGGGCAGTGGTTATGTATAAGGAAATGATATTCCCGGTGAGGAATGATAACCAAAGCAAACAACAACCTGCCGGCAGGCCGGCGAACAATGAAAAACGACGATGGAATACCTCGGCCTTATTTTTGAAGCGCTGCTTTTTGCAGTGGGCACATATGTGTACCTGTTCTCGCGGGGCTTTGTGAAATCCGGCGACCCGGTCATACGGCAAAAAGCGGAGGCTTTTCGTCGTACCAACGGCTGGTGGTTGCGCATCGCCGGGCTTGCCCTTATGGCCATCATGGGCGCCAATATTGTATTGCACATTATGCAGTTGTTCAAATAAGGAGCCACAAAGGTTATGAACGCCTCCCGCCGCCGCTCGCCGCTGCTTCCCATCTTTCTCACGGTTTTTATTGACCTGCTGGGCATTGGGATCATCATTCCGGTGTTGCCGGCTCTGTTTTTTGGGCCGAATGCCACGTTGCTCGGCCCTGAAGTGAGCTATCAGAACCGCTCGGTTATATATGGCCTGTTGATTGCTTCTTATCCTTTGATGCAATTCTTCGGCGCTCCGGTACTGGGGGCTTTGAGCGATCGCTATGGGCGCAAACCGATGCTGATGTTGTCGCTGGCGGGTACGCTCATTGGGTACGTGTTGTTTGCAATGGCCGTAGAACGCAACCTTCTGCTGCTGCTTTTCCTGAGCCGTATGCTTCCGGGCTTCACGGGCGGCAACATTTCCATAGTTCTTTCTTCAGTAGCTGATGTGAGCGATGCCGATGACCCCGGCTCCCGGGCCAGGAATTTCGGCCTGGTAGGTATGGCATTCGGACTTGGCTTCATCCTGGGGCCTACCATCGGGGGCTTACTGGCAGACAAAACGGTGGTGAGTTGGTTTACTCCTGCCACGCCTTTTTATTTTACTGCGCTGATCACTTTTATCAACATCCTGCTGGTGCAGTTCCGCTTCGGGGAGACGTTGCGGGAGCGCCGGGATTCAGTGGTGAGTTTATTTACGGGGTTCCGCAATATCGGCAAATCATTCGCCGACCCGCAGTTGCGCGGCATCTTCAGCGTGGTATTGCTTTTGTCTTTGGGATTTACCTTTTTTACGCAGTTCTTTTCAGTGTTTTTGATCGGCAAGTTCGGCTATACAGAGAAAAACATCGGGTTATTATTCGGTTGGATCGGTTTGTGGCTCACCTTCACCCAGGGCTTCACGGTGCGGATACTGAGCCGGCGTTTTGCTTCCGAGTCCGTTTTGCGCTTTTCCATAGTTTTGCTTGCTGTCGCCTTAGGTTCCTTATTGCTGCCGGAAAAAGGCTGGATGTTTTTTGTCCTCAACCCATTTGTGGCTACTTTTCAGGGCATCACGGCGCCCAATCTCACCTCGGTGGTATCCGGTCAGGTCGGCAGGGAGCGGCAGGGTGAAATACTCGGTATCAATCAAAGCATGATGAGCCTCGGTCAGGCCATACCTCCAGTTGTTGCGGGCTACATCAACGCCATAGACAAGAACCTGCCTATCATTGCCGCAGCAACGCTCACGATTATAGGATGGGCGGTGTATATGTCGGTATTCAGGGGCGGGAAGCCTGATAGCGGCGTCTAATCCGGAAACAAGCTGCTGTCCAAGCCCGGAATGATGCGCAACGCATTTTTGTAATATACTTTCTTGAGTATTTCGTCGGGCAACTCCAGCCCGTACATGCGCCAGAAAGCGTGATAGCGCTTGTAATAGGGGAAATACTCGTCTGCGGTTTCCAACACCCTGAAATAGGTGGGGTATTCGCCGGGGTTGTAAGCGTCCTTCCCAAAGAGAATCCGGTCCTGATATTTTTCGAAGAACATGCGGGCCATGCGCGGCTGGCGCCCGAGTTCTGCGATGACTGCGCCGATCTCCACGTACATGTTAGGCATAGCGTCCAAGAGGGCGCCGAGGCGGTGGAGGTCGTTGGGGTACCAGCCCATGTGGGCATTGATGAACTTGGTACCCGGGTGTTTTTTGAAAACGTTGTGTTGTTCTGAAATGATCTGGTCCCAGGGTGCGGGGTTTTCGTCGGAGCGTTTGCGGCGGGGATGTGTTTTGAGTTCGAGCCAGCGTTCGTTGCTTTCATCCTGGGGCAGCCAGAAGGGCATGGGGTCGGCAGTGTGGATGAGTACGGGAATGCCGAGTTCGCCGCACTTGGCCCAGATGGGGTCTATACGGGGGTCGTCCACAGGCACGCGGCCTTTGCTGTCTTTGACGTCCATTCCGAGATTTTTGTAAATTTTGAGGCCGCGCGCGCCATTTTGCACATCGAACTCCAACTGCTTCAGGGCATTCTCCGTCCAGTCGGGTTCGTCCATGCCGTTAAAGCTGATATTGGAAAATAGTACCATGCGATGTTGAAGGCCGTGTTTGGCGATATTGTCAGCTTGTGCCTTGAGGGCGTTGCCCCCGCGCCCGCTCAGGTTCACTACAATGCCCATGTTGAGGGTGTCCATTTGCTTAGCCAGCAAGGCGAGGTCTTGTTCTGCCATATTCCAATGGTGGCTGTGAACGTCGATGAAGGGGAACCGGGAACGGTGAACCGGATTTTCGGGCACTACCAGCGTGGATGGCGGGTCGTACAGTTCAAAATCCATGCGTTGCGGCTCACCGGCAGGCTGGGCGCAGATCAGAGCCGGAAAAGCGGCCAAGGCGATAAAAAACAGGGCAATTCTTGACATGGCAATCGTTTTTTCAGGTACGCTACATCAACATCCTTTCTTCACAGATGGTTTTTGTCGGCCAAAATGCCGAAAACATTGTTTGATTTCTTACCGGCGTCAAAAAAACCGGTTTTCTTTGTCCGTGTTCTCTCATAAATTCAATTGCCGTCATGCCGAAATTCGTTTTCTCTTTCCCCGCTCTGCTCCGGTTTTCGCTTATTTTCATCCTGGCCGCTTCCGCCATACTTCTTGTGGTAAAACAGGATTGGCGCCGGGCGTCGCCTGAAATTCAGGCCCCGGCACTTCAAAGTGATAATGCGTATGCTGAAGTACAAGAACAGGAAGCAGAACAGAACACAAACCTCCTACCGGCATCGGGGCAATCCCCTGATCCCGAGCGGCCGGCACAACAGTCGCCGGACGCAGGCAACTTGTCGAAGATTACGGGATACCGGAAGCCCACTAAAGAACAACGCATCGGGGAAGCCTTTGAAGACCGGAGATTGCGCACCATGGACCCCGCTCTCGGCTATGCGCCTTCGGAGCGGCTTTTGGACGTGATCAGCTACGCCAAACGCAAACAGGAAGCAATGCTACTCGATCCTGCGAAAAATTCCGGCATAGCCAATGCGCGCTGGCGCGAGCGCGGTCCCAACAACGTGGGCGGGCGCACCCGCTCCCTGCTGGTGGATGCCAACGATCCCTCCGGCAAGCGCGTATGGGCAGGCAGCGTCTCCGGCGGGCTGTGGCGCTGCGATGACATCACAGCGCCGCTGACACAATGGATTCCTGTGAATGACTACCTTCCCAATCTCGCCGTGATGGACATCGTGCAAGCCCCCAACAATCCCGGTCTCATGTTTTTCTGCACCGGTGAGTTTGCCAGCGTACGCGGCATCGGCGTTTTTCGCTCTGCCAACGGCGGCGCCGGTTGGGAGCACTTGCCTGCCACGGTCGATTTCCAGTACTGCTACAAGATGCTGGCTCACCCCAATGGAGATGTGTTTGTGACAACCAACCGCGGGGTGTGGCGCTCGCAGGATTCGGGCGATAACTGGTCCCGCGTCATTGGATCGGGCGCCTCCGGCGTATCTGCTAGTACATTCTTCGATATCAAACTGGCCACCGACAACCATATCTATGTGTCAACCGGCAATTCCATTTACAAATCGCCTTCCGGCAATACCGGTACCTGGGCGATCATCACCAATACGCCCGGCGGTCCAGCCGCAAACAGCAGCCGTTTGGAGTTTGACGTATCTGACAGTGATCCGAGGGTGATCTTCGCGGTGAACAATGTCGGCGGGGATGTAGAAGGCATTTACAAAACCGCAGACGGCGGCATTTCATGGACGCGCACCGCGCTGCCCAATGCCCTGGGTATGGACAACTTCGCCCGCGGGCAGGCCTGGTATGATCTCGACATCGTCATCCATCCCACCAATCCCAACAGGGTCATCGTGGGGGGCATAGACTTGCATATGAGCACCAACGGCGGCTTGTCATGGACCCAGATTTCCCAATGGTTCGGCGGCGGCGGCATACAGTACGTACACGCCGATCAACACCGCATTGTGTACGATCCCAACAACGCCAATATCATTTACTTCACCAATGACGGCGGCGTTTACAGGACTCAGAGCGGCAATGCGCCCCCGGCGCAGATGGTCATTTCCGATCGCAACTTCAGCTTCAACACCACCCAGTTTTACGCCGGCGCCATTCACCCGGCGGAAGCGCAGGGGTATTATATCGGCGGCACGCAAGACAACGGCTCCATTGCGCTGAGCGAACCGGGCGTTTCTGCCGGTCGCTCGGTTTTGGGCGGCGACGGTTTTTTCTGCCACATTGATGAAGATGAACCCAATATCCAGATGGTTTCGCTGTACTTTGCCCAATACAGTCTTTCCACAGATGGCGGCAGAACCTTCTCCGGCGGCGCAACCCTGGACGGCAACTTTTTGAGCGCTTCCGACTATGACAGCCGCAGCAACATCTTGTATTCCCAGACCCGAAGCGCTGATTTTTACCGCTGGTTCGTCAATACCGGAGTGACTACCCCCGTAACAGTGGCTAACCTGGGACTTGACGTTTCTGCCGTAACCGTGGATCCCAATACCCCAAACCGCGTGTATTTCGGCAATTTCAACGGAGGCGGCGTGGTTCGTGTGGACGATGCCCATACAGGGGAAGAAGTGACGGGGGTTCAGCTTGCGCCAATTACCGGCACTGTATCCGGTATCGCGGTGGAAGACGGCGACCCCAACCACCTCTTGGTGACGGTATCCAACTACGGCCTGCCCAGCGTGCTGGAGAGTTTTGACGGAGGTCAAAGCTGGATCAATGTGGAAGGCGACCTGCCCGACATGCCGGTGAACTTCTGCCTGTTCAACCCCGGCAATAACCGCCAGGCAATGTTGGCTACTGAAGCGGGTGTGTGGACGACGGAATTGCTGGACGGCAGCAACACCCAATGGCTGCCGCCTCCGGCCGGCCGCGGTACGCCTTTTGTGCGCACCGATATGCTGCGCCTGCGCCGCTCAGACAACGTGGTGCTCGCCGCCACGCACGGCCGCGGGATGTTTACCTGTGATGTTTTCGCCGATCCTTCCGCTCGAATGCTCTTTGACCGGGTAGCCTACACGGATGTGCCATTGCGCTTCTTTGGAGACCTTTCTACCAATGCAGAAACATACGCCTGGGATTTCGGCGACGGCGATACCGGCTCGGAGGAAAATCCTGTACATGCTTACGATATGGTGGGCGAGTACCCGGTGACGCTCACCGTCAACAACACCCTCAGCACCTCCTCCTCGATAAAGGTTTTGCCCGATCTGCCCGTGCCCTGGGAAACAGGGAAGCCTGGCTATGGCGGCGATTTTGAAGGGCAAACCCAGCAGTACGGCGTATTTACCCTCAGCGGGTCTTCTTTTGAACGCGGCAACTCCAATGTCAGTGGGAAAGACGGCGTCCGGAGCGGCAATAACGCTTATGTGGTCGGCCTCAACGAGCCTTTCTACCAGGCCTACACCCACACCATGCTCTACATGCCCAATTTCGACCTCTCGGAGCAGGGGTTGTATGAATTCAGTTTCTGGGGCAAATGGCGCATCCACCCCGGGTTTGACGGGTTCAGGGTGGAATATTCCACAGACAAGGGCCGCACATGGCAGACCCTCGGCAATAATGTCCGGACGGGGTGGTACAACCAGCAAAATTCCAACCTCAGCGATGCCGTCTTTCCGGTGGGGTCGGCATATTTCAGCGGCAACAGGCCGGAGTGGCAACAGTACCGCTTCAATATCAGCTTCTTATCAGGTACGCCGGATGTGGCTTTCCGCTTTGTATTCCGCTCCGACGGAATCGGCAATCATGTCGGTTTAGCCCTTGATGATGTACAGGTAGACAAGTATGAAGGCGAATTAGCCACCCGGCTGGCGCGTTTTGAAGCCAAATACGTCAACGGCGCCGAATCCGTGCAATTAGACTGGACTACGCAGCCGGAATACTTCTGCACCCGTATCGAGGTGGAGCGTTCGGTCAACGGCCGCGACTTCGAGCGCATTGCCACACAGAACGCCACGGGGGGTCGTACGGCTGATCCGCAGATATACGATCATACTTCCTTAGCCCAACGCAACCTGTACTTTTACCGATTGAAAGTGATCAATGAAGAGCCTTCCATCGGCTACGCCTACGAGTTTTATTCGCCCGTTCTGGTCATGCAGCGCTTTGCGCCGGCCAATTTTGTCCATAGGGTATTTCCATCGCCCTTGTCATCTGCGGTGGGTGTTACCTTTAATGAAGTGATCAACCAGGCAGTGCAGTATGAGGTATTTGATGCGTCCGGACGTTTGGTGACCAAAGGCCGGGCGGATGCTCCCGGGCCCTATCTCGAAATACCGGTGGGTCCTAATTTGGCCAAAGGGATGTACGTGTTGCGGCTCAAGGTGGGAGATGCCGGGTTTGAGTCCTTTAAGTTTGCCGGAGGTTTTTGACCGGCTGCGCAAAACCGGCACGATTCTGGCATAAAACTTTTTTTCGTAAACCGGTATCTTTTTATCCGTGTAGAGCGTTTATACTCGAACTGTATATGTCTCGTAAAAAAAATTGTGAATAGATGTTTTTCAGCCAACCTTCGACGATCATGAAGCGAAACCATATCATGCTCTCCGTAGCCGTCATTGCCATTCTCATCGCTGCCTTTTTTCCCAAAAGCAATACGGCACAGCCGGAAAAGGACGCTTTGCTGATGCGCTCTGTGCTTACCCATCTGGAGCAGCTTCACTACCACCCCAAAACCCTTAACGATGACTTTTCGCAAAAACTCTATGATGTTTATTTAGATCGCTTGGATGGAGGCAGGCGCTTCCTGACACAGCAGGAAGTATCTCAGCTCGCTTCTTATCGCAACCAATTAGACGACCATTTGCGCAATGGAGATATTGCGTTCTTCGATCTTTCCGTAGATGTGCTCGACGCAGGCATACAGCGTGCGAGCGAATACTACAAGGAGATATTAGGTAAGCCCTTCTCCTTCTCCGGGAGTAAAGCCCCGGAATTGGCAATGACCGACAAAAGCGACGCACCCAAAGGCGCTACAGGGGTGTCTCTTGATAAATCCATTGAATTGGACGGCAAAAAACGCGGGTTCGCCAATAGCGAGGAGGAATTGTACGACTATTGGGCCGGTTACCTTGAATACGAGGTCATGACCCGCGTGGCTGACAAACTGGAGGAGCAGGAAAAATCAGATGAAGCTGCTGAAAAACTCAGCATGGAGGAAATTGAAGCTGCTGCCCGCGCCGAAACGCTCAAGATCATGAACCAGTGGTTCGAGCGCATGCAAAAGGTCAAGCGACCCGAGCGGTTCAGCTATTTCCTCAATGCTGTCACAAATTTATTTGACCCCCATTCCGATTATCTCGCACCCATTGACAAACAAAACTTTAATATTGGCTTTTCCGGTCGGCTGGAGGGCATCGGCGCCCAGCTACAATCCGATGGCGACTTCACTAAAGTCATGCAGGTTGTGGTGGGCGGTCCTGCCTGGAAACAAAAAGAACTGGAAGAAGGAGATGTTATCATCCGGGTAGCCCAGGGCAATGCCGAACCGGTGGACGTCACCGGTATGGACCTCAACGAGGTTGTATCCATGGTGCGCGGAGAAAAAGGCACCGAGGTGCACCTCACCGTCAGGAAAAAGGACGGCTCCATCAAAGTTATTCCCATTATTCGCGATGTGGTCATCCTCGAAGAGGGTTTTGCCAAATCCCTCATCCTGGATGGCGCCGTCGAAGGTGAAAAAATAGGCTACCTGTACCTGCCTCGGTTCTACGCGGATTTTGAAAACAAGGACGGCCGCTTTTGCTCCACGGATGTAGCCATCGAATTGGAAAAACTCAAAGCTGCCGGTGTGCAAGGCATCATCTTCGATCTTCGCAACAACGGCGGCGGATCCTTGCATGATGTGGTGAAAATGACCGGCTTTTTCATTGAGAAAGGGCCGGTGGTGCAGGTGAAATCCCGCACGAGGCCGCCGGAAGTCCTCGCCGATACTGATCCGCGCACACAATACGACGGCCCGCTCATCGTAATGGTCAACTCCATGAGCGCCTCGGCTTCCGAGATACTCGCAGCCGCCCTGCAAGACTACGGCCGCGCCGTTGTCGTAGGCAGTACCTCCACCTTCGGCAAAGGAACCGTGCAGCGCTTTTACAACCTCGACCAGTCAGTCAACGGGTTTAGCGAACTCAAGCCCTTGGGGGAAGTAAAGGTAACCACCCAGAAGTTTTACCGCATCAACGGCGGCTCTACGCAGCTGCGCGGCGTAACCCCCGACATCATCCTGCCGGATGCGTATCACTATATCGAGACCGGCGAAAAGGAAGAGGATTATCCCATGGAGTGGACGGAAATTCCGTCAGTTCCCTACCAGCAGAAAGTATTCAATCTCAAAGAGATCAAATCGCGCAGCAAGGCCCGTTTGGAAAAAAACGAGATTTTTGGCCAGATTTACCGCCATGCGCGGCGTTTTGAACAGCAAAGGGAGCAGTCGGCTTATCCTTTGCAGTTGGATGCCTACCGCGTGATGATGAAGGAAAGAGAAACGGCTTCCCAACAGTATGAAGACCTGTTCAAAGACGTTGTCATCAAGGGCGTGTCAAACCTCGAGATAGACCTGCCTTCCATCCTTGCAGACGAATCCAAAAAGGCGCGGAACGATGACTTCGTTTCCTCCGTATCAAAAGATGTGCATCTGAAGGAAACGCTGCATATCATTCATGATATGATCACCCTGAAGTAATTGTATGGCGGAACTCCGTTTCGCTGACGGATGAATGAATTGTATGGCGGCACAGAGTTCCGCAGCACATGAATGCACACGAAGCAAGACTCCGTTCCACCGGCAAAAGTGGAACGGAGTTTTGCAAAACATACGGAAGTGAACTACCTTACGCTCGATAACATCAGCAAGACCTACGGAGAAAAAGTGCTCTTCTCCGGTCTTTCCCTCCAGATCAACAAAGGCCAGAAAGTGGCGCTGGTGGCCAAAAATGGCACCGGCAAAACCACTTTACTGCGCGTCATTGCCGGAAGAGAAGCCCCTGAAGGCGAAAACGCATCTGTATTTGTACACCGCGATGTGCGCCTGGGATACCTGGAACAAGATCCTGAGTTCTTTGAGCAAGGTTCTGTAATTGATGCGGTTTTTGATGCAGATACCGAGCTTACGCGCACTATCAAACGCTACGAAGAACTCCTCCACCGGCCCGGCAGCGATGCCGAAATGCAAGCCATCCTCACCCGGATGGACGACCTCAAAGCCTGGGACTTCGAGGCCCGCGTACGGGAAATGCTTACCCGCTTCAATCTCGGCGATTTTTCCCAGCCGGTGATCACGCTCTCCGGTGGGCAGCGCAAACGGCTCGCGCTCGTACATCTCATTCTCACCGAGCCTGAATTTCTCATCCTCGACGAGCCTACCAACCACCTCGACCTCGATATGATCGAGTGGCTGGAAGAGTATCTTGCCCAGCCCGGACTTACCCTCTTCATGGTGACCCACGACCGCTACTTTCTCGAACGGGTCTGCAATACCATTGTAGAACTCGACCAGGGTGTACTCTACAAGTACTCCGGCAATTACTCGGATTTTCTTGAGAAAAAGGCCATCCGCGAGGAAAACGAGAGTATCGCCTTTGACAAGGGCCGCAAACTGCTGAGCAAAGAACTCGACTGGATGCGACGCATGCCCCAGGCCCGGACTACCAAGGCAAAATCCCGGATCGACGCTTTTTACGACCTCCAGGACAAAGTATCCGTTGCCAAGGACAACTCTGAGCTGCAAATAGATATCAAAGGGCAGCGCCTCGGCAAAAAAGTACTCGAACTGCACAACGTGAGCAAAACCTTCGGCGACAAATGCGTACTCCAACCATTTACCTACAAATTCCAACGCCATGAGCGAATCGGTATCGTAGGCCCCAACGGGGTAGGCAAGTCATCCTTTTTGCGCTTGCTCACCGGAGAATTGCGCCCCGATACAGGCAAAGTGGTGCAAGGCGACAATACAATCTTCGGCTATTATTCCCAGGATGGTATCCAGCTTCAGGAAGACAAACGCGTCATCGAGGTTGTACAAGATATTGCCGAGTACATCCCTCTCGAAAAGGGCCAAAAACTCACCGCTGCACAGTTGCTCGAGCGCTTCCTGTTCAGCCGAAAACAGCAGTTGGTGTACGTATCGCAACTCAGCGGCGGGGAAAAGCGCCGGCTTTACCTGCTTACGGTGCTCATGCGCAACCCCAACTTTCTCATTCTGGACGAACCCACCAACGACCTCGACGTCATCTCCCTTAACGTACTGGAAGAATTCCTCCTGGAATTTCCGGGGTGCATCATCATCGTTTCGCACGACCGCTTCTTTTTGGACAAGCTCGCTCAGCATCTCTTTATCTTCGAGGGAGAGGGGCGCATCAAGGATTTCAACGGGGATTACACCGAGTTTCGCGAAATCCAGAAAGAACAGGAGAGAGCCCAGCGCCGCCAGGAACGCAGCGCCCAGCAAAAAATAAAGGAAGCCCAGAAACCGGTCTCCGCCAACGGCATGACACCCGAAGAACGCAAGGAGCTTCAGCGCATCGAAAAGGAGATACTCAAATTGGAAAGCCGTCGCAAAGAGATTGAAGCTTGTTTTTCCGACCAGGCCGGCCTCACGCCGGTACAAATTGAAGAATTGGGGCGCGAATTGGCTGCTGTCAACAACAACATCGAATCTAAAGAAATGCGCTGGATGGAGTTGGCGGATAGGGCATAATTCGTTGTAAACCAGCACCTTTTTTGTACCGGCCATTGCCGCGAACGGTTTTGCGGTTTTGCGGTTTTACATTTATTTACTCCTCTATCCACGGCGCCCGTATCGCCGCATCCGGCATCACCCCTTTTTCGCGGGCCATATCGAAGAGCAATTGAACGGCGGCGCGGCCTTTTGGGCCAAGGTCGCGGGTATAATCATTGACGTACAAGCCAATATGCTGAAACATGACGGCTTCGTCCATTTCCTGTGCATGTGCGCGTACATACGGCAGTGTTTGACCGGGATTGTCCATGGCAAATGCCACGCTTTGAGCCAGCACCTGGTTGAAGCGGTGTTGTATCTCCAGGGGCAGGTCGCGGCGCACCACGATGCCTCCCAGCGGTATGGGCATTCCAGTTTCGGATTCCCAGTACTCGCCGAGGTCGGCAATCTTGACTAATCCTTTTTCCGCGTAGGTAAAGCGGTTTTCGTGTATGATGAGCCCGGCGTCCACATCGCCCTGAAGCACAGCGTTTTCTATTTCAGAAAACACCATTTCTTCTTTGCGCACGGCGCCGGGTCTGGCTAAACTGAGCAGGAAATTGGCTGTGGTGTATTTTCCGGGAATGGCGATGCGGGCATTGTCTAAGTCCTCCCATGCCATGGGTTGGCGCGCGATGAGCAGTGGGCCGCAGTTGTTGCCCAGCGCGCTGCCTGCGTCGAGCAGGGCGTATTGGTCGAGCAAGTGCGCCAATGCGTGGTAGCTGAGCTTGGTAGCATGCAGGCGCCCGGCAAATGCCATGCGGTTGAGCGCTTCCACATCGGCCAGTACGATGTCGAATTCAAGGCCCCGGGTGTCTATCTTTCGATGAGCTATGGCGTCGAAAATAAAGGTGTCGTTAGGACAGGGCGAATAGCCGATGGATATTTTCATACTTTTGCGCTATGAATTTTCAGGTATTGTACGAAGACAATCATCTCATCGCAGTGAACAAGCCGCCCGGCGTGCTGGTTCAAGGCGACGAAACCGGCGACACGCCCCTGAGCGAGTACGTGAAGCGCTATATCAAGCTCCAATACGACAAACCCGGCGAGGTATTTCTCGGCGTCATACACCGGTTGGATCGCCCGGTGAGCGGGGTGGTGGTATTTGCCCGCACCAGCAAGGCCCTGGAGCGCATGAATAAACTCTTTCACGACCGCATGGTGGAAAAAACCTACTGGGCTGTCACCTCCAGGCGTCCCGATCCGCTTAAGGGCCACTTAGTGGATTACCTCATTAAAGACGCATCGAAAAATTTGGCCAAGGCGCTGGATCGCCCCAGCAACCGCAACAAAGACGCCAAACGCGCCGAGCTGGATTATGAACTCATTATGCAAGTGGGTGATAACTGTCTTTTGGAGGTGCACCCTCTCACGGGCAGGCCGCACCAGATACGGGTACAGTTGGCCAAGATCGGTTGTCCCATTCGCGGCGACGTCAAATACGGTTTTCCCGCTCCACATCCAAATGGTTCCATCCTGCTGCACTGCCGGGAATTGAGTTTTGAGCATCCTGTGAAAAAAGAGCAGGTTACTATCACCGCCGACCCGCCTGACGATCAGGTTTGGAGGTTGTTTTGAAGAACACTATTTTCATTGCCGATTCAATGGACAAACTACAATCTGTCTACGATCCCGAGGCTTTCCGCAGAGAAGGCCACGCCATGATAGATATGCTGGCCGACTATTTAGCCGACGCCCAAAGCGACGCCCCATCCCTGCCGGTCATCCCTTGGCGTTCGCCGGAGGATCAATACCGCTTTTGGCAGGCTGACCTGGAATCCACCCAGGGTACTGAATCTGCTTCTCACCCCCCCTTATGCACTACCCACTTTCTGAATAAGGTGCTGGAAGAAAGCATTCATTTGCACCAACCCCGGTATATGGGCCACCAGGTATGCCCGCCTGCCCCGGCTGCAGCATTGGCCGGATTGTTGGCCGCATTCCTCAATAACGGCATGGCCGTGTACGAAATGGGTGGGCCGGCAACCGCTATCGAGCGCCTGCTCATCGGGGAAGTGGCGCGGCAGTTCGGTTTCGGACCGGAGGCAGATGGTTTTCTCACTTCAGGAGGAACCCTGGCCAATCTAACGGCATTGCTCGCTGCCCGCAGCCGTTTCGCCGGGGCTGATGTTTGGCGGGAAGGCCACCATAAACCTTTGGCGCTCATGGTCTCTGAAGAGGCGCATTACTGCGTGGATCGCGCCGCCCGCGTCATGGGCTGGGGCGAGCAGGGCATCATCAGGGTGCCGGTAAATGATAGTTTCCAGATGCGGACGGAATTGCTGGAGCCTTTGTACCGCGAAGCCAGGGAGAAGGGCATTGAAGTTATTGCCGTGGTGGGCAGCGCCTGTACTACCTCCACCGGTTCCTTTGACGACCTGGCTGCTATAGGCCGTTTTTGCCGCGAGCACGACCTTTGGTTTCATATTGATGGCGCGCATGGCGCGGCGCTCGCATACAGCAGTGTCCACCGCAGCACTCTGCACGGCATTGAAACCGCCGATAGCGTAGCGCTCGATTTTCACAAAATGCTCATGACGCCGGCACTCACCACGGCCTTGGTATTCCGGAAAGGCGACGACAGCTACCACACCTTCAGCCAGCGGGCGCAATACCTCTTTGGAGAAGCAGAGCGCGAGTGGTACAATATGGCGAGGCGCAGTTTTGAGTGCACCAAGCTGATGATGAGCGTGAAAGCCTATATATTGCTGCGCAATTACGGCCCGGGGCTGTTTGAGGAATACGTGGATCGCGTGATAGCGAACGCACAGGCCTTTGCAGAATTGGCGGGCGCGCGTCCGGGTTGGCAGTTGGCCATGCAGCCCCAGTGTAATATTGTCTGTTTTCGTTGGAATCCCTCACAGGTGACCGGGGTTGATGCCGATGACCTCAATCTTCGCATCCGCCGGGCGGTGTTGGAAGACGGCCGCTTTTACATCGTACAGACCAACCTGTACGGCAGTACATGGCTGCGCGTGACGCTCACCAACCCCTTCACTTCCCGGGAAGAAATGCTGGAACTGCTGGAGTTTTGCGAGCGCAGTTTGCTTTGATTTAGAAAATGGTTCTCTGTAATGGCGTTGCTGAGGAGTATCCTCTATTTTTTCAATGCTTTTTCCAGTATTTCCGGTTTCCCATCTATTCCGGCAGGAATATCAAGGCCCAGAATCCGGCACATAAGCGGATATACGTGGATGTTTTTAAAGGAAGGCAGGGTCAGGCCTGATCTGATAGCTGGGCCTTTGGCAAAAAAGATGCCGTGCATGTCCTTTATTTCCGGATCAAAGCCGTGTTCGCCGATCTCTGCAATGCCGCTTGTTTTTCGGAAGCCCATAGTTCGGGCATTTACCAGGTAATATCCCTGGTCGGGTATGACGATAAAATCCCCCCAGCGCGGGTTGGTAGGCGGCGTTTCAAAATGAGGCACACCGGCGGTGCGATACAGCCTCCAGTTGTTTTCCTTTTTTTTCAAATCCCGGAATACAGCCTCGCCATCTGCATCCGGATTCAGGTAGAGGTGTGCCAGCGCGCCGTTGTTTACCGTGCGGTAGCGTTCGTTGTCCTCTATTTGTTCAACGGGTAGCAATTGACTCACCGCAATGGGCGACATGCCGTGATCGGATACGATGATGATGTTTACCGGTAGCCCGGAAGTATCTATTCCGTTGAATAGTTTGCCAAGTACAGTGTCCAATGCAAGGAGTTTTTCCCTGAGTTGTTCGTCGGCATTGGGGCCGTGGCGGTGGCCCACATCGTCCATATCAGAGAAGTATAAGGTGATGAGGCGGGGCCTTTCCGGCAGCGGCAGGCGCAGCCAATCCAATACCTGTTGAACCCGTTGCTCATTGGGTATGGCGCCGTCGTACCGGTAGTAGTAGGTTGGGCGCATGCCCTGCACGTCGGCTTCCGAACCCACAAAGAAGAAACTTGCCGTCGGCATGCCGGCTTTTCCGGCCTGTACCCATATGGGCGTGCCGCCGTACCAGGAGCCGTCTTCCACCAATTCCCGCCGGCCCATGCCGAATACTGTATTTTTCACTTGGTCGAAGAAACTGTTGTCAACCAAACCGTGATTGTTGGGGTACATGCCTGTGGCAATGGAGTAGTGATTGGTGAATGTTTTACTCGGAAAGCAGGAGCGCATGGATTCGGCGCGTACTCCTCCGGCGATGAATTTCATCAGGTTGGGCGGCTGAAAGCGCTCCACGTAGTCCCAGCGAAAACCGTCGAGAGAAACCAGGATGAGGTATTGCTGTTCGGCTATTTCAACCTTTTCGGCAGGCGTGGATGTATTGACAGGCAGGGATCTGCGCTGGCAGGCGCCTGAGAGAAGTACGAGCAGGAGCAATGGGATAAAGAATGATCTTTGCATTGATGTGTTGCTTTGTGCCCGCAAATTTGCACCAAAAAAAGGTGATTTGCCGGCATAAAGCGCTTTTCATCAAAAAGGTGAAAGCCCGGAACTATTCCAGTCCTCTTCCGTGTCCACATCCTGGAGGGTCGCAACCAATTGATGGCTCAGGCCGAGTTGCCGGCACCGCGCGACGCTCTCCTCCAACACCCGCGGGGTACTCCACGCTAAAGCAGTAAATATTTCGATGTGCGGCCGGCGCATCCCTACCAAATAATACCCCCCGTCGGTGGCAGGGCCGAAAACTACATCGCTATGTTCCAGCTCTGCGAAGGCGTCTTCAATTACGGCAGAGCTGAGTGCGGGAATATCCCCGCCTACAAGCACAGCTTTTTCATGTTCAGCCAGCGCATCTTCCAGGGCATGGTGCATGCGCATACCGAGGTCGGCGCCTCTCTGCAGTTTTTTCTGGAATTCCGGGGCATGCCAGGCATCCGTTGCGTCTATGAAGTCGCTGTAAAATACCATTCGCACCGCATCTGTTTGTAAGGCAGTGCGACGGGTTCGCTCAAGCAGGCGGAGGTAAATCTGAAGGGCAGCATCATGGCCCATAGTGGCTGCAAGCCGGGTTTTTACCTTTCCGGCAACCGGGTTTTTGATAAACAGGATCAAGGCATTTTTGTGCTTCATGAATTGGGCGCCGGAAGCCCGGTTTGGGGCGCCGGGATCGGCAAATGTAAAGAATTATACTCGATAGCCAGTGGTTTGCGATTTTTGACTTTTGCAAACCACTGGTCCCGACGAAAAATGGTATAAATTTTTCCCAAACCATTTTTCGTCGGGTATAACATAACCAATCATAAAAACCAGCGTCCTTCAGCGTCTAAATATAGGCTGTTCCCCCTGTGGGTAAAAAGGCGTGACGTTTTTGGGGCCACAAAGAAGTATAGGGCCTTTCCAAGACGCCGGAGGCGCCTGAAAGGAAATGCCGCCCCGCCTCCGCTACGCTTGCGCCTCCGCTAAAGCTACGCCACGCCTAAGGCGTGGGGACGGCGACACGCGGACGGCGGGCAAACGCGGCCTTCAATTTATTGGACACGCCTGCCTGACGGCAG
>CAZNYK010000008.1:0-22466 GCA_964577215.1 uncultured Saprospiraceae bacterium
ACCACCAGATCGGCATTCAGGGGCAAAGCGTACAGTTCGCGGGCATACAGGCGGCCGTGCGCGGAAGTATCCCCGTCCTGCGCTCCGGCGAAAGCGAGGAAAGAATAATCCCCGTTTTCATCGTCGGCTTTGGCGTGCGTAGCAAGGTGCAGAACCCGGTAAGCGTGGGCCTGCTCCAGGAAGCGATCGCGGGTAGCGGCGGCGCCCTGCACCACATCTGCCCGGAAGAAACGGCGGATGCGGCGGGCCTCCTCCGCATTATAGGCCAATGCGCCCAGGCTGCTGCGCCGCGCCGCGCCGGCCAGGGCCGGCGAAGTCTTGGGGAATGCAGGCGCGAAGGCCAGCACTTTGTTGTGGATTTTTTCGGGCGCAGGCATCCGCTCCGTCAGCCAAAGCGTTGCGGAGGGGGCATAGCTGAAGGTATGCCGGCGCAAGAGATAGGGACAGTCCAACATGGCGCACTCAGCCGGCGCCGCGTTGAGCAGGGCTTCAAAGGGGAGGTATTTCAACACCCCGTCTGCGGCTACGATGAGGCGGGCGGGCAGCTCGTGCGCAAATGGCTGCAGCAGCTTTTGATACAGGCCCCAGGCCCGTTCGCGGTACAACTGCAACAAGCTGTCGGAACGCTGCAAAGGATACTCGTATATTGCCTCGCGCAATTCCTCCACCCACTGCTCCAGCGGGAAGTCTTTGGGTATATGTACGAAATGAAGCCCTTCGCGCCGCACCACGAAAGCGTACGCGTCGTCTTCGCCGGAGAAATAACTGATCCAGGCCTCGCCGGGTTGCAGGCGCGATTGAATGGCTGCCGGGGCGGGCGGCGGCGGCAGCTCTCCCGCTTGCGCATAGGCCGGATACACGATGCGGGCCTCGGCTTCCAGGAGCCGGCGGCGCTCACTCAGCGCATATAATTGCCGGTTGATCTCCCATTCCTCCGGCGACTCGCGCTTGCCCTGTTTTTGCAACAGGTGCCTGCGGTTTTCTAAACGGATGATATCCCGTCGCAAGGTCTTGAGGTCCTGCCGCAGGCTGTCGGGAAGCCCGGCACTGTAGCCTGCGTCAGAGCGGCGCAGGGTTTCGGTGAGGAGAATTGCGCGGCTCCGCTCCGTGTAACCCAGTGCGCGGGCAAAAGCTGCCTCCGAGCCGGTACACTGGTATAGCTCGTAGTGGGCATTGAGCGCCTGCTCGAAGACGTAGTAGTACCGGTCCAACAAATACTGCTTCGAACCGGATTCCTCGTAGCCTGCATGTATGTTCTCGACCAAACGCACCGTGCGATCAAAGCCTTCGCAGGCTTCTTTCAGTAATTGCTCGTCGCCGTTTTCCTTGTACCAAAAGAAGAGGTTTTTGGCCTGGAAGTACAATGCGACAATCAGATTCGGCCGTGTGATATTAACGTTTTCAAAGGGCTCCGGCAAACTGGGATCGAAATTGACTATTTTGCGGAGTCTGGCCGCGGTTTGTTCAGCCGCCTGAAACTGCTTTAAATTGGTTTGACAAGCCATGATGTTCGATAACATACTTGAAGCCTTAATATGCTCTTCACCGTAGGAATAGGTGAAAATTTGCATTGCCTTTTGAAAATACTTAATCGCTTTCTCGTATTCGTTAATTCGATAATTGCAATTTGCCAGTTTTTGATATAACCCACCTAAAAGAGTGCTATTATTTCCGTATAATATTTGGCTTAACTTAATAGCCTTTTCATAACTTTCGATGGCTAAATCATACTCATCAATTTCATAATTGATATTCCCTGATTTTGTCCAAAACTCTGCCACTGCCTTTTTCTTGTCAGTCGGTTTAATTCGCTGGGTGATATCAAGGACCTTTTTGTTATATTCTAGTGCAGTTTGATTATTACCTCTTAAAATTTCAATCTCAGTAAATAAGTCGAAAAAGCGCAAAGCATTCGCATTGAACTCGCCGTTTTTTTTCAACCAAACTGCAATGGCGTTACGGATCATTTGCACGCCGGTTTCATGATCTCCTAAAATGCGGCTTTTGACATAGGCCATTTCAGCCGCAAACCGCGTCCAGTCGGCCGAATCTGAACCATATACCCTTTTTGATAAGTCAAGCCCCTTTTCAAAACAATATAGACTTTTTTTTGCATCAGATTGGTAGGTAAAAAAAGCTCCCGTGTAGTATAAGACTTCGACTAAATTTGAGTCGACAAGGTATGGATGCTTCTCAATGTTAACTTCAACAATCCTGTTAAACAACTTTTCAGCCGCCTTATTTTCTCCAAGTATATTCAAACATCTGGCGGCAATCTCGTGGTATTTCAACCAAAAGCTCATATCCCGAAAGGCGGTTAAGGTATCGATTTTTTCGAGGAGACTCAAGACCGATCCATATTCTTTATTTTTATAAGCCTTTTCAGCCTTTTCCAATAAAATCGCATTACTTCCTGGATCATGTCGGCCCATCAACACCAGCGGGCTTAGAAAAACCAATAAAAAAGCCGGCAAATAAAGTTTCATGGCGTTAAGTGTTTTTGGTTAAAAAATATAAAACGGGGGTAAAAACCGGGCAAACGCCGGGAAAAACGAACAAAAGAAATATAAAGCACTTTTTTTAAACGCGATAATCAACTGAGGGTTCGCAGAAGATCCCTGATTTTAACTTCGAACAGGCATAACAACATCAGTCATCCCGAATTTTGAGCCAAATGGCAGCTTTCCAGGTACATTCAAAAGCTGCGGCCACGCCCTGTGCGGCGCGAGCTTCGAGTCAAAAGTTCGGTACCGTACAGGTGCGGCGACAAGCGGTTTTTGTTTCCTGCCTGCCGGCATGGCTTTTTTCGCAAACCATTTTTCGTCGGGCATACAGAAAAAACATCCCGAACTTTGACCCTGGTCAAAATCCGGGATGGCTCGTGTTTTTTGCAGGGTGCAATTCGAAATAACATTTTTCATTCAGGGCTGCTTTCAAAATATACAATATGAAATGCGCCTGAATAGGTGCGGGATTTTTTATTGTCCAATTTTTTTCCAAAGATGCCGTTCATTAATCTTGTAGCGAATACTTTTTTACCTATTTTTGCCCTTGCAACCAATCTACAAGCTCCCTGACAGGCAAAGACCCGAATGGCGCGAGCACGGTTTTCTCTTGCGCCTCGCCCTTCTAAGTGTTTATCAGGCAACAAGTTATAATCTCGACAAAACACTTTCATAATTATGCGGTCCATGAAACACATGTATCCGGCACAATGGCTTTTCGTTGTTGCGTTGCTTCTTTCGGCTTGGGGCGTCCATGCCCAGAGCTATACCATGAGCAATGCTCCCATCAATTCCTGTAGCGGCTTTTTTTATGATCCGGGCGGCCCCAACGGCAACTATGCGCCCAATTTGAATTTTACCACCACCATTTGCCCGCAAGGCGTTGCCGGCACCCACGTCCAGTTGGTGTTTTCCGCTCCGCAGATCGGCCCCGGCGACCAACTGTGTTTCTATGACGGTACCAGTGCGGCGGCGCCGCAACTTTCCTGCGCTTCCGAGTTTGAGGCCGGCCAGCCTTTCGTCATACAGGCCACTGCCGTCAACCCCAGCGGTTGTCTCACCATTACCTTCAGCTCCGATGCCGCAGGCGAAGGAGCCGGCTGGAGTGCGGATATCAATTGCATCGCCGCATGCCAACTCATCCGGGCCAACTTAGTGAGTTCCACGCCGGCAGTGGTGCCTGCCGATACGGGCTGGATCGACGTGTGCCCGGGTCAACGGGTGTTTTTCACGGGCAATGGCAGCTACCCCCAAAACGGATTGGTTTACAACCATTCCGATCTCACTTCAAGTTTCCGATGGAATTTCGGCGACGGAGGTTCCGCCGTCGGCCCCGATGTGTCTTACGTGTTCGAAGAACCCGGCGGCTACGTCGTTCAATTGACCATAACCGACCAGTTTGGTTGTAAAAACACCAACTTCCTCACCCAAAGGGTGCGGGTTTCCACCCAACCCACCTTCAATATCGGTGGGAATATCGACCAGACCATTTGCGCGGGAGACACCATACACCTCAATGCTGCGGTGGATACCCTCGACGCCAACTACGTATTTTCGGTAATGCCCAACGCCGGCAGTTTTCAATCCGGCGGTATCCGTTCCGACTCCTTGCCCCTTCCCGATGGAACGGGGGTGGCATTCTCCACCTCCATTGCGTTTACTGATTTTTCGCCGGGCCAGGTACTCACCAATATCTCCGATTTGAACGGGATCTGCGTGAACATGGAGCACTCCTGGCTTCACGATGTGGAGATCAGCCTCATTTGCCCAAACGGCCAGAGCGTCGTCATGCACAACTTCATTGCACCTCCTACAACCGGCGGCGCCGGCGAAACCCATCTGGGTATTCCTTTCGATCCCGATCCGCCTACCCATCCCAATGCCATCAGCACGCCCTGGGGCGTCATCGTGCCGGGCACGGGCTGGGATTATTGCTGGACGCCGAATGCGACCTGGGGCACCTGGCGGGAATATGCCTCAGCCAACCTACCCGGCAGGCTTCCTACAGGTGATTACAGGTCTTTTCAGCCACTCACCAATCTTTTGGGTTGCCCGCTCAACGGCGAATGGACCCTCCGGGTGGAGGACCGCTGGGCCATAGACAACGGCTTTATTTTTAACTGGAGCATTAACTTCGCCGCCGATCTTTACCCGCGCCTGGAGACCTTTACTCCGCAAATTGTGGATTACAGCTGGGAATACAAGCCCTCCATCATTTTTCAGCAGCCGGACTCTATCGTAGCTGTCCCCACTAATGCCGGTACGGCGAGTTACACTTTTATGATAAACGACAACTTTGGCTGCACCTATGATACATCCATAAATATTGTGGTATTGCCCTATACGCATCCCGACTGCTATGACTGCATACAAAACATTGCTCCTTTGAGCGATACGCTGATATGCTCCGGGCAAAGCGTGGCCCTCAATGCGAGCCCCAACCCGCCCCTCAATCCGGAGGTAACCTTTGAAGCCAACCCCTATGCTCCTTTCGGCTTTTCCAATCATCCGCCCGCCAACCCTTTCAATTCCACCATCAATATCAACAGCATACGCCCATTGGTGCTTACCAATCCCAGCCAACAGATAATTTCCGTATGCATTGATATAGAAACCGACTGGTGCGCTGACCTGCGGATTTTCCTGCGCGCTCCCAATGGGGTAATGCTGGAGTTGAGTACCAACAACGGCGGAAGCGGGGATAATTACACCAATACTTGCTTTTCTCCCACTGCCACCGTATTTATCCAGGCCGGTACGCCCCCCTTTACCGGGCTCTTCCGGCCGGAAGGGAACTGGAATGCCCTGACGGGTATAAACATTAACGGCAACTGGACGCTAATAGCTTCCGATGCTTTCGGGGTCAACGACATGGGCCGCGTCAATTCCTGGTCAATAACCTTCCGTTCTGAAAACAACGTAGATTACACGTGGTCTCCCGCCGATGGTCTTTCCTGTACCAATTGCCCGGACCCCGTCGCTTCGCCGGCTTCCACTACCACCTATACCGTCCAATCTTTAGATGACTTCAACTGTTCATATTCCCAAACCTTAACGGTGGGTGTGGTGGATAACCTGGCGGCGCCGGCAGTGATTTGCGGCAGCCAGGGCCCCGGCCAGTTAACATTCAGTTGGACACAGGTGGCCAGCCAGAACGAGTATGAGGTACGCGAGATCGTCAACGGCGTCGCCGGCCCCTGGCAGGGGCCGCTGAATTCCCTCAGCCATACTATCAGCAACCTTGCAAACGATGACAGCGTCACGCTTGAAGTGCGGGTGTATCTGCCGCCTTCCGCCGTAAATTGCACGGTAGCCGTCGGCACTGCCACCTGCCTGTATGAGAGTTGCACACTCAACGCGGCCTTGGGTGGTCCGGTACAGGATGTTTCCTGCAACGGCCTTTCGGACGGCGCCGCAACCGTGACGACAACCGGGGGGCTTGCGCCAATCTCCTTTCTGCTGGAAGGCAGCCCTGCTCCGCAAACGACCGGCTCGTTCACTGGGCTGAGCGCAGGGCCGCAGCGCATCATCGTGGAAGATGCCGCACAGTGCCAGGTTGTGGTCAATTTTACCATCAATGAACCCCCGGCGTTGTCTGTAAACATTATCCAAACCCAGGCTATTAGTTGCCATGAGGGCTCGGATGGAACGCTCACCGCTTCGGCCCAGGGAGGCAATGGAGGATATCAGTATGCATGGGACGGCGCAGCCCCTTCGGCTTCAGGGCTGATTTCGGGGCTGAATGCAGGCGCCTATGCTGTTGTAGTGACAGATACACGAGGATGCCAGGCTACCGGCAACGCTACCATTACAGAACCAGCCCCTGTTGCCCTGCAACTCAATGTTGTTCCGATCAACTGCTACGGCATTGCCGACGGGGCTGTAGAAGCCGTAGCTTCCGGGGGGGTAGGAGGGTTTAGCTTTCAATGGAGTCATACGGCTGACGGACAGGCTCAGCAAAGCACCCTGGGCGCCGGCGACTATTGCGTGACGGCTACGGACGCCAATGGATGCGTTATTTCCGATTGTGCCACCCTCGTGGAGCCGGCCCGTTTGGTTATTGACTCCATCAGCGTCAATCCCGTCTCCTGTTTCGGTGGGAACAATGGACAAGCCGCTGTTTTTGCTTCCGGGGGTACGGCGCCTTATACGTATGCATGGAACGATCCGGCCCAACAACTCGGCGCCGCGGCAGTGTTTTTGCAGGCGGGCGCCTTCGAGGTTACCGTTTTTGACCAAAACGGCTGCATCTTGTCAGGCAATGCCAGCGTACCGCAGCCTGATGCCATTTCCGTGAATTTCAGCGTCAGTAATCCCCTTTGTGCCGGGCAGAGCACAGGGGCCATTACTACTCAAGTCTCCGGCGGAGCCGGCAATTACACTTTTAGTTGGGATGGGGGGCAGAGCTCATCTTCCCTGAGCAACCTGCCGGAAGGAATTTACCGGTTGACCGTCACCGATGGCAACGGCTGCGTCCTTGAGTCCCAGTCTGAGATCGTTGTTCCCGCTCCCCTGACCCTTAGTCTATCCCAATCATTCACAGGGTGTTCCGGTTTGTCGGATAATGAAGCAACTGCTCTTGCCGGTGGAGGCACTCCTCCTTATTCATTTGCCTGGAGCAACGGACAACAGGGCAATCCCGCGACGGACATGGCGCCGGGCCTGTATTTGGTTACAGTAACTGATGCCAACGGTTGTAATCTCTCCGGCAACGTGACGCTTGTGGATTTGGCCCCCCTGGAGGCAAATGTGATCTCGGATAATCCGAGTTGCCACGGGCTGGAAGACGGCGCACTCGGCATCAACATTGTCACAGGCGGTGTCGGCGGCCCCTCTTCCGGTTATACGTTCCAATGGAGCAACAACGCCAACGGACCCGTTATTTTTGGACTCCGGGGCGGACAAACCTACCGGGTTACCATTACCGACGCCCAGGGGTGTGTGGGCATTACTGAAAAATTCCTGCCTGAACCGGCGCTCATCACCTTTGATCTCGCCCATACAGATGCGCGCTGTTTCGGCAGCAGCGACGGCACGGCTACGGTGTCCAATGTGCAGGGAGACAATGCGTTCTTCTCTTTCCTCTGGGATGGCGGTACCGGCGCTCAAACCACCGCTACGGCCACCGGCCTTCCGGCAGGCCGGTACAACGTTACTGTTACCGACGAAGAAGGATGCGCCGTGTACGGCGATATCTCCATCTCTCAACCAACGGATATCATTTTAGACCTGGGGGTGACCAATAACCCCTGTTTCGGAACTTCCGAGGGCACTGCCAAATTGACGGCAACCGGGGGTACTCCTCCCTATTCCATTCAATGGCCGGGTGGCCAAATCGGTTCGGATATCTCAGGCCTGGCTGCGGGTTCATATGTAGCTACGCTCACCGATGCCAACGGTTGTGTCAAAAACATCGAGGCCCTCATTAACCAGCCTGATCCCTTATCGGCAGTGGTAAGCACACAGGATGTAACCTGCTTCGACGGGCGCAATGGCCGCATCACCCTCGTCATGGCGGGTGGAACGCCCGGCTTCCAGTTCAGTTTGGACAACCGCAACTTTAACGGCGCAAATATCATAGTGGGCCTGCGCGCCGGGGCATATAATATATACGTGAAGGATACCAAGGGGTGTACGCTTTTAACGGAGGCCGTTATTTCTCAACCGGACGAATTTATGGTAGATGCAGGGCCTCGTTCCCATATCATTGCCGCGGGCGACAGCGTAGTGCTCACCGCCACGGCGATCAATGCGCAGGGCGCCGTTGAGTTTGTGTGGTCGGCGCCATACGGCAACACCCTGAGTTGTACAGAGTGCGCTGAAACGGTGTCGCGTCCTGCAGATCAGATCACCTATGAATTATACGGAATAGACTCAAAGGGATGTGAAGCTACCGATATGGTGACCATTTACGTGGAAAAAGAGCGCATTGCCTTAGTGCCAACCGGGTTTACTCCCAATAACGACGGCGTCAATGACCGCCTGCTCGTGCACGGCAGAGAGGGTACCCGCGTGTTGTTTTTCCGGGTATTCGACCGCTGGGGGCAATTGGTGTACCAGGGAGGCGAATTCAACGTGAATGACCCGGCATTCGGCTGGGACGGCTACTTCCGCGGCAGCCCATCGCCATCGGGCGTTTACATTTGGCACATCGAAGTGGAGTACCCCGACGGAGTAAAAGAAACCAAAAACGGGCAAACTACCCTGATCAGATAATTTTTTTCTTTACCATCAAAGCTACATGGCTATGCATTTCAGCTTTACCAAAAAAATGGCGGTCTTACTGACGGCCATATCATTCGCTTTCCGCCTGGATGCGCAGGACCCGCGCTTCTCCCAGTTTTATGCTACTCCGCTTCAGTTGAACCCCGCCATGGCCGGGGTGTTTGAAGGCTCTTTTCGCTTGACGGCCAATTACAGGGAGTTATATTCCAGCGTTTTAGGCAAAGATGCTTTTCGCACCATATCGGCCGGATTGGACTTTCGCAACAAGGTAGGCCGGAGTGGCGACTTCTACGGATTGAGCTTCTCCATGCTGCGCGACGAAGTCGGGATTTCTAATTTCAACCGGTTTCAGGGGCACATCGGAGCTTCATACCTCAAGCAATTAGACGGAAGCAGGTATCGCTCCAATGATCAATACCTGATCGCCGGCGCTCAAATCGGGGTTGGGCAGCGCGGTTTTGACTGGGGAAGGCTTTGGTTTTCCAACCAATTCAATACCGGACAGGCATTCATCGACTACGGAACAGACAGCGGTGAAGACTTTTCCCGCCGGGAAACCAACCTCTTCCTGGATTTTAATGCAGGCCTGATGTGGTACGCCGTCCTGGACGACAATGCCTCCATTTACGTCGGCGGGGCAATGCACCATCTCAACAAACCCAATATCTCTTTTATCGAAACTGCGGATGAAATACTGCACACCAAATGGGTAGGCCATGCCGGCGGAGAGATTCCTTTTACACAGCAGTTCAGCCTGCTTCCTGCCGTAGCGGTGATGGGGCAGCACAAAGGCTTGAGCGCTGCCTTGGGCGCCAATGTGCGATATACCAACCGGGATTGGAAGGAAATAGCCGTGCGGGCAGGCGCCTGGGCGCATATAGCCAATAGCCTTGACAAAGGCGTTCTCCTCGATGCCATTGCGGTGACCACCGTCCTGGAAATGGACCGCTGGAATCTCGGATTATCCTACGACGTAACAACTTCTATCCTCTCTGCCGCCAACAACTCCCGCGGGGCTTTTGAGCTTTCCTTTATTTATGTGCAGCCCTCGCAGAGCCGGATCCGGGTGAATTGCCCGAGGCTTTGATCACTTAACTGCATTCAGACGGGAAAGCCCTTGCTGGGCCAAAGGGAAATCAGGTGCAAAGCTCAGCGCTCTGCGATAATCGGCTTCAGCTTGTGCAAGGTCGCC
Organism: uncultured Saprospiraceae bacterium; assembly: GCA_964577215.1. Taxonomy (GTDB): domain Bacteria; phylum Bacteroidota; class Bacteroidia; order Chitinophagales; family Saprospiraceae; genus UBA2329. Next base: position 9,922 of record CAZNYK010000008.1, read on the forward strand.
GCTTTGCTCGGAACAGTATCCCCTGTAATAGTAGGCCCGTACGTGCAGCGGGGAGATGGAAACCGCCCGGTCGAACTGCTGCCGGGCCTGGGGTATGGAATCTAAATCGAGGTATATCAACCCGGAATTGAAGCAGGCCTCCACGTATTCAGGGTCGATTTCCAAAATAGTCCGGTAAGAGGCAAGCGCGCCGTCAAGGTCGTCGCTACGGCTGAGGTAGTCTGCCTTTGCATGATGAGCAAGTACGTTTTCAGGTGCGATCTGGACGGCAGTTTCATAGTATTTGCCGGCCACGGCGTGTCCGCGCGATTCATGCAATTGGCCGAGATTGATCCAGCCGTCGAGCAATTCGGAGTTGAGATTCACGGCTTTTTGAAAGCTGTTAATGGCTCTGGCTGTGTCGCCGCTTTCCTTAAAGTTCATGCCTAACAGGAGATGGGCATCAGCATTGTTCGGATCGAGCGTCAACAGGCTGTTGAGGGTGCTCAGGCTCTCTGCATACTGGCGCAGGAGCAGTTGGGTTTCGGCTAATTTATGCAATGTTGGAATGTCATTGGGAAAAAGGTCCGCTGCTTTTTGAATGGAACGCAAAGCCTGCCAGGATTTAAAATACTGAATATACACATCAGTTAGAAGGTGGTAAAAAGCCGGTTGGAGGGAGTCGGTAGTGATGGCAGTTTGCAGGTCGGCCAGCGCATTGTCATAGTTGTTAAGTTCGAGGAAAACCGCCGCTCTTCCGGCGTACAATTGAGCATTGGTCGGGTCGGCGCTGATCAGGGTGTTGAGGGAGTCAAGTGCGGGATTGCCCGTGGAAGATGATTTTTTACCGGGGGCATCGTTTTTGCCTGTGCAACTGAAGAGGTATGCACACAACAAAAGAAAGAACGCCATGTTAGAATATTTGATTCTCATAAGACTTCGCTTTGGTTTTGCCGGGCAAAACTAACCAATTCTACCCGGCCTTAGATGAACAACGATGTACCGCTGCTGGATTTGGACAACAATTCTCATTTTGCCCTTTCCGGGCTCCGGGCCGGCGGCCCAGACCTGGGCGTCATTTTGGCGCAGCGCAGGCCCGGGCGCCGAAACGGTTGACCGCATTGCCGTTTCCCCGGATGGAGCTGTATGTGCAGCAGGCACTTTCGATCAGGACTTTTCTCCAGGCGGCGACAATTTTCCCAGCCTGGGAGGCAAGGACCTGTTTTTCGGTTGCATGGAACCAAGCGGAGCGTGGCGCTGGGTGAAGTCGGGAGGCAGCATCCTGGACGATGAAATCAATGGCCTGGCTTCTGATGCCGAAGGCAATATTATCCTGGCCGGCACTTATTGGTTCAATGGAGCGTTTGACGGCATCACCCTGAGCGCCGGGTCTAATCCAAAGGGCATTTTTTTACTCAAATTCAGTCCTTCCGGCGAGGCACTTTGGGGCTTGTCCGCCAATGGCTCGGCCTTGAAAGGCGTAGGAGGGGTTGGAACAGACCCAATGGGCAATATATGGCTCACTGGTTTTTTTGAAGGACAACTTTCGATTGGCGATACCTTATTGGCGGCTGCAGGTCAGACGGATTTATTCCTGGCAAAATTCGATCCCCAGGGAAATTTGCTCTGGGCGCTGCGGGAGGGCTTGCAAGGGGATACCCGCGCACAGGCTATAGCTGTGGATGAGGAGGGAATGGCGGTAATAGGCGGTTATTTCAATAGCCAGGCACTGATTGCCGGGATTTCCCATACCGCAAATACTTCTGACCGCGATGTTTTTATTGCAAAGTACAACGCCGCAGGGCAAGCGCTTTGGAGCCGGAAAGCAGGCGGCGTCCATGATGATGATATCACCGGCCTGGCATTGGATGAGCAAGGCCAAATATATGCCACAGGCTATTTGGTGGGCGTGATGAATCTTGGAGAAGGGATCAGCATCCAAAGCGCTACCGGAAATCCGGATTTTTACATGCTGAATTATGCCCAGGATGGAACCCCGAAAAGGGCGCGCGCTTTTGCAGGAACTCAATCCAAACTGGCCACAAGCATAGCTTCAGCCGGCGGAAAAGTTTTTGTGAGCGGATATTTTCAGGGCAATATGTCCTGGGACGGATTTTCGCTCAGCAGCCCGGGGGCTTTCACTGGCTTTTTTGCCGGATTTAATAATCAGTTTGAAGGAGTTTGGGCGCAGGCTATTCCTGCCACCCAGGGTTTGTTTCCTCAAATGGTAGCCCTGGCGCCCGGAGGCCGGCTTTGGGCCGCCGGCAGCTTCAGCGGAACCGGGCAATTCCCGGTGGGCGTCGAGCATTCCGAGGGGGTGTTTGATGGGTTCATCATGAGTACCGGCGATCCCGTCCGGGTCTCCTCGTCTGAGAAACCGGCGGGGCCATTGGCATTTCCCAACCCGGCAACAGACCTGGTAAATATCCCGGGCATCGGTCCGGGGGAAACAGTTACTATTTTCGATGCCACAGGAAGGTATTGCATGGGGCCTTTTTATTCCGGCCCAATTGAAATAGGCGCTCTCTCTCCCGGGCAGTATATAGCTGTCGTTTCGAGTGCCGAAGGCCTGATTGCCGTACCCTTTGTGAAGTTGAGTCCTTAGTGATCGTGTGAATCCAGTTCCAACTCCCGGATGAGGTTGATCAATTTCTGATCGTATTTTGGATCAGTAGCGTACCCGGCTTCCTTAAGGCCTTTTGCCCAGGAAACGAAGTCTGTTTTTTTATAGTGGAACAAAGATTTGTACCGGGCGCCTTTCAGCAATGTGCTATGTGCATGAAAACTCTCCGAAGGTGACTTATATTTCCGGAAGAAGTCTTTGTGGGTATCATCCGTATAGTTGGTACAATGCCCTTTCCGGCAGGTTCTGGAAAAGCATTTGATCCCGAAATGATTATTGTTTTCCACGGCTAAACGGCTTTCCCCCGCATCGCTTTCCAAAAGGCCCTGGGCAAGGGTAATACTGGCAGGGATGCCGTGTTTTTTCATTTCCTCCCGCGCATAGGAAGAATACAATTTGACATAAGCCTTCATTTTCCGTCGTTTTGCCTCTTTTTCCTGGGCAGGTACGTCTTCTGCGTCGAAAAGCATGTTGGAAAAAGTATTGCCGAGGTTCTCCTCCTTTTCGGCCCGGGCCTTTCGCTTTTTGCCCTCGCTCTTGGCGGGGGACGAAACGGGAACGGCCCGCGGCGAATCCGAGAATGGTGTTGAAGCGGAAGCGGCAATACCTTCTGCCCGGGAAAAGGCAAGGGTTTGGAACTCAAGGTCAATGCTGATGTCCTTATGCAACAGCACAAAGAGGAATACCAAGAACAATGCTGCCCGCCCCCAAAAAAAACGGGAGCGAAGGTTGACCTGACTTCTGATGCGCTCAAATGCAGCGTGAAGAGGGCTTGGCGCATAGGGTACTGGTTTGCCCATGACGGTAAGATTAAATGAAATAATGCGCAAATATACAAAATGTTTTAAGATTAAAAAAATTATAAACAAAAATTTTTATAAAATTGAGTAGTCTTTTCATGCCGATCCGGATGGAAATTCCCGCAATGCTTCTACCTTTGCGATGAAATTGAAAAACAAAAGATTATGTCGTTTAACCGTTTTTTTACCGTCTTGCTTACTTTTTTCCTTTTTTCCGGAGCCCTCTATGCACAAAAACACGGGCATCTCAATCTGGGCAACGCCGTGGCCCTTATGCCGGAAACAAAAGCCGCAGACGCAGACCTGGCTGCTTACCAAACTCAGCTTATCGAAAAGGGAGAAGAAATGGCGAAGAAGTTCCAGGAGAATTACAACAAATACCTTGAGGATGCCCGCACGGGCAACTTTACGCCCGTCCAGCTAAAGGAGCGCGAAGAAGCGCTGCAAGGAGAAAGGGACTCCATCCTGGAGTACGACCAGGAGATTCAGCGATTGGTTCAAAAAAAGAGGGAAGAACTGCTCGGGCCGATTTTCCTCAAAGTTCAGGAAGCCATTCGCGAGGTGGCTAAAGAAAACGGCTATGCCTTGGTCTTCGATTCGAGCGTATTCAACACCCTTCTTTTTGCCCAGGAGCAGGATGACCTCATGCCCTTGCTGAAGGCAAAACTTGGCATAGAATAATTCCCTTGCTGAATTTGTATTTTTGTTCCCGAACTAAATGTACACCTTTATGGCAAAGACCAATGAATCCCTGCCGCGCGTTGCCTATTTCTGCATGGAATACGGGCTTGACAACCAATTTAAAGCCTATGCAGGAGGGCTGGGTATTCTCGCCGGCGACTACATGAAGGGCGCCAAAGATCATGGGTTCCCCATCGTGGGAATCGGAATCAAATGGAAACAAGGGTACACGGATCAAATGATCGACCCCAAGGGACAGCCTTACGATACCTATCACAACTATAAGTATGATTTCCTCGAAGATACGGGGGTCACCGTCAGCGTTGAAATCCGCAAACGGACGGTAATGTGCAAAGTCTGGAAATTGGAATGTTTCGGCAATGCACCGCTGTACCTGCTTGATACCGACCTGCCGGAAAACGGAGAAGATCCATGGATCACAGGCCAACTGTACGGGTGGTTTGGCGAGGAGCGCATCGCCCAGGAAATCGTGTTGGGAGTGGGTGGCGTCAGAGCGCTTCGCGCTTTGGGTATCGAAGTAGATGTTTATCATTTCAACGAGGGCCATGCGCTGTTTGCCGGCTTCGAACTCATGCGGGAAAAGCGGGAAAAAGGACTGAGTTTTGAGGAAGCCTGGGCAGCGAGCCGCAGCGAGATCGTCTTTACCACCCATACTCCGGTGGTACAGGGCAACGAATCGCACCCCATCCAGCGCCTTATTTATATGGGCGCAAATATGGGTATGACGGCAGCCCAACTCAAAAAATTGGGGGGAGACCCTTTCAATATGACCGTGGGGGCTTTGCGTTTATCCCGCAAATCGAACGCAGTTGCCCAGCTGCATGGTGTGACTGCCAATAAGATGTGGAAGCATGTGAAAGGCCGTTCCGAGATCGTCGGCATCACCAATGCGATACACCTTCCCACCTGGGTTGACGCCAATATGATTGAAACGGCTGTAAAGGGCGGCGACCTGTGGACAGCCCACATGAAAAACAAGCGCGACCTGGTGGGATTCGTCAAAGAACGCACGGGAATTGAACTGATAGCCGATAACCTCATCATAGGGTTTGCGCGCCGTGCCGTGCCCTACAAGCGCAGCGACCTCATCTTCAGCATACCCGAGCTTATTGACCCCCTTCTGCGCGACCGCAAAATCCAGATAGTGTTCTCCGGCCGTGCCCATCCCCTGGACGATACCGGCAAGGGCATTGCGGCCAACCTCGTTGCCATGTCTAAAAAATACCCCGGGGCCGTGGTATTCCTGGAGAACTATGGAATGGATATCGGCGCTGCGCTTACCCGCGGCTCCGACGTCTGGCTCAACAACCCGCGCCGGCCCAAGGAAGCCAGTGGTACAAGCGGTATGAAAGCGGCCATGAACGGGGTACTCAACCTGAGTATTTTGGACGGTTGGTGGCCCGAAGCCTGTGATCACGGGGTGAACGGCTGGCAATTCGGCGATGGTTTTGAAAGCGAGAATGAAGAAGTTCTCGACGCTCACGACCGGGATGCCTTGTACCGGGTACTCCTCGGGGATGTGGTTCCCACTTATTACGGCAACCGGGAGAAATGGGTGGAAATGATGCGGCAAAGCATACTGAGCACCAAGGACAACTTTGCCGTCAAGCGCATGCTCGCGGAATATTACGAGCTGCTCTACCAACCGGCTTCCTGAGCCGGAATGGCTTTCACACCGTCATAATATCTTTTTCCTTCATCTCTATGAGATGGTCCACCTGCTGTATGTACTTGTCGGTAAGGGCCTGGACGGTTTTTTCCTTGTCGTGGCCCGAATCTTCCGGGTATCCTGCTTTGATCGCCTTTTTAATGTGTTCAAGGGCGTCGCGTCGCGCGTTGCGAATACCTATTTTGGCATCTTCCCCTAATTGCTTGGCCAATTTTACCAAGTCTTTGCGACGTTCCTCCGTCAGCGCGGGTACATTTATTCGCACCACCTGGCCATCGTCCTGAGGGTTAAAACCGAGGTTGGCCTCCATGATGGCGCGCGAAATAGGAGAGAGCATGTTTTTTTCCCAGGGCTGTATCACGATGGTGCGTGCATCGCCTGTGGTCACATTCGCCACTTGCCCGATTGGTGTGGGAGAGCCGTAGTACGGCACCATCAAGCCCTCCAGCATTGCCGGGGATGCCTTGCCGGCGCGCACCTTGATCAACTCGTGAGAAAGGTGATCGATGGCTTTGTCCATCAATCCCTGAGCTTCTTCTACGTATCTGTTTACTTCTTCCTGCATAAGCGGCATTTGTTTTTCGCGGGCAAATATAATAAATTTAGAGCTGCAACATTCGCGAATCAAGCAATGTCCCCTCCTGTTTTGGTATCAGCGCCGCGCTCCCATATACCGGAGGATCAGGTAGAGCAACATGACCAAAGCGGAAAGCGCTGCAGACACATAAGTCATTGCGGCCCATTTCAACGCGTCTTTAGCGCCGTCATATTCAGCCCCTTTGGCCACCCCGGTGTTTTCCAACCAGGCCAATGCGCGGCGGCTGGCGTCAAACTCCACAGGAAGCGTCACTATGCTGAAAAGCGCGGTGATGCCGAATACTACGATGGCCGCCAGCATGATTTGGGGCATCGTATTGATGGTGACAAAAGCAGCTATGAGGATGAACTGCTGCAAGGATGCCGAAATCTGCACCACCGGAACCAGCGCGGAGCGGACGTTGAGCATGGGGTACAACTGCGCATGCTGTACAGCGTGGCCGCACTCGTGAGCCGCAACGGCCGCAGCGGCAATGCTGTGCTCGTGGTACACCGGCTCGCTCAGGCTAACGGTTTTGGTGAGGGGATTGTAGTGATCAGTGAGATAACCCTGCCCGGGTACCACCTTCACATCCCTTATGCCATAGTGACGCAGCATGGCCTCAGCCACTTCGGCGCCGCTCATGCCGGAACGCAGCGGAATTTGACCGTATTTGTTGAATTTGCTTTTGAGCGTTTGCTGGATGATAAAACCCACTACCGACAGGAGGCCGGCTATGATCATGTAGGTCGGATCGAAAATCATGGCTGTGTTATCGTTTTTTGGTTAGACATTAATCAATTTTTTCAAACCTGGTGTAGGCTTGCAATACCTGCGGAATAACAATTCCATCCTGAGTTTGGTTGTTCTCCAGCAGGGCTGCCACGATGCGGGCCAGGGCCAGGGCGCTGCCGTTGAGGGTATGCAGGAGCCGGTTTTGTTTGCCGTCGCGGAATCGCAGCATCATTCGGTTGCTTTGGAAAGTTTCAAAGTTGGAAACGGAGCTGACTTCCAGCCAGCGCTGCTGCGCGGCGGAATACACCTCAAAATCAAAAGTGAGCGCTGAGGTAAAGCCCATGTCTCCGCCGCACAGGCGAAGGATCCGGTAGGGCAGTTCCAGTTCGTCGAGGAGCCCGGACACATGAGCGAGCATTTCCTCCAGGGCTGCATAGGAGCGGTCCGGGTGTTCCAGGCGCACGATCTCCACTTTGTCAAACTGATGCACGCGGTTCAACCCGCGCACATGTGCGCCGTATGACCCTGCTTCCCGGCGAAAACAAGGCGTGTAGCCTGTCATTTTAACCGGCAGATCGCTCTCGTTGAGAATGACATCCCGGTAAATATTGGTGACGGGCACTTCAGCCGTCGGGATGAGATACAGGTCGTCGCGCTCCACATAGTACATCTGCGCCTCCTTGTCGGGCAATTGCCCGGTTGCCCGGGCGGTATCGGCATTGACCATCAGGGGCGGCAAGATTTCCTCGTACCCGGCGGCCGTGGCTCTGTCCAAGAAAAAATTGATGAGCGCGCGCTCCAGCCGGGCGCCCTTACCCCGGTAAACCGGGAAGCCGGCGCCGGTGAGTTTTACGCCGAGTTCGAGGTCGAAAACATTGTACTTCTTTGCCAGTTCCCAATGGGGAAGCGCGTTTTCAGGCAATTGTGGCATGGGTTTCGACCAGGCTTTAAAAACCTCGTTGTCTTCGGCGGTTTTGCCATGCGGAACGGAGTCGTGCGGGATATTGGGCACCTGGTAGAGCAGTTCGTCCAATTGGGTTTTGGTATCTGCCAGTTGCGCACCCAGATCGTCGGCTTTTTCTTTGGCGGCGGCCACCCGTGCTTTCATGGATTCTGCTTCTTCGCGGCGACCCGCTTTCATGAGGTCTCCAATGTCTTTGGAGAGCGCGTTGCGTTCGGCAAGCAGGGCGTCCAGTTCAGACTGAGTGGACTTCCGGTTTTCATCCAATTGGAGGATTTGCTCAACGATCCCGAGTTGTTCGTCGGAAAAATTGCGTTTCCGCAAACCTTCTAACACCTTTTCTTTGTTTTCACGTATGAATTGAAGTTGAAGCATAGCGCCGGGAATTTTATCACCGGGTTGGCCGGTGAGGAATGTTTAAAACTTTTGTTATTTTTACAGGGCAAAGATACTACGTGGATGGAAAAGTAGTTATCTTTGCGGCAGCGCAAGCGACCATTCATCGCCAAATCGGTACCTCAGCGCTTATTATTCACCGTATTTTTCATAACTTTCGCTGTATCCCCGCTTCAAGCCGCCGGATAAAAGCCTTACTCAAAAGCAAAACGATTTCCTTCGTTTGCAAATATTAATGACCGACATATATGTATGAAATTTCGCAATTGAGCGACATGCTCGTTCCCGAATTGCGGGAAATTGCCGATAAACTCGGCATCAAGGGCTACCGCAAGCTAAACAAACAAGACCTAATCTATCAAATCCTGGATCAACAAGCCCTCGCCGTAAATGACGATGAGCCGGAACCTGATACTGTGGAGGACGTAGATCAAGAGGATGACGAGGAGTTGGTGATCCCAACCCATATTCCCGCCGTACTGCCCGGTGGCGAAGACGACGACGTTTATTTGCGCCGCAGCCGCAGCTACACCCGCGAATTGGAAGAAAGGCTCTCCGATCCAATGGATGACTCCTCCGACGCCGGGCGCAAACGCAGGGCGCGCAAAGTGATAGAAAAAACGCCGGAACGCACCCAACCCGCCCAAGAGCGCTCTTCCCGGTTTGATATGCCGAAATTCCGCCGGCCCGAACCGGATGAACTTTTCGAGGAGGAGAGCTCCAGGCAATCCGACGCATCCGTGCAGGCTCCCGCTGTTGCCGAAGCGCCCGAAAAACCGGAAGCCCCGGCAGGTCCCAGGTTTGAGATCGAACTCGACGGCGTGGTGGAAGGCCAGGGCGTACTCGAAATGATGCAGGACGGCTACGGATTCCTCCGCTCCTCCGATTACAATTACCTCACTTCTCCCGACGATATTTACGTTTCGCCTTCGCAGATCAAACTTTTCGGCTTGCGCACAGGCGATACCGTACGCGGCGCCATCCGCCCGCCGAAAGAAGGGGAAAAGTACTTCGCACTGCTGCGCGTATCCAAGATCAACGGCCTGGACCCGGTAGATGTGCGGGAGCGCGTACCCTTCGACTACCTCACGCCCCTCTTCCCGAACGAAAAGTTCAAGCTCACGACTTCCCCGTCAGGCAAAGATTTCGGCAACCGGATGATCGACCTGTTTACGCCTATCGGCAAAGGGCAGCGCGGCCTTATCGTGGCGCAACCCAAAACAGGTAAAACCTTCCTGCTCAAAGACGTTGCCAACGCCATTGCCAAAAACCACCCGGAATGCTACCTCATCGTTCTCTTGGTGGATGAGCGCCCCGAGGAAGTGACCGATATGAAGCGCAGCGTAAATGCCGAAGTGGTGGCCTCTACTTTTGACGAACCTGCCGACAACCACGTGCGCGTGGCCGGCGTGGTGCTCGAAAAAGCCAAGCGCCTGGTGGAGTGCGGCCACGATGTGGTCATCCTGCTCGATTCCATCACCCGCCTCGCCCGCGCCTACAATACCGTGGCGCCGGCCAGCGGCAAGGTGCTCTCCGGCGGCGTGGAAGCCAATGCGCTGCAAAAACCCAAGAAGTTCTTCGGTGCAGCCCGCAAAATCGAGGGCGGCGGCTCGCTCACCATCCTCGCTACTGCGCTTATCGACACCGGCTCCAAAATGGACGGCGTGATCTTCGAGGAATTCAAGGGAACCGGCAACATGGAATTGCAGCTCGACCGCTCTTTGGCCAACAAGCGCCTCTATCCTGCGGTGGACCTCACCAAGTCGAGTACCCGCCGCGACGATCTGCTTTTGGACAGAGATACGCTCCAGCGCATGTTCATCCTGCGCAACCACCTCGCCGATATGAAACCCGACGAAGCCATGGAGTTCCTGCTCAAACATATGCAGCATACCAACAGCAACGAAGAATTCCTCGCATCCATGAACGGGTGATGATGTTATGGTTCCGAATGTAGCGTCTTTTCCCGCCCCGCTGAAAAAAAGAGTGGAGCATTACTGGCCTGACTTTTGGCGCAGCTACAGTCTTTTGTATCCTGAAGCCGGCGCAGTTGAAATAGAGATGCTCCTCAATATCGTTGCCGGCGCATACGCTGACCGGCCGCTCAGGCTCCGCGGTGCAGACGAACAGCGCGCCAAACAGCCCGATTGGTTCCAATCGCCCCGTCATATCGGTATGATGCTCTACGTCAATCTTTTCAGCGGCGACCTCAAAGGGCTGGAAGAACACATTCCCTATCTCAAGGAATTGGGCGTCACCTATTTGCATCTCATGCCTTTGCTGCAACCCAGGCCGGGACCCAACGACGGCGGCTATGCCGTGGCCGACTACCGCAACGTGGATGCCCGCCTCGGCTCTGCGGACGACCTGCGCCACCTGGCGTTGCTGCTGAAAAAGGAAGATATCCTCTTAGTGGTGGATATGGTGATGAACCACACCGCCCGCGAACATGCCTGGGCACAGGCAGCACTCCGTGGCGATACCCGGTACCAGGCCTATTACCTCATGTTTGACGACCGTGCGCTTCCCGACGCCTACGAGCGCACCCTGCCGGAGGTGTTCCCCGATTTCGCACCGGGCAACTTTACCTTTCAGCCGGAGATCGGAAAATGGGTATGGACTACTTTTTACGATTTTCAATGGGACCTGAATTTCCGCAACCCGGAGCTCTTCGCTGCCATGCTCGGCGAAATGCTATTTATAGCCAATTGCGGGGTGGATGTGCTGCGATTGGATGCCGTGCCTTTCCTGTGGAAAAAAATGGGTACCAATTGCCAAAACCAGCCTGAAGCGGTGCATTTGCTTGCCGCCTACCGCGCTTTGGTACGCATGGTCGCCCCGGGCGTTTTGTTCAAATCGGAAGCAATAGTAGCCCCCGACGACATCATCAAGTACCTCGGCGCCGGCGGTTTGGAAGGAAAGGTGTGTGAAATTGGCTACAACGCCACCCTGATGAACCACCTGTGGCACGCCTTGGCTTGCGAAAACACCCACCTCCTGCGCACTACACTGTCGAACCTGACGCCTATCCCGCAACAGGCAACCTGGCTCAACTACATCCGTTGCCACGATGATATCGGCTGGGGTATATCCGATGAAAATGCCGCTGCGGTGGGGCAAGCAGGACGCCCAACCCGAAATTTTTGCAATGATTTTTACACCGGAGCGCTGCCGGGGAGCTATGCGGAAGGGTATGTCTTTCAAAGGGACAGGAACACCGGGGAGGCCCGTGTTTCCGGTACTGCGGCTGCGCTCACCGGCCTGCAAAAAGCCCGGGTAGAGGCAGAACCCCGGCAGATTCAAAGCGCACTGAAACGCATGGAACTGCTCAACGGGGTCATCTTCTTCATGCGGGGTATTCCGCTCATCTATTCCGGCGACGAGATCGGGCAACTCAACGATTTTTCCTACCTGCTCGATCCTGAGCGCGCCGGCGACAACCGCTGGGTACATCGCCCACCGATGAACTGGGATAAAGCCGCTTTGCGCAGCCAAAAGGACAGTATAGAACACCAACTGTTTCAAATGCACGCGCATTTTGCGCAGGTGCGCGCCCTCCAGCCGGCGCTGCACGGCCGCTCCACAGATCGCATCATACTACCGGACAACGACCATATTTTTTTCTGCGAACGAGAATACCAGGGCGAACGCCTCCTGCTCGCAGTCAATTTCAGCCGCTACGCACAGGCGGCTTCTATTGGCATCCTGCCGGTGGAGTGGCAGGGCGGAATATACAAGGACGTTCTGCGGGATGTGACGCTCCGGTTTCCCGACAATCAATTGTTGCTGCCGACCTACGGCGTGTACTGGCTCCGGCCGGTGGATCAGTAGTCGGTCTTTATCGTATTGTCGAAAGGAATTTTCATCTGGTAGGCTATGTCTTCATCCAGTTTGTCGTCAAGGACATCCAGCCCGTACCGTATTTTGCCCGGATCGTCATACACCATAGTGCCGAACAGGCGATCCCAGAAAGAGAAGATATTGCCGAAGTTGGTGTCCGTCCATGGGCGCTCGAAGTGATGATGGAATTTGTGCATGTTCGGGGTGATGAATACATAGCTTAGAGGCTTGTCCAGCCAGAGGGGCACCCGGATGTTGGCATG
>CAZNYK010000008.1:22566-56427 GCA_964577215.1 uncultured Saprospiraceae bacterium
GGCATGTCTTCGAAGAACTGCAGAAAAGAATTCATAGTCGTGAATAATGATTTTAACGTGTTGTTGTCATCTTTTTACAGGAAAATGTCGTTTATAACGGCTGTAAAAATAGTGCAACCAATGAAAAAGACCATCTTTTTTGCCGTCCTGGCAATCCTACTGGCCGCTGCGGCGCCTTCGTCGGCTCAATCGCCTGAAAACCTTTGGAAGACGCTGGGCAAGATCACCTTTAAAAAGCAATACGACGAAATGCTCGGCTTCAAAGTGGACGTGCCGGTGTTCAGCCCGGAAATTCTGTCTATGGAAGGCAAGATCGTCACGGTCAAGGGCTATATTATCCCGGTAGAGGGATACAAAAGCCACAAGGAGTTTGTCTTTTCCGCATACCCCTACAACATGTGCTTTTTCTGCGGCGGAGCCGGCCCTGAAACCGTCATGGAGGTCTATGCCAAAGAACCGATCAAATATACCGCCGAACCCGTAACGATCAAGGGGAAACTGGAACTCAACTCCACCGACGTCAACCGGCTGATATACGGCCTCAATGATGTGATACTCGTCGGCCCTGGAAAATGAGAGACTGTGTTGCAGGGCTTTTTCCCGACGAAAAATGGTTAGCGAAAAAATTGAAACCATTTTTCACCGGGCATATATTCCTTTCACGATCCTTCGCACCACGCCGGGCCCTTCGTATATGAAACCTGTGTAGAGTTGCACCAGGTCTGCCCCTGCCTCTAATTTTTCCTTAGCTGATTCGGGGCCGTTCACGCCTCCTGCGCCTATTATGACGAAAGGCGGGGGCAGTTGCGAACGAAGATACCGTATGATAGCGGTAGATTGCCGGCGGACAGGTTGCCCGCTCAGCCCCCCGGCTCCGATGCGTTCGATGACTGACATATCGGTGCGCAATCCATTTCGCGATATGGTTGTGTTGGTAGCAATAATGCCGGTGATCCCCGTTTCTTTGGCAATGGCTGCGATGTCGTCCAATTGGCTTTCGGAAAGATCGGGGGCGATTTTCAGGAAGAGGGGCTTAGGATGTAATTGCGCCCGGTTGAGACTTTGCAACGCAGCCAGCAGCCGGGTGAGTGGTTCTTTATCCTGAAGCTCGCGCAGATCGGGCGTGTTGGGGGAGCTGACATTGACAGCAAAGTAATCCACCCAGGGAAAAAGCGCCCGGAAACAGGCTAAATAATCTTCGGCGGCTCTTTCATTGGGGGTGTCTTTATTTTTGCCGATGTTGCCGCCAATGACAACGCCCTCGGGCCGCGGTTGACGGAGCCGTTCCACCAAAACATCCAGGCCGGCGTTGTTAAACCCCATGCGGTTGATGAGCGCCTCATCGGCAGGCAAACGAAACAGGCGGGGACGCGGATTTCCGGCCTGCGGCCTCGGCGTAACGGTACCCACCTCGATGAATCCGAAGCCGAGGGCGGCCATGGCCCGGATATGCCGGCCGTTTTTGTCGAACCCGGCAGCTAAACCTACAGGATTGGGAAATTCAATCCCGGCCACGGTTTTTATGCAACTTCCTGAATGGGGGCGGAAAATCCTGCGCATCAAAGGCGCGACACCCGGAATATGGAGGAGTAATTCAAAAATTGTCAGCGCCAGGGCGTGTGCGCGTTCCGGGGGAAGCAGGAAAAAAAGCGGTTTGAGGAGGCGGCGATACATGGTAATAAAAAAGCCGGTCGTCTTTAAGAGCCGGCCGGCCGAAATCATAATCCCAAAAACTATCTTAGTGCAGTAGGCATTTCAAAGGAGATCACGCAAATTTCGCATGCGTGGGGCAAATGTACAAAACTATCCAATAAAAAAAACAAATATTAGCTGTTTTCTTGCGCTTTCACCAACAATTGAAATCCATTGCCGTGAATATTCACAATTTCAATATTTGCGTCCAATCGGAGGTATTTGCGAAGTTTGGTCACGAAAACGTCCATACTGCGGGCGGTGAAATAGTCATCCTGCCCCCAAATTTCCATAAGCGCAGCAGAGCGGGGAAGGATATCGTTCATATTGAGCGCGAACATGCGCAGCAGTTGGGCTTCTTTGGGCGAGAGTTTGAACTTTTCCTCGCCGGCGCCGCCGGTATTGAAGGATAAAATGCGGAGGGGATAGTTGAAATGATACTTGCCGATGTGGAATTCCTTGATGTCGTCGCGGCCGTCGGCTTTGGGTTGCGAGCGCTTCAGGATAGCCTGGATGCGATAGAGCAGTTCCTCAGAATTGAAAGGTTTGGTGATATAGTCATCTGCGCCGATTTTGAAGCCGGTGAGCACATCGTCTTTCATGGTTTTGGCCGTGAGGAAAATAATGGGCATTTCGGCGTCTTTTTCCCTGATCTCCCGGCCGAGGGTGAAACCATCTTTTTTGGGCATCATCACGTCGAGGATGCAAAGATCGTATTTGCCCTTTTTGAACAACTCGGCGCCCTGCAGTCCATCGGTAGCCAGGCGGACATCGTAGCCGTGCATTTCCAAGTAGGAGCGCAGCACGTCTCCGAAATTTTGATCGTCTTCTACCAGGAGTATCCTGTTGTTTGTCATTGGTTCCGTTTTTTCAAGGATTAAATTCGTTTGCCGGCATTTTGGTTTTTGGTTCCACCAGTTTGGGGAAGAACAAGGTAAAACTACTGCCCTTTCCCAACTCGCTTTTCACATCAATAGCGCCTTTGTGGGCATCCATAATGGCTTTTACGTAACTAAGCCCGAGGCCGAAGCCTTTCACATCGTGGACGTTTCCGGTGTGAACGCGATAGAACTTGTCGAAGATGTGCTTGCGGGCTTCTTTGCTCATACCCATTCCTCTATCCTGCACCGTTATCTCCACGCCGCCCCTGGCATCGCGGGTCCATACCGTTATCCGGGGGCTTTCCGGCGAGTACTTTTCGGCATTGTCCAGCAGGTTGTTGACGATATTGGAAATGTGCGTCACATCGCCGTAAATGACTGGATTGCTTGCCTCCATCCTGCCCTCAATGGCGCCTTCCCGTTGTTCCACCCGGATGCTGAAGTTGTTCAGCGCCTGTTGGATGATTTCGTGGAGGTTCACCTCGCCAAGGTTGAGAGAGAATTCGCGCCGGTCGATAAGCGCCATTTGCAAAACTTTCTCAACCTGACTATTCATACGCTTATTTTCCTGTTTTATTATATTGGCGAACCGCCTGACTTTATCGCCATCCCCGCTGATCATGGGGCTGCTGATGGAATCGGCTGCCAAGGAAATGGTAGCAATAGGCGTTTTAAACTCGTGGGTCATGTTGTTGATGAAGTCATTCTTCATCTCCGAGAGCTTCTTCTGAGTGAAGATGACATATATGGTGTAGCCGAAGCAAAACATGATAATTCCCGTAAAAACAAGCGCACCCACCAAGTTGGGCCAAACACTTCGGCCCACGAAGCCGGAGCGGGCGGGGAAATGCACCATCAGCAAGCCGGGAGCGGGCGTTTCATCGGGGAAGAGGTGTACCCGGTATTTGGAGTTGTGTATGTTGGTGTAACCCGGAAGGCTTTCCCTCGGCTCGGCCGACTCGACTACATAGCGATCGTCAATAATGACAAAGCCGTTGCTTGCCGTTGAGAGCAGGCCGTAGCTATAGGCAATATTGATGCCCCGGTTGGCCAACTCCTGGCGGAGGATATCGCGGAGCCTTTCCTTTTTTATTCGCTCGGCCAAAGGAAGGCGCTGCCCGCCTTGTTGCTTCATAAAAGTGAGCCAGGATCGATATTTTTCGCTGCGCTCCGCCACGCATTTGGCACAGTCGCATTGCTCGTTGAATACATCTTCACGGAGCTGGGCCAGGAGTCGTTCCGTAGGCGAAATATTGGCCTGGGGCAAGGCCTTTTTGGCAGCAGGCGGGGCATTGAATGATGCTCCTGCATCGGTGGTTTCTTCGCCTAAATTGTAATAACTCGCCACGAACCCGTTATAGGAATAATTGAGGATTTCAAGCTCTTCTTCTTTCTCCATTCGCAAGACCACGGAATTAAGAGCGTCAAACACCTCCTTGTCGAACTTGACCTCGTTTTCCTTGATAGCAGTTTGGATCAAATCCATTTGCAGCCACACCACGCCGAAGACGGCTGCGCTCATCAAGCCTATTACTGCCAAAATGTATCTCTTGTCCATAACGCGGTGATACTGCCTTATTACCGCAATGAAACGAATTAATTATGCGGGTTGTTTTACGCCATCCTGCCTCCGGCGCTGGAACCAGCCTGTAAATATTAATGCATCGCCCTCCCCATTTTCCGGATTGCAAAAAAAAATGGCGCTTCATGGAGAAAAGTGTAAACCACTTTAAAAAAAGATTGTTTTTCTTGAAAAAAAGATAGTAAAACTATTGAATGGTGTTTACCTTTGCGACATTAAACCATCATAAAACAAAATTGTCCATGTCTCACCTTGAATTCACTCATCATTACAGCCAGTTTGAAGGATTGCTCCAAAATTTCGCCTTGCGGCTCACCAAAAACGAATGCGAAGCGGAAGATTTGATGCAGGAAACTGCTTACAAAGCTTTTAAATATCGAGGCATGTACCAGCCCCAGACCAACCTGCGGGCATGGCTGATGACCATCATGCGCAACACCTTCATCAACCACTACCGGCAGCGCAAACGCCGCCAGACCCTCAGCGATCACACAGACAACAATTTCCTGCTCAACAGCGGCGCGGAAACTATTAATAACGCCGCTCCCTCGGCCCTTACTTTCAATGAACTGTATGCCGCCGTGGAAAAACTGGAGGACTGGTTGCGCATTCCCTTTCTCATGCACTACCAAGGCTTCAAATACGAAGAAATCGCAACGGAACTTGATATACCGCTCGGCACGGTGAAGAGCCGCATATTCTTTGCCCGGAAAAAATTGCAGGAAGCGGTGCGGCGCTTGTATAAGGATGCCGCTATTGCCGATCTGCTGGATTGACCACCCTGAATAACTCCAACAAACGACATCATTATTAGAAGCAAAAATCTGTGTCAACCATGACAACATTCTCCATTGAACTGTCCATAAACGAGAAGTTGTACCAGAAGGACCCGCAACGCTCGGAGATTGGGCGTCGAATCCTCAAACACAGCGTATTGCTGTTGGACGAGATCGGCCTTGAACGATTCACCTTTAAAAGGCTGGCCGAGCGTATCGAATCCACTGAAGCTACTGTTTACCGGTACTTCGGCAGCAAGTACATGCTGCTACTTTACCTTACCAATTGGTACTGGGAGTGGATGAAAGTCCATATTGATTATGCCACCCAAAACATCGAGTCTCCGGTGGAAAAGCTCCGGCGGGCCATTAAAGCCATTGTTGATACGGCGAAACGCAATACCCGCGTGGAATTCATCGATGAGGACATCCTGCACCGCATTGTGATGGTAGAAGGCATTAAAGCATACCATAGCAAGGAGGTCGATGAGCAAAACAGGGAGGGGTTCTTTCTGGCTTACAAGTCTTTATCTGGCCAGCTTTCTCAGATTATCCAGGAGCTTAACCCGGAATTCCCATATCCCCGGGCTTTGGCTACCAACCTGCTGGAGATGGCCAATAACCACATCTACTTCTCTGAGCACCTGCCGAGGCTTACAGAGGTGAAGTCGGGGCCTGATACGCTCGAGCAGGTAGAAAAATTGCTCGATTTTTATGCAATGCGCATATTGGGGGTCGAACCCACGCCGGAAGATACATACCAGGTTGCCGAACCCCGGGAAGAGGCAGGGAATGAGCGCCGGCGCCATGCGGCCAAGCACCCTGCGCCCCCTTACCGCGATTCCGGGGTGCGGTCTAAGGAGCTTCCGAGGCAGTCCGGGCCGGTTCACAAATCCGGGATCAGAGATACAATTCATTTCTAAATCAATAAAATCAAAGTGTATGAATAACCTGAAGATCATGGCCCTGATAGCCCTCTTTGCGGGGCTGCTGCTGCCATCTTGTACAGTGGTTCGACAAGGGGAAGTAGGTGTAAAACGCACACTCGGCAAATTCAAAGACCAGCCTTTTACAGAAGGCCTCCGGGTGTATAATCCCTTCATTACTACCATTATTCGCGTGCCCGTCCAAACCAACAACATTGAAGTGGCGGTCAACATCCCTTCCCGTGAGGGGCTTACCATCCAGTCGGAGGTTTCTATCCTGTACAACATCGTGCCGAGGAAAGCGCCCGACCTCTTGAGCAACATAGGCCGTTTCTACGAACGCAACGTCATTCTACCGGTTTTCCGTTCAGCAGTTGCTGACGTGACATCCCGTTTTGACGCCAAAGACATGCACACCGGCGAACGCGCCACCATCGAACACGCCATTCGAGAGCAAATGATGAAATTGTTGGACGACAAAGGCATAATCATAGAGGCAGTATTGCTCAAGAGTATTGTGTTGCCCCGCAGCCTCTCCCGCGCTATCGAAGAAAAATTGGAAGCCGAACAGGCAGCGCAGCGCATGGAGTTCGTGCTCCAGGAAGCGCGCCGCGAGGCTGAACGCAAGCGCATTGAGGCAGAGGGTGTACGCGATGCCCAGAATATCATTGCAGAGGGCCTTACTCCCATCCTGATTCAGTTCAAATCCATTGAAGCATTCCTTGAACTGGCTAAGTCGCCCAATGCTAAAGTCATCATTACCGACGGGAATTCGCCCGTGATGATGAATGTGGATACAGAAACGCCCCCGGCGACGCCGGCCCGCAGCACCGGGGCAAGAAACTAATTAATTAAGGCGAAGGGTAATTGTTTTGAGGTGGATTGCGATCTGTGTAGATTTGCAATCCACTTTTTTGTGTAGATTCGATTCAGGAAACCATGGCAGAGACAAACACGCTCAGTTCAGTCAAACGCTTTTTCAGGCTGTTGCAATTAGACAGGAAAGACATCGGCTACATCTATGTGTACGCTGTATTTGAAGGCCTCATCACACTCAGCCTGCCGCTCGGTATTCAAGCTGTCATCGGCCTCATAGCCGGCGGAGCTGTGTCGGCATCTCTCATCCTGCTGGTTGCGGCTGTAACCGCGGCAACAGCACTTGCCGGCGTTCTTCGCATTATGCAGATCACCGTGATGGAAACCATCCAACGCCGCATCTATACACGATCGGCCTTCGATATCGCCTACCGGATACCGCGCTTTCGCATGGAACTGCTTTCACAATACTACCCGCCGGAACTGATGAACCGGTTTTTCGATACGCTCACGCTGCAAAAAGGCATCCCTAAAATTATTTTAGACCTTTCCACCGCTGCATTGCAAATCTTTTTCGGGCTGCTGCTCATCTCCTTTTACCACCCGTTTTTTGCATTTTTCGGCGTGGGCCTGCTGATCTTTCTGTATTTCATTTTCCGCTTAACCGGACCGCCGGGATTAGCTACCGACCTGAAGGTTTCCAAATACAAATACGAGACGGCATACTGGCTTGAAGAGATCGCTCGCGCCATGACTACTTTCAAGCTGGCCGGCGATACCGATTTTCACCTCAAAAAGCTGGATGCCATAGTGAGCAAATACCTCGATTTCCGCAAATCGCACTTCGGGATATTATTGTACCAGTATAAGGCTTTCGTAGTGCTGAAAACAGTCATTACCGCCGTTTTTCTGCTGCTCGGAGCATACTTAGTCATCGAAAACCAGATCAATATCGGGCAATTCGTGGCTGCGGAGATCGTAGTATTGCTCACCATCGCATCCGTGGACAAGATGATCATGAGCATGGAGACCATCTACGACGTGCTTACCGGCTTGGAGAAACTCGGATTCGTCACCGACCTGGCCATCGAAACCGATGAGGGTATTTGTTTTTCTGAAATCGACAAAGGCCGGGGGCTGAGCGTCAAGATAAACGGCTTGGGCTTTACTTACGAGGGCAACTCCAAAGCCGCTTTGGAAAATATCCATCTGGACATAGCGCCGGGCGAACGCCTTTGCATTGCAGGTTACAAAGGCGCCGGAAAATCTACCCTCGTTCAGATCATCTCCGGCCTGTACAGCGATTTCAAAGGTATTGTTGCTTACAATGGATTTCCATTCAAGAGCTTGAATATGAATAGCTTGCGAGAGTTTATAGGAGACTACTGCACCCAGGAGGGTATATTTCGCGGCACTATCCTTGAAAATATCACCATGGGGCACAGGAGTGTCAGCGTGGAGGATGCGCTCCGGGCTGCCGGCGAAATGCGCCTCGATGGCTACGTAAGTCTTTTGCCGCAAGGGTATAACACCATGCTGGCAAGCGAGGGATCCAATATCGCCCAGGGCGCGCGCACCAAGATCATCCTGGCGCGTGCCATCGCTACCCGGCCCCGGCTATTGGCCATGGAGCCTTTTCTGCGCAGCTTAGATCAGAACGACCGCATTGCCATTGCCAAGTTCCTCACTGACAAAGCCAACCCCTGGACCCTCGTAGCTGTGTCCAATGACCCTGTAATAGCAGCCCGCTGCGATAAAGTGGTGGTGATGAAAGAAGGGAGCATTATTGAGACCGGCACTTTCGACCAAATAAGGCGGGGTCCGCATTATGATAAAATTTTCAAAGTTTCCGATCTCGATCTGTTAAACGACCCGGATAATAAGTGATCACTTCAAAAACGCGCCATGCTCAATATTTCAGAGAACTCGATCATCTCCAATGTAGATAGCGACCGGTACGGCGCTTTTGGGAAAATGAACTTAGCCGACAGCCATAAGTTATTTACCCGCTGGCTGCTCACGGCATTCGGCATATTTATCATTTTTCTCTTCTTGCCCTGGACGCAGAACATCCAGTCCAAAGGGCAAATCACTACGCTCAGGCCGGAGCAGCGTCCGCAGTTCATTCCTTCGGCCATCGCCGGCCGCATAGAAAAATGGTACGTGCAGGAGGGTCAATTGGTAAAAAAGGGCGACACCATTGTGTTCATTTCCGAGATCAAATTTGAATATTTCGATCCCCGGCTCGTAGAGCGCACCGATCTGCAGGTGAGCGCCAAGGAAGGTTCCATTCGCGCTTATGCCGACAAAGCGGAAGCCTTGGAACAACAGGTTGCCGCCATGCGCAGCGAACTGGAATTCAAACAACGCCAACTGCGAAACAAAATAGACCAGGCACGCTTCAAAATTGCCGCCGACAGTGCCGACTTCATCCAGGCTGTCATCCAAGACTCCGTAGCGCGCATTCAGTACCAGCGAACGCAGCGGCTCTTTGAACAGGGGCTGGAACCGCGCACCAAAGTGGAAGACCGCAGGGTAAAACTGCAGGAGACAGAAGCCAAAATGATCGCTGCCCGGAACCAACTCGACGTGAGCCGTAATGACTTCACCATTGCCCAACTCGACCTCAGCAGCGTGCAATACGAGTACAACCAGAAAATAGCCAAGGCCGAATCGGAGCGATTCAGCACCTTTTCTGCCCTGTTTGATGCCGAGGCCGGCGTAAACAAACTGCGTATCGAGTCGGCCAACTATCGCCGGCGCAGCAGCTTTTACTACATCCTCGCCCCACAGGACTGCTACATCACCAAGGCCATTAAGCCCGGCATCGGCGAAACCGTGAAAGAGGGCGACCCCATCGTGAGTATTGTTCCGGCAGATTACCAGTTAGCCGTGGAGTTGTACATCAATCCCATGGACTTGCCGCTGATCCATTTCGGGCAGAAAGTGCGCTTTATTTTCGACGGCTGGCCCGCCTTCATCTTCAGCGGTTGGCCGGCGCAATCATTCGGCACCTACAGCGGCAATGTGGTAGCTATTGACAATATGATCAGCGACAGCGGCCGGTATCGCATCTTGGTTGCGCCGGAAAAGAGCGACAAGCCATGGCCGGTGGAACTGCGCCCCGGCTCGGGCGCCCAGGGAATCGCACTGCTCAATAACGTGCCCCTGTGGTACGAGTTGTGGCGGCAGTTCAACGGCTTTCCACCCGATTTTTACAAAAACGGCATGGAAAAAGAAGAAGAGATCAAGCGCAAGGCGCCGGCGAAATCGCTGAAGTGATGCAGGCTCCAGGCCGTAGTGCCTGAAATTTGCCCCAATGCAGGCAAGCAGCATTTTGGCTATTTCATTCGTTTTCCTTGCGTTTTATGAGCGAGGAGCGGCTATCTGCATCAAGGTTCGAAATTGTCGAATTTGAAGTACGGCTTGCAGGAATCAGGGTTTTGCGCTACCTTTGATTCAAACTTTTTTTGCTGATGGAGCTATCACTACCAATCGGCTATCAGGAGCTCGATTTCATCAAGGCCTGTGCCCGGCGCGAACCCTGGGCGCAAAAATTGCTCTATGAGGAGTTTTATGGGCCTATGATGGCGCTGTGTCTTCGATATGCCGGCAATGACGATGACGCGCTCGACATCCTGCATGAAGGGTTCATCAAGGTATTCCGCAACATCGGCAAATATCAGCCGGATACCTCTTTGCCTGCATGGGTCAGGCGCATTATGGTGAATACAGCGATAGATTTTTATCGCAAAAACATTCGCCGCCGCACCGAGGACCTGGATGCCGCATTTGACCTGAGCACGGGCGAAGCGGATGCGATAAGCCGGTGCTCCGAAAAACAGATACTGGAGGCCATACAACAATTGACCCCGGTTTACCGGGCAGTGTTCAATTTGTATGTGATCGAGGGATATTCACACAGAGAGATCGGCGATATGCTTTCAATAACCGAAAGTACCTCCCGCTCAAATCTGGTGAAAGCGCGCGTCAAACTCAAAGAAATTTTAACGTCCGGAAAGTTTGGTTACGATGAGGAAAGGTAGTTCATTTGACGACTTAATTCGGAATAAGTTGAACCAGGTCGCTCCCGCTCCCGGCGAGGGCGAATGGGAGCGTTTCCAGGAATTACTTGAGCAGGACAAGCTCTCCGCGGAGGAAGACGCAGCATTTTTTGATCGCGTGGTCCGCAGCAAAGCCCCCCGGTACAACGAAGCTGGGCTGTCGCAAAACTGGTCCTCTTTACTGGTTCACTTGGATCATATTTACCAGCGGGAAAGAAACGTACTCGCTTCCAAAATACTTGAATTAGCGGCATTGTTGCTTTTTCTCATCGTTTTCGACCGGGACTTCAATGTGAATTCGCGTGGATCGTATGCAGACGCTTTCCATTCCGGCCGGCAAGCCCCGGAACGGGTTGACCCCTTAGTCAATACTCCGCTCCCTTCTGCGTTACCTGCAATCATTGCCGCTGAAGTAGCTCCGGCCGAAGAGCCTGTTCCAGAATTGACCGTTTCAGGCGCTGATGGTGTTCCGCTTCCGGATGCTTACCGAAAGCCCTCTGACCACCTTGGCGTAAATAACCTGCCCGTGCAGCAACCCGGCGAATTGATCGCTCCCAAAGCAAAAGAGGAGCTTGCCGTACCTCTTGCTCCGTTAAATGAGGAGGAGCAGCTTATGTTGCTTCCCCGGCGCGTGAAATCTTCCCGGGCTCCGGCTCATACGGCGCCGGGTAAAATAATTAGATTACGTGCGAGGCCACAACTCAGCTTGAGCATGTTTGGAAGCACCGACCTCAACCGCATATACACTCCTGCATACGAAGCCGGGGCCAGATCGGATTTCGATCGCACCCCTGTCCAGATTCCCGCCTACAACCGCTTGCAAATGGGGTACAGCGGGGGCGCCGCCTTTGCCATCGGCCTGAAGCGCCTCGAGGTGGAGGCAGGCCTGCTCTACACGGCTAAACAATACAGCGCCCGGCCTGTGGTGTACGTAATAGGCAGCGTACAAGAGGGGTATTACGGTGAAGGGCTGAAAGATATTGAAATGAATATTGCCGCAGTGCCGGTCAATTTGCGATATGATCTGTACCGCCGCAATGGCTGGAGGGTATATGCCGGAGCAGGTGCGTCTTTACAGGTTGTGCTTGAATCCAACTATGCCGTGGCGGATCAGTCGGCATTCCGCAATGGAACTTTCAATCCTTCGCCTTCTGCCCCCGACGGCCCCGGCGTTCTCAAGTCCACGGATCTCAGTTTTAAGAACCTGGATGGCGGCTGGCTCCAGGGCGGAGCATTTACCTCCAACAGTTTCGTTACAGCAAATGGCTCCTTTGGGTTTGAAAGGAGATTCGTCTCCGGTTGGGGTTTCTATGTGCAGCCAACTTACCATCACTCTGTTTTTTATTTCTCTAAAGGCCTCGGCCCCGATTATGAGCGGCTGCATACCCTTTCGTTGTTCACCGGGGTCAGGGTAAGGTTGCAATAGGACTTTTTGTGGGGTATTTTCCCGGCAGCAGGGGTTTGTTATGTCGCCTTAATGCTTTTATTTTGCGCCTCTGATTTGTGAGACCAAAATGTAGCAACAGCGAGATGAACCAAGCCTGGATCATTGCACAAAAAGAACTTCGATTCAACTTCGATTCCCTCATCGCCTATATGATGGTGGTAGGTTTTCTTTTATTTACGGGGTGGTTTACCTGGCTCAGTCAGGCTTCGAATATTTTTGCCATTCAGCAGGCTGACCTCGGCGTGTTTTTTAACGTCGCCCGCTGGACGCTTTTCTTTTTCATTCCGGCGCTCACCATGCGGATGATCCCGGAGGAACGCAGAGCCGGGACGATTGAACTTCTTCTTACAAAGCCCCTGGCCGATCGGCAGGTTGTGGCCGGAAAATTCCTCTCCTGTTGGATCATGGTGGGCTTGGCGCTGGCGTTGACACTTCCGTACTATTTCACCGCCGCCTGGATAGGCGATGTGGACCATGCGGCAACCTTGTTTGGATACCTCGGCCTGATGTTGATGAGCGCCGCGTACATTGCCATCGGGTTATTCGCCGGTTCTTTTACAGACAACCAGATCGTGGCCTTGCTGGCGGCTTTGTTCATCGGTATTTTCTTCCAGTTGCTCTTTGAAGTCATCGGCGCCTTCAGCCCCGGCTGGGCCGGCGAGTTATTTTACTACCTCAGCATGAACAAGCACCTTGATTCCATCTCCCGCGGCGTGCTGGATTTAAAGGATGCAGTATATTTTGTTTCCCTGGCATTTCTGGGGCTTTACCTTACTTCTATCAATCTCTCCAAACGCAAATAATCCCGAGGCGACATGAAAAAACCGGTATCTATCCTTTTGATATTGGGCATCGTCATTGCGGCCAATGTGTTGGTGCAACCTTTCCTGCTTCGCTTAGACTTCACTCAAGGCAAACAATACACACTTGATAAGGCTACCAGAGAAATTCTCAGGAACCTTAAGGACCAAGTAACGGTAACGGCCTACTTTTCCGGCGGGCTGCCACCAGATATCGGCAAGGTAAAACGCGATTTCCAGGACCTGCTGGTGGAATATGCCGCTGTATCGAAAGGCAGGTTGGATTTTAAATTCATCAGCCCGGACAATGACGAACAGAAGCAGGAAGCAGCTCAGCTCGGCATCCAGCCTCTTACCATTAACGTACGCGAAAAAGACCAGGTCAAGCAACAACAGGCATTCCTCGGCGCTGCTGTCAGAATGGGGAGCGCTACCGAGGTCATCCCTTTTGTGGAGCCGGGCGTATCTATGGAATACAATTTGTCCTCTTCTATTAAAAAGCTCAGCATTGCCAACAAGCCGGCAATCGCATTTTTGCAGGGATACGGGGGACCTAACCTCAATGAATTGTCGCAAGTTATACAAAGCCTCGGGGCCTTTTACAACGTGGTGCCCTTAGACCTCAATACAACTCCCTCCATCCCTGATACCATTAAAACTGCGGTTTGGCTGGCTCCGAAGGCTCCTGTAGCGCCTGAGCATTTTGAGGCACTGGATGCATTCCTGTACAATGGCGGGCAATTGGTAGTTGGTGTGAACAGGGTGGAAATAGATATGCAATCCGCATCGGCGACGAAAAACGATACAGGGCTGGAATCCTGGTTGCGCAACAAGGGCATTGAAGTCGATACGGCTCTTGTAGTGGATGTGCAATGCGGCAATGTGAATGTGCCTCAATACCTGGGCATGATACAGATCAATACCCAGGTAAAATTTCCCTACCTTCCCTTAGTGAACAGTTTCGCCGATCACCCGGTCACGAAAGGATTGGACAATGTGCTGCTTCCATATGTAAGCCCGGTCAGGTTTTTGGGCGCCACCGCTCCGGGAGTGCAGTTCGCCCCCTTGCTTTTCAGCTCCTCCAAGAGCGGCATTCAGGCTGCTCCCCTGGTTTTGCAAATCCAGGACAAAAAGTGGCTGGAGACCGACTTTCCACTGAGCAATATCATTTTGGGCGGGGTACTAAGCGGGCCTTTGGCTGGAGGGAAATCCACCCGTATGATTGTATTCGGAGACGGAGACTTCCCCGTTTCAGGCCAGCAAGGACGCGCCATGACGGAGAATAACGTACATCTCCTGGTGAATAGCGTGGACTGGCTGAGCGACGATTCAGGCCTGATGAGCCTGCGCACCAAATCGGTGAAATCCCGCCCTATGAAGGCGGAATTCCTGCTCGAAGAAACACATAACAAACGCCAATTCATCAAATGGGCCAATGTTTTGTTCCCGGTACTGCTGGCCATATTGGCCGGTATTTTTTTTCACCAACGCAATGCACGGTTACGACGCCGTCGCATGGCTGAAAATTACGATTAATTGGAACCCAACACCACCGACCGCAAAGCGCGGATCAACCTAGCCTTAAAAGGTATGGCCATGGGTATTGCAGAGGTAATTCCCGGCGTTTCCGGCGGAACCATTGCATTTATCACCGGCATCTACGAGCAATTGCTCCTGAGCATCAAAGCGATCCTGGGGCCTGCTGTTTTTGAAGCCCTGCGCGAGGGAGGATTCAAGGCTGCCTGGAAGCGGATCAACGGAAGCTTCCTTTTGACCCTTTTTGCCGGCATGGCGGCAGGAGTGATCGCGGGGGTATTCGGGATCACTCATTTACTCCACCACTATCCCCAATTGCTCTGGGCCTTTTTCTTCGGACTCATCATTGCTTCGGCCATCTACGTGGGAAGGAAGGTAGGAACCTGGCGCCTGGTTGAAGTGCTCTTTTTGCTCGGATCGGCTGCGCTTGCATTTTATTACACCATCGCATCGCCTACACAGGGAATCGACGCACTTTGGTTCGTTTTCATTTGCGGGGTGGTTGCCATTTCAGCCCTGATGCTTCCCGGGGTATCCGGGAGCTTTATCCTGGTTTTACTTGGAATGTATTCGGTGATCATACCCTCACTGAAACTGGCACTTACTACCTTTGATGCCGGGAGCCTTGCAATTGTGGGCGTTTTTGCACTTGGTTGTTTATTGGGGCTGGCTACCTTTTCGAGGGTTCTGACCTGGACCTTCAAACACTACCACAACCCGACCATGGCTGCCCTTACCGGGTTTATGGTAGGATCTCTCAACAAGATATGGCCATGGCGCGAAGCCGTGGCCTGGCGTACAGACAGTCATGGGAATCAAGTGCCTGTCCTTGAAAAAAGCATTTGGCCCTCCCAGTATGAGGGAGAGCCAATGCTGTTTGGGTGCATTGCACTTATGGTCATTGGTTTTTTAGTGGTGTTTTTATTGGAAAGACCAGGCAAACTCAAGTGAGCCCTGCATGGATCATTCGTCATAAAGATTCAATTGGTACTTTTCAATCACGGAGATTAATTTGTCTGCGTATTTCCGGTCGGGGCTATACCCTCTTTGGGCCAGCCCTTTCGCCCATTGTTTATACCCGAAGGCGTTGTCGAACAGATCGGCGTATTCCCTTTTCAGGAAAAGGCTGTGGGCCCGCCAATTCTCCCATGCACTCACGTAAGATTCGCCGGCAAGTGGAGCGCCGAAATGATTGTTTTCATCGGGATTCACCCCGACTCCGGCCTTGGTCTCAAGTATGCCCTGAGCCAGTTTGATGGAAGCCGGTATGCCGAACTTGCGCATTTCAGCCACCGCAACTTTGGAGAACCTGCGCATATAGGCTTCCACCGCTGCGGGGTCTAAGTCTTCAACCCTTGCTACCTTCTCATCCTTCTTCGAACCTGTGCCGAAAGGCAGCGCGTCGCCCAGGCTGAGTTTGTCCATGCCGGTAGCACGGGCAGCTGCTTTTTCGCCAATAGGACGATCCGAAGCAAGCGGCGCTTTGAGGTTGATGGAGAACCGTATGTCTTTTTGAGTTACCATGAAAACGACCAGGCAAACCAGGCCTGCTTTCAGCCAGGGTATCCGGAATCCACCTTTGCCTGAGCCGCCGTTGAGCTTGTAGAGGCGAAACTTGAGTGCAGTCCATATCATTTTAATTCCTGCCCAAAAGCTTCGAAAGGCCCTGCCGAGATTGATTTCTTCCTGCCCGGGATCGTCAAAATCCCTGCGGGGCGCACCTGCTCTCCGGTTGGGCTGGTAGCCTTCATGCCGGCCGGAGCGGTAATCTTTGTTGGAAAAGTTTGCATTCATGACAGTATTTTTTACACGTGGATTGTATTTTAAACTGCGAGACAAATTTATAACACAAAAAGTTTAAAAACAAGTTTTTTGTTTAAAATTTTTTGTTTTTTATTTATCCCTCCTTCGGTGAACCGATCCCTCTATGGATGCCTCGGTTCGGGTATAGCTGAAATCATGGTTGGGGCAACCGGCTTTTTCGCATATTTGCACCGATGGAAAAGGAATCAACACAGGTGGAAATGCTGGTTGCCGCTATTGCGGCGGTTGCAGAAGGGATGGTCATCGGCAGGGATAACGGGATCCCGTGGTACCTGCCGGCTGATCTCCAATACTTTAAAAAGACTACGCTCGGACACCACATCATCATGGGCAGGCGCAGTTTTCAATCCATAGGTCGCCCTTTGCCCCACCGAACCAATATCGTCGTCACGCGGGATGCCTATTTTGCTGCCACCGGATGCTTGGTTGCCCATACTGTGGAGCAGGCTTTGGAAATCGCCTATGACAACGGGGATACCGAAGCTTTTATCATTGGAGGAGGAGAAATCTACCGGCAAAGTATGGCGTATTGGGACCGGCTGTACCTCACCGAGGTGGAACTGCGGGTGGAGGGGGACACTTTCTTCCCTGAACCGGATTGGAAGGAATGGAAATTGATTTCCTCCTCTCCCCACCAGCCCGACGAGAAAAACGAGTACGCTTACTGTTTTAAGGTTTTTGAGCGGGTCAAATCCTGATCATATATCGAACACAACAAAAGTCTCCCAATTTCCCGAGGCATTCCGGATCACTTCGGCTTCGTGGTAAGTCACGGCCTTAATATCGTCGTCAAATCCTGCAACCGGCCTGCCCAGCAAGGTGGCATGAAGGCTTGTATCATCAATTGTTGAAACGATCCATTCGCAGAAAATGCACTTTTCAGATAAGCAAGCGGTCAGTGCTTCGGAGAGAAAATCTATGAGCAGAGCGGTCGGGTCGGGAGAATGTAACCATATCTGGTGTTGTACGGGAGGGTTTGGGAGGGTTTGGGCACAAGCATCCGGTTGAAGTATCTCGTTCATGGCAAACAAGCCGGCAAGAAAGAGTTCCGGCAGGCTATCCCCTTCAATGCGGACCCGGATATCGGCAGTATGGGCAAAGTGTTCAATCCGGTACATATGGCAATGCTGGTTCAGGGGGTGGCAATTTCTGTATTTTCATAATACACCTTTGAGAAAGGAGGCACGCTTTGCGTAAGCCATACGTTCCCTCCAATTATACTATCATGACCGATCACCGTTTGGCCACCGAGGATAGTAGCTCCTGAGTAAACGACCACCCTGTCCTCAATACTGGGGTGCCGTTTGGTTTGAGCGAGTTCTTTGCGGACGCTGAGCGCGCCAAGCGTCACGCCCTGGTATATCTTAACCTCATCGCCCACGATTACGGTTTCGCCGATAACTACGCCCGTACCGTGGTCAATGCAGAATCGCTCGCCGATTTGGGCGCCGGGGTGTATGTCAATGCCGGTTTTGCTGTGGGCATGTTCGGTTAGTATGCGCGGTATCAATGGAACGTCTAAGGTGTAAAACTCGTGGGCAAGACGGAATACCGCAATGGCGTAAAACCCGGGGTAGGTGCGTATTACTTCGGTGATACTTTGAGCGGCGGGATCGCCGTGCAATATGGCGTCTGCATCTTTGAGCAACAATTCGTGTACGACGGGTAACCTTGCCAGGAAGCTCTCTTCAATCTCCTCGGCGGAATTATCCAGGGCATCCTGCAAGGTTTCCAAAATGGTAAACAGCTCCAGTTTTACGTCGAGGAAGTGTTGTTGGAATTCGCGCACGTTGCGGTACCTGCGGTCGGCAAGTTCCGGGAACAAAAGTTTGAGCATTCCCTCCAGCCAATGGCAGACCAGGGACGGTGCAGGCAGGCTTTTCAATTCCCTGTGTGCCATGTACAAACGCTCTATGAAATTCTGGTGCATCAAAGCATTTCTTTTGGTAATCATTATAAGTATTTGCCGTGCCAAAAGGTTGCATCAAAACCGGATTCCGGGAAAAGGGAAAAATCATCCTCTGTATTGAAAAAAATCATTGGCTTTAATTTCGGCATCCCTTACTTTTGGATCATCAGATAACCAAGGGCAATTCGTTGCCGGAATCCAAAATAGCGCATAGATGGAAATATCCCACATCGAGCACATCGGCATTGCAGTGGAAAACCTGCAGGAAGCCATTGCTTACTACGAGAATAAACTGGGATTGAAATGCTATTCCATCGAAGATGTGCCCGACCAAAAAGTGCGCACCGCATTTTTCCGGGTGGGGCAAACCAAAGTGGAATTGCTTGAATCTACAGACCCTGATGGTCCGATAGGGAAATTCATTGCCAAAAAAGGCCCTGGTCTCCACCACCTGGCTTTCCACGTGGATAATGTGGACGAGTCGCTTAAGGCCGTGGAGGAACGAGGCGTCCAACTCATAGACAAAAACTCCCGTAAGGGTGCGGAGCATCTGAGGATAGGCTTCCTGCACCCCAAATCGACTTATGGAGTATTGACTGAATTGTGCGGGGAGCGGTGAGGTTTTCCATCTTTCGCTATGGTGGATTTCCTCACAAGCTTCAAATTATCGTAACTTGCAGCTTAAAGCCGGCTTCTTTCGCGGCCCGGCTGCCCGGAACCAGAAAGCCTTCCCTGAAAACGCCAGGGATAGCCTTGCCGAACTAAGGACGAATGTTTATGCGTTGGCGAAAATGCCGCGCTTTTCAATAAAATCTTTTGACATGTGTACTACCTGCGGATGCAACCAACCTGATGAAGCAGTTTCTGTTATGACCATTGAAGAAGGCCATGAGCACCTGCATGCCCATATGCACGACCACGGTGGACATCAGCACTCCCACCGGCACCAACACGGGCAAAGCCAGGGGAAAACGGTCATTGAATTGGAGCAGGACATTCTTCAAAAAAACAACCTCCTTGCCGAGCGCAACCGGGGCTACTTCGAGGCCAAAAACATCCTGGCTCTCAATTTGGTCAGTTCGCCCGGCTCGGGAAAAACGGCATTGTTGGAGCGCACCATTGGGGATATGGGCAGCAAAATGCCCATTTTCGTCATCGAAGGCGATCAGCAGACCATGAATGACGCCGACAGGATAGCTGCCACCGGCGCCCCCGTGGTGCAGATCAATACAGGCAAAGGCTGCCACTTAGATTCCGACATGATCAACAAAGCCCTGCGCAAACTCAATCCCGCCGAAGGCGCGGTGGTCATGATCGAAAATGTGGGCAACCTCGTCTGCCCGGCCATGTTCGACCTGGGCGAAACAGCCCGCGTTGTCATCATGAGCGTGACAGAAGGGGACGACAAACCCATTAAATACCCCGACATGTTTCACTCGGCGCATTTGTGTCTTATCAACAAGATAGATTTGTTGCCCTACGTGCAGTTCGATGTGGAAAAAGCAAGGAACTATGCGCTTCAAGTCAATCATCACCTCTCTTTCATTGAAGTTTCCGCCACTTCCGGCGAAGGAATGGACAAGTGGTATCATTGGCTGGAACACGCCTTGCATCATGCGCGCCGCGGTGAGGCCATACACCATCACCACCAGAACGAGCACCACCATCACCACTGAGATTGCATTTGGTGCAAGGGAATAGGGAGGGGATTTTGCCCATTCGATGGAACACCTGCTTATTATATTGTTGATCCTGGGGGCCTTGGCTTTGTTTGCCACGGAGAAGTTTCGCCCTGATGTAGTTGCCATCATGGTCATGATGGCATTAATACTCAGCGGGAGGGTGAGCATCGCCGAGGGATTTTCCGGTTTCAGCAACCCGGCTGTCATTACAGTTGTCGGCATGTTCATCATTAGCGCCGGACTGGTGCGCACAGGTGTGGCCGACTACATCGGCAACATCATGCTGCGGGTGTCGGGGGCCAATCCCGTGTTCATTACCATTACAGTAATGCTGACGGTGGGCCTCCTGTCTGCCTTTATGAACAACATAGCGGCCACGGCCATTCTCATCAGCACCATGTATGCCATAGCGCGTAAAACCTCCTATTCGGCAGGCAAACTGCTCATACCTCTTTCTTTTGGATCTTTGCTCGGCGGCATCACCACACTCATCGGCACTCCTCCCAATCTGCTCATATCCATTATTTTGGAGGAGAAGGATTTTGCGCCATTTTCCTTGTTTTCCTTTGCCCCGGTAGGCGGCATCATCATGACAGGCGGAATTCTGTATATGGCCTTTATAGGGCGTCATCTACTGCCGGGAGACAAAAAGGAAAGCCTCACCGGTTCCTACCACTTGGAGAGGTATCTCACAGAGATAAGTATCCCGGCACAATCGCCCCTTGTCGGAAAAACAATCCGGGAATCCAACATCAGCGCTGAGTACGGACTGACAGTGCTGCGCATCAAAAGGTTCAACGATGGGGAATCCATGGTAATAGCGCCCCACCCCGAGTCGGTGCTTCAAGCCAAAGACCGCCTGATAGTAGAAGGCAATATCGAACACCTGATGGAGGTAAAGGGCGGGACCAAGTTCGACATCCATATCGAGTCGGAGATCACGGACGAAAACCTGGCCGGCGCCGACCTCCAAATGGTGGAAGCGGCTATTGCTCCCAATTCCGGTCTCATAGGGCAATCTATTCAGCAGGCCGATATCCGCAAGCGCTACGGGGTACTGGCCATAGCCCTTCGCCGGAGAGGCGCTGCCATCCTCCAGGATTATGCAAAGGAATCCCTTCAGGCCGGCGACGTGCTGCTGCTGCAGGGCAAGGCGGAAGCCGTGGCCGGACTGGCCCAAAGCCCGAGCTTCCTGCTCACCAAAGTGTTGGAGCAAAAGCCCCGGACTTATGTAAAGGCGCCCTACGCTGTAGGCTCGCTCCTGGTAGCGGTAGTGTTGGCGGCAAGCAATACCCTGCACATTTCAGCGGCGGCCTTTACTGGCGTGTTGCTGATGATATTTACCGGTTGTATCAAAGTGGAAGAACTATACAAGACAGTGGAATGGCAGGTTGTTTTTCTCGTAGCTTGTATGTTGCCGCTGGGCATAGCCATGGATGAAGCGCACAGCGGCACGGCGGCATGGATGGCGGGGCATTTGGTGAATTTTGCCGGCGACCGGGGGCCGCTCCTCGTGCTGGCGGTCATTTTCATTTTTACCACCCTGCTCACGGAGGTCATGTCCAATGCAGCTGCGGCGGTTTTGCTGGGGCCGATTGGCATAGCCATCGCGGTGGGCATGAACTTAGCCCCACATCCCTTTCTAATGGCCATCGCCATTGCCGCTTCCACCACTTTCCTAACCCCCATCGGGCATCAGAACAACGTGCTGGTGTACAGCATCTGGGGATACAAATTCAGTGATTTTTTTAAAGTAGGAATTTGGCTCAACGTCATCGTATTCATTTTGGCCATGATATTCATACCCTTGTTCTGGCCTTTTACGCCGCTATCCTG
Organism: uncultured Saprospiraceae bacterium; assembly: GCA_964577215.1. GTDB lineage: Bacteria > Bacteroidota > Bacteroidia > Chitinophagales > Saprospiraceae > UBA2329. The sequence goes on from CAZNYK010000008.1 coordinate 44,338, forward strand.
AAGCAGGCGGCATGCGTTTATTCCACTTCCACCAATACCTGGCCTTTCTCCACCGGCGAACCGTCGGAAACAAAAATTTTGCTCACCCGCCCTTCGCCCGGAGATTTGAGAATGTTTTCCATTTTCATGGCCTCGAGAATGAGGATGGCATCCCCTTCTTTGATCTCTTGCCCCACCGACACATCCACCCGCCGTACCAAGCCGGGCATAGGAGCTTTGATATCTTTGATCCTGTGAACCGTTTTGGCAGTAAGGCCCAGGCGATTTACCAATTGATCATAAACATCTTGTAAATGTATTTTATACACATTTCCGTTTATTTTAATGACAAATAGCTTGCGATCATAGTCGGTTTCCAACACTTCGGCATGAAAGGAGTGCGAGCCGTTCAGAATGTGGAATTTGTTCTTGCCGGAGGGTACGGCGTTCAACAGGAGAGGTGTGAGGTCTTCATACTCGAACTCACCGTTCACCAAAGCTTTATAAGGTCCGTGTTGCATGACAGGCGCGATTTGGGCGCTCAGGGCTTCATACGGCCGAGGCGCATCATAAAATAAACCTCAAAGATAGTGTATGCGAGGTAACAGCCGAAAAAAGGCAAAATGAAAAACCTGGTTTCCGGCTGTGCCAATTCTTTATAGATCAGGATAAGGATGGCGGAAAGGAAAATTTTTCCCCCGGAAAACCCCATGGCCACGTTGGTGAAATCGTTTTTGTTGCTGCTGCGGGCCGCCTGGAAACCGGCAAAATACATGGCTATGGCGAGAAGCGCAAAAAGAACTAAGCACCCCCAGGAAAAAGCGCGGTAAGGATGCAGTTCGGGCAGGGACAGCAAAAGCTGCATTCCCACGGCAACCAAAGCGGAGACAGCAGCCCATTGCAGAAAAAAAGTATTCCGGCTCATGCAGACTTGTTGAAAAGGTCTTTCAAAACCACATACAAAGCTGCAAAGATGGAAAATAATGACAAGCCGACGGTAAACCACGGAGTTTCGGTTTCAAACCTGGCGTCTAATTTTTGCCCGCCCCACACGCCGATGAGTATAATGGCCCCCATTTGGATGGCCATGCCGGAGTATTTCATGTAATTTTGGGCGCGGCCGGAAAATTTACCCTGCTCAGGCGCCGACCGGTTTTCCGGATTTGGCGGGTTCTCCATTGGTCTTGCTTGAACTCATGCCGCCGGAATCGCTCTTTTTTACGCCGCCCATGGTGCAGGTGGCGTTAAATGCTGCGCCGGGTTGGACAATGAGTTTATTGACGTTGACATCTCCCTCGATATTGGCGGTTTCCCGGACGTTGAGCAGTTCTTCCACTTCCAAAACGCCGGTGAATTTGCCTTCAATGACGGCATTTTTGCAGCGGATTTCACCTTCTATATGGCCGGTAGGGCCGATGATGACCTTGGCAGAACAGTGGAGCTTGCCTTTTATCTTGCCGTCCACCCGGATATCGCTTTCCGCATGGAGCTGGCCCTCGATCACAGCGCCTTGAGTGATGCTGTTGAGCGCATGGGAGGGGGTTGCGCCCGGCGCTCCGCCTTTGATGGTTTCTTTCTTGCTGTTGCCGAACATGATGTGTAAATTTAAGCGGCTTGTCATTACCACATGCCTCCTGCAACCGACCGCTATTGCAATTGCGAAGGTAATTCTTTTCCCTGAATGAACGGCATTTTTCCACATTCATTGCCGAAAGGAGGTAAAAATGCCCGCCCGGGCGCGTGTGTTTGGATTGGCTCCTTATCCGAAAAGCGCCGTTTTTAAACCTCTTCTTTCAGCTTTTCTGCCGTGTCGGCCATTTGCAGGGCCTCGATCACTTCGTCCAACCTGCCTTCGAGTATCGAGTCTAAGTTGTAAAGCGTGAGGTTGATGCGGTGATCGGTGAGGCGGTTTTGGGGGAAGTTGTAGGTGCGGATTTTTTCGGAGCGGTCGCCGGAGCCTACGATGGATTTGCGGCGGGAGGCCATTTCAGACTGTACTTTTTCCTTTTCCATTTCGTGAAGGCGCTGGTAGAGGCGCTGCAGGGCAATTTCCCGGTTCTGGTGTTGAGACCGGGCCTCGGTGCTTTCGGTAACGATCCCGGTAGGAATATGCGTAAAGCGCACGCCCGATTCCGTCTTGTTGACGTGCTGACCACCGGCGCCGCTCGCCCTGAAGGTATCTACTTTGAGGTCGGCTTTATGGATGTTCACATCTTCCATTTCCAATTTGGGCATCACGGCTACCGTAGCGGCGGAAGTGTGTATGCGGCCCTGTGATTCGGTCTTGGGCACGCGTTGAACCCGGTGCGTGCCGGATTCATACTTGAGTTTGCCAAACACTTCGTCGCCGCTTATTTCCAACACCAAACGGTCATAGCCGCCTACGGTGCCCTCGCTCACATCCAGTACTTCTACCTTCCAGCCCTGGGCATCAAAGTATCTCTGGTACATGCGATAGAGGTCGCCGGAGAAAAGAGCCGCCTCGTCGCCGCCGGTGCCGGCGCGAAGTTCAAAGAGCACGTCCTTGTCGTCGTCGGGGTCTTTGGGAATGAGCAACACGCGCAGGCGTTCCTCTATTTCGGCCCGGCGCATTTCCAGTTGGTCGAGTTCATCCTGCGCCATGGCGCGGATTTCAGGGTCTTCATCGCGCAGCAAGGCCCGCGCCGAGGTGGCAGCGGCGAGCGTTGCCTGCAGTTCGTCGAATGCACCCACAACGGGCTTCAGGTTTTTATAGTCTTTGCTCACTTTTTTATAGCGGGCGGCATCGGCAATGATCCCGGGGTCGGACATCTGCTCCTCCAAGTGAATATACCGCTCTTTGATGGCTTCCAACTTTTCGGTCATGGTAAAATCTGTGTGAATGGAAAAGAAAAACGCAACGCTGGAGCTGTGAAAACAGCATCCGGGAAAGGGTAGCGGAGCTAAAGCATAGTAGTGAAGCGGATCATGAGGCTGCAAAGTTATATTGCCGGTTCCAGAACAAAGAATTTTCTTTGCAAGTTCAAAACCGCTGCATGAAAGAACCTTTGATCCTCCTTCTGGAAACCGCTACGGATGTATGCTCGGTGGGCCTTTGCCGTGGCGACGCGCTGTTGAGCCTGCGGGAGAGCGACTCCGGGCAGGATCATGCCGCCTTCATTACGCTTTTTATCAAAGCCGTCATGGAGGAGGCAGGCTATTCGCTTTCCGGGCTGGACGCCGTAGCCGTAAGCGACGGCCCCGGTTCATACACTTCCCTGCGCATAGGCGCCTCTACTGCCAAAGGGATATGTTTTGCATTGGGAAAACCCCTGCTGGCAGTGGATACGCTGCAATCCCTGGCCATAGCTTGCCGCAAGGAAGCGCCGGATTCAGCATGGTTTTGCCCTATGATAGACGCCCGTCGTATGGAGGTATATTGCGCTCTTTTCGATGCCGGGCTTCGCCGGGAATGGGATACGCGGGCCGTAGTGATCGAGCGGCAGGTTTTTGACAGGTACGTGCAGGACGGCCTTGCCATTTGCGGAAGCGGCGCCCCCAAGGCGGTTGATATACTCGGCGCCACCCATGTGCCGCTTCGTTGTTCAGCGCCTTATTTGATACCGCAGGCATTAGAAGCTTATAATAAACAGGCATTTAGCGATCTGGCCTACTACACGCCCACCTATCTCAAACCGCCAAACATCACTGCACCCTCAGCAAAAAAAATCATTTGATCTCCTGGCCTGCGGTCGGAAAAGGATACCGCACCTCTGTGAGAAACAATCCGTTGGGCGGTACGCTGTAACTCTTCTGGAGTCTTTGTTCCAGCTCTAAGGCGTGGCGCACCTCGTCGATCGACACCTGGCCCAGGCCTACGTTGAGGCACATGCCTGCGATGAGGCGCACCATGCCGCGCAGGAACCGGTCGGAGGATATGTGAAAGGTGAATCTGCCGGTGCATTCATCGAGTATCCATTCCGAACGGCTGAGCGCGCAGCGCATCGTTTTGGCGTCGGTTTCGGATTTGCAAAAGGGGAAAAACGATTCGTATTCCATCAGCAAGCCGGCGGCAAATTGCACTTTGTCCAAGTTCAAGCGGGAGAAAAACGGGAAGTGCCAGGCAGTCTCGGCATAGAAGGGGTCTTTGCGCAGTAATATACGGTACTCATAGCTTCGCAGTATGGCATCGAAGCGGGCATGAGCATCAGGCGTTGCCTCGAAAACGCTGTAGAGAGCGATATCCGGAGGCAGAAGGCGGTTGAGCCGCCCGCTGAAGCCGTCCGGGATTGCACCCTCCCAGTCGAAATGTGCAAAGTACTGCGAGGCATGAACCCCGGCATCGGTGCGGCCGCAGCCGGTGGTCTCAATCTTGCCGCCAAGTATGGTGGACATGGCATCCTCCAGCCTTTCCTGAACGCTCAAGGCGTTGGATTGTCGCTGCCAGCCGCAGTAGCGGGTTCCGTTGTAGGCCAGTTCGGCGAAATAGCGCATTAATTAAGCATAAAGCCCCGGCCACGGGTCGGGGAGCAAAGAGCAAAGAAACCTCTTTTCGCAAACCACTTTTCGTCGGGTATAGAAACCCTGCGTTGGGATGATAGTTTCATCAATCACCTGAAAAGTGCTACCTTTCGCCCATGTCTGTCGCTATTGCCATACTCCATCGCGGCAAGGATGCCGCCCTCCGCCGCTACCATCCCTGGGTGTTTTCGGGCGCCATACACCATTGGCAGGGCAGCCCTGAAGACGGCGATGTGGTAGAAGTACACAGCTTCGCCGGAGAATACCTCGGCACAGGTCATTACCAGGATGGCAGCATTAAGGTGCGCGTATTTTCATTTACAGCTACCGATGCCGGCATGGATTTCTGGGAAGCCAGGTTCCGAAACGCCTTGCACCTGCGGCGCGCGTCCGGTATCATCCGGCCGGGACACACGGATTGCTACCGCCTCGTACATGGCGAGGGCGACGGCCTGCCCGGCTTGATCATTGATGTGTATGGGCGCACAGCAGTGCTGCAATGCCACTCCATAGGCATGCACCGTGGGCGCATGCAACTGGCAGAAGCGCTTCAGCGCGTCATAGGCCCCGATCTGGAAGCCGTGTACGACAAAAGCGCAGAGGCGTTGCCCTCCGCTTACGGCGGCGGTGTGAAGCCTGCTTACCTTTACGGCCATAGCGCTCCGGGGATGACCCACGAAAACGGCCTTGTATTTTGGGTGGACTGGGAGAGCGGCCAGAAAACGGGATTCTTCTTAGACCAACGCGACAACAGGGAATTGCTCCGGCGATATGCCCACGGTAAAACCGCGCTCAACGCATTCAGTTACACCGGCGGTTTTTCTGTATATGCCCTCGCTGCCGGCGCCGTTCAGGTTGACTCCGTTGACTCCAGCGCCAAGGCCATGGAGTTGGCTGAGCGCAACGTATCGCTCAATAGTATGGAACCGGCGCGGCATCGCGGTATCGTTTCAGACGTGCCCAGGTTTTTGCAGGGCGCGGAACAGGATCACTACGATCTCATGGTGGTGGACCCGCCGGCATTTGCCAAGAGCCTCGAAAAGCGCCACAACGCAGTACAGGCTTACAAACGCCTCAATGCCTTGGCCATGCGAAAGATCAGGCGGGGCGGCATCCTTTTTACATTTTCCTGCTCGCAAGTGGTGGACAGGGAGTTGTTTTACCACACCATCGTTGCAGCAGCCCTGGAAACGGGCCGCCCGGTGCGCGTACTGCACCATCTCCGGCAGCCTGCAGACCACCCGGTGAGCCTGTTCCATCCGGAGGGAGAGTATTTGAAGGGCCTGGTTCTGGAAGTGGGGTAGCGCATATTCATAGCCGGGGTTGCGCCAACGCAATTTCCCCGGCTCCAAGGGTGGGCGGTTCAGATCAATTCTCTCAGCACAAATTCTTTTTTCATCCGCACCCCGTCCCGTTCAATGACCACCCGCATTTTTTTGCCGCTTTTCCCATAGAACTTGTTGGTGATTTCTTCCAGCGAATGCAAAGCAGCAGGCCATCCATTGACGGAGCGCACATGATCGTTGATGCGTATGTCTGCTTCTTCGGCCGGGCTGCCCGGCACCACGTCAAAAACGGTAAAAGTGTCTAACCGCCGGCCTGAAGCTGCCAGCAACAACCCGCTTTTTTCACTTTGGAACTTAGCCTTGACCTTTGAGGTGGGCAGCATGTAGAGCATGTTGCGCGGATAATCAAAGGTGAGCTGAAAACGGTTGAGTATCTGGTTTCCGATGATGCCGTTGCGGTTTTGCATCCAGGAGGAATCTTCCCGCACCGGCAGGTCCTGGAAATTGGTGATCACCCCATTCATCGGCACGCCGGCAATGTCAATGCTGCCGATCCGTCCGAGGAATCCTTCAATATCGCCTCCCAGGCCCATGCCGAGCCGGCTTCGGATCACAGTAGGCGGGAGATTCAGGTTGGGGTGGGTGTTGGTGTAGATCAAGAGCGCGAGCGCTGCGCCTGTATCGACTAAAAATTTGTACGCCGAGGGATTTTCGCCGGCAATAGAGGTAGCGGCCCTTATGAAGGGTTTGTTGCGTTCCAGTTCCAGTGGAACCTGGATGTGCCTGCCGCCAGGCGGTTTAAAAGAAGAAGGATCGATCAGGGAAATGATCCGTTGTTTGTAGTTGATGCGCACGGAAAACCGGCGAAAGAAATCGGCGCCGAGAATACCGTTGACGTCGATGCCGGCGAACTCCTTGAAGTTGACGTAGTCTTCTTCCAGCACCAGGATGGTGCGATTGGGCGCTATGAGACCGCCTACGTTCATCTTGATGCCGAAGGCAAGGTAGGCGTAGAGTTCTTCCGTAAGGTCGGAGCCGAGAATAGGAATGCGGCGGCCGTAGTTCACCTGCAGCAGGTCGGTGATCTCCATTTGGGTGAGGATGGTGTGCTCAGCGCCTGTATCGAAAATGAAACGCAAGGGGAAAATATCGTTGATAACGACCTTGACAATGATGAAATTATTTTCGTATTCAAAGGGTATGTCTATGCGGTCAATATTCTTGCGAATGATCAGATCAGGGTTCTGAGCCTCAGCCCGGAATGCCTGGGAAAACAAAAAGATGGCGGGCAGCAGGATTCTAAGCAGCATATCGGGCATTTGGCCGTTAAATATAACACACAAAATACAAGATTGTCAATTCGTAATAAAAATTTGCGCCATTAACAGCTATAAAAATTTTTGCTGTGGTATTTTGTTTTTTAAAGACAATTTTCAGACTTTTGCCGGGTCTTAGTGTTTTAATTACAAAAAGCGACAGGCAGCCTCCGAAGCCATTGAAAATCACAGTTCTGTGAAACACGTCAAGCAATCCCATTGAACATACAAGAGTAATCAGGTAAAATTTTTTTAACCAAAACCAGCCTAATGTATGAAAATTAGAGTCAACTACTTTTCTCAAGGGTTGCTTCTGCTTGCATTTCTGTTGTCGGGTTCCTGGGCTATAGCTCAGCGTACCATCAGCGGAACCGTGACGGACGCAGCCACCAAAGAGCCGCTCATCGGGGCCAACATTTTGGTGCTCGGCACGAGTTCAGGCACTATTACCGACCTTGACGGCACCTATTCTCTCAACGTTCCGGACGGCTTCACTGAGTTGGAGTTTACCTACACCGGATACGCTTCTCAGCGGGTGACCATCGGCGCCTCCAACACGATCGACGTGGCGCTCTCTGCCGGTCGCTTGCTGGATGAAGTTGTGGTCGTAGGCTACGGTACGCAGAAATCGAAAGAGGTGACCTCCTCTGTGACCAGCGTGAAAGCTGAAGACTTCAACCGCGGCAACGTGAACGACCCGACCCAGTTGATCCAGGGTAAAGTAGCGGGCTTGTCCATTTCCAGGCCCGGCGCCGACCCCAACGGCGGATTTTCCATTCGCCTGAGAGGCTTGGCTACCTTAGGCGCCAACACGCAGCCCCTGGTCATCATCGACGGCCTCATCGGTGGCTCCCTGGCGCTTGTGGATCCCAACGATATCGAATCCATCGATGTGTTGAAAGACGGCTCTGCGGCGGCTATTTACGGCACCCGCGCTTCTTCGGGCGTGATCATCATCACCACCAAGAAGGGTCGCAGGGGTTTCAGCTCGGTGGAGTACAACGGCTATGTAGCCGCAGAATCCATTGCCCGCCAGGTGCAGACGGTTTCTGCCGATGAGTTTGTACGCCTTCGCGGCCAATCGGTCAACAGGGGCAACAATACCGACTGGATGGACGAAGTGACGCGCACGGGCATTTCCCATGTGCACAACCTGGCGCTCTCCGGCGGCTTGGGCAACGGAAGCACCTACCGCGCTTCTATCAACTACCGCAACGTGCAGGGCATCGGTGTGGTCAGCGGTTTTAACCAGCTCAACGGCCGCTTGAACCTGAGCCAGAAGGCACTCAACGACCGCCTGACTTTGGATTTGAACCTGGCAGCCAGCGAGCGCGAAGCTGACTACGGCTTCGTGGAAGCATTCCGCTATGCCACCTTGTACAATCCTACGGCGCCGGTCAGCTTTGCCGACAATTCCACCAACCCGCTGAGAAACAAATACGGCGGTTACTACCAGGAGGAGAACTTTGACTATTTCAACCCGGTGGGCATCCTCGAGCAGGGTTCTAACTTAGGCTCCATCAAATCCCTGGTGCTGGGTGGTCGTGCCGATTACAAACTGGCGGAAGGACTCAACTTAGTGGCATCCTATACGGTTCAGCGCGAAAACCGCCTTTTCGGCCAATACTACAACAATAACGCCTACTGGCGCGGCTTCAACCGCAGCGGTTTGGCTTCCCGTACTACCAATGACGACTTCTCCAAGTTGTTTGAAACGCACGCAACCTATCAGAAGAATTTCGGTAGCGCCAACCTCAACATCCTCGGCGGTTACTCTTTCCAGGAACTCACTTTTCAGGGGTTCAATGCGGAGAACGGCAACTTTATTTCCAACGACCTGGGCTTCAACAACCTGAACTTCGGTCTGGACCTGCCCAACGCCCGCGCCAATATGGGCAGTTACAAGAACCAGAACAGCATCATCGCTTTCTTCGGCCGCGTCAACCTCAACGTGGATGATACGTACTTCCTCAGCGCTACGGTTCGCAGGGAAGGCTCCACCACTTTCGGCGAAGGCAACAAGTGGGGGCTTTTCCCGGGTGTCAGCGCCGGTGTGACGCTGAGCAACCTTTTTGACATCAAAGGAGTGGATAATATGAAACTCCGCGTGGGTTACGGCGAAACGGGCAGCTTGCCGCCGAGCGGCGGCCTTTCCCAGTTGCTGTTCGGTCGCCAGGGTTCCTTCTTCTTCAACGGCGCCTTCGTGCCCGCCATCGGCCCCATCCGCAACGCCAACCCGGATTTGCGCTGGGAAACCAAGGGTGAATTTAACGCAGGTTTGGACCTCGCTTTGCTCGACTACAAACTCACGGCCAGCATTGATTACTACTCCCGCCGTACCCGCGACCTGATCTTCGAAGTGAACGTGCCGGTGCCGCCGAACCTCGCTTCCCGTACCTGGGCCAACCTGGAAGACGTAGTGCTTCTCAACAACGGCCTGGAAGTAGCGCTCGGCTACACCATGGATAACGGCAACTTCCGCTGGAACCCGAACCTCGTGTTCTCCACGTTCAATACGGTACTCGACACGGTAAGCGCTCCCGACGCCAAGTTCAAGTTCTTCCAGAGCGGCGGCCAGTTGTTTGACTTCAGCACCTCTCCCGGCGCTCCCGGTCTGAACAACAGCCCCTCAATGGTGGTACAAGCAGGCCAGCGCCTCGGCCAGTTCTGGGGACCGCGTTTCGTGGAAGTCCGCGAAGGCAAATTCGTTTTTGCCGACCTCAACGGCGACGGCTCTACCGACATCAACAACGACGGCGTGACCGACGAACAGGACAAGGAAGCATTCGGCAACGCCCTGCCGCGTTTCTCCCTGGGTTTGAACAACAGTTTCCAGTTTGGAAAAATTGACTTCAACTTCTTCCTGCGCGGAGATTTCGGCCATCAGTTGGCCAACATGTACCGCGTGTTCTACGAACCGCTCGGCACCGGCTCCCGCGACATCGAGAACATCGTGCAGACCAAGTACTTTGACGAAACGCTGCGCGACAGCCCGGAATTCTCCAGCCATTACGTGGAAAAAGCCGACTACTTAGTACTCGATAACGCCACCCTGGGATACACGTTCAACCTGCCCAAAGGCAAGGCCATCTCCAAGTTGCGCCTGTACTTAGCCGGCCAGAACCTGTTCTTTATCACAAGCTACACCGGCGTAGATCCTTCTCCGCGTTATGCCGACTTCGGCGACCCGGACAACGGCGGCTTCCAGCGTCTTAACGGAAACCCATTGTTCCCCGGTCTCGACCGCCGCAATACGTATTTCCGCGCAAGAACCGTTACTTTTGGCGCCAACGTGACATTCTGATATGAACCTTCCACCGGGAATCCCCGTTTAAAACCCGGGTTTCCCGGTGGAAACAGCTTGAATTTGGTTTTTAATTCATTTTAAAAATTATTCTTCTTATGAATAAGTTTCTAACCAGCACGCTATTAAAGTCTTTGCTTTTGCTGCTGTTTTTGACCCCGTTCAGCCAGTCTTGTACCAACCTGGACGAGGAAATATTCGACAGCCTGACGGAGAGCAACTTCCCTACCACGCAGGACCAGTTCATCGCAGCGCTCGGCGCTACCTACACAGCCCTCTACGGCTGGGCAGGCCACAACAGTATTTTCTCCCTGCAGGAAGTTTCCTCCGATGAGATTGCCATTCCGCACCGCGGCTCCGACTGGTTCGACGGCGGACAGTGGCTGCGGGTACACCGCCACAATTACACCCCCAACGAGGAATCCATCAATAACGGTTGGTTCTTCCTCTATGGCGGCGTAAACAACTGCAACCGCGTCATTGACCTGTTCAATACTTTGGTGGATGAAGGCAAGGTGCCCGAAGAGCAGGCCGCTTCCTTTATTTCAGAGGTGAGGACCCTGCGCGCGCTGTTTTACTATTGGCTGCTCGATGGATTCGGAAACGTGCCCATCGTGACCACGTTCGCCGGCGCCGATCCCAACCCGCCGACCAGAAACCGCAACGAGGTATATGCTTTCATTGAATCCGAACTCAACGAAAGCGTACCCAAACTTACTACCGACAAGGGCGGCGCCGCTTATGCGCGCATGAACTACTGGTCGGGTAAGTTCCTCCAGGCGAAATTGTACCTCAATGCAGGTGTGTACAAGGGTGCTCCCGAGTGGGATAAAGCCGATGCCGCTTTGTCGGAGATCATCAACTCCGGCCGTTACAGCTTGGAAGGCGATTATTTCGCAAACTTCAACACCAACAACAGCGGTTCCAACGAGAATATCTTCGTGATACCTTACGACGAGGCTCAGGCACAAGGATTTGTACTTGCCCAAATGACCCTTCACTATGCCAGCCAGGCTACTTTCAAGCTTCAGGATCAGCCCTGGAACGGCTACTGTACCTTGCAGGAATTTTACAACTCCTATAATGATTCCGACAAGCGCAAGGGCGTGTCCGGCAATCAGCGCGTGCGCGGCAATTTCCACGCCGGCCCTCAGTTCTCTGCTGAAGGCGATCCGCTCATCGACACCAGTGCCGACGACCCGGACGGTCCTCCTGTGGTGTTCACCCCGCAATTGAACGCCCTGGAGCCGAACGCATACCGCCAGGCAGGCGCCCGCGTTGGCAAATACGAGTATGCCATCGGCGCGACGCCCAACCTGAGCAACGACTTCCCGGTGTTCCGCTATGCCGACGTGATCCTGATGAAGGCCGAGGTGCTGTGGCGCAAAAACAACGCCGACCCGAACGCGGTGGCGCTTGTCAACCAAATCCGCACCAGGGCGGGCCTGACGCCTCCTTTGTCTTCCCTTACGGCTGATGAATTGCTCGCCGAGCGCGGCCGCGAGATGTTCTACGAAGGCTGGCGCCGCCAGGACCTCATCCGCTTCGGAGAGTACAACGGCACTTGGGATTTTAAAGGTCCGTCTGATCCGACCAAGAATCTCTTCCCGATCCCGCAGAACGCGCTCAATGCGAACCCGAACCTGCGGCAGAACCCGGGCTATTGATCCGGCTTTTGAACCCTCTGCCGGGATGACCTGAGCATTTCTGCAGGCAGCGTTCAAAA
>CAZNYK010000009.1:0-1720 GCA_964577215.1 uncultured Saprospiraceae bacterium
ATCGAAACCGACGGTTTCACTGCAACGAAGAAAATGATCATCGTTCAGTAATCGTCCGGCGATATAAAGTATGAGAACTGGGGCTGAAGGCTGTGCTTTCAGCCCCTTTCTCTTTTAGATACACTCGATAGCCAACTAAATTATTGGTCTTTATTACAGTGTAAGCTAAGAAAGTTTGCTTTGATCAGGCTAGTGAATGGGTTACTCAGCCAAGGCACCGCCCCGTAGTCATCCCTTCACTAAGCATAGAAACTTAATTTACAATGTCCTTATGTCTTCAAAAAAGCAAAAAGCAGGTAAAGGCCGGATAAAAAATAACAAACGCGGCTCATGGCTCCTGCTCTTATTATTTATCCCGATCATTGCGGGAATAATTTTTTCGATCATGCCTAAACCAATGCCAAAGGTTAGCGGTCCTGTATTTCAGAAGGAGGGCGTTTTGAGGTTTCAAAGCCGGCAAGATGAAAAACCGCTTGCTGAAATAGATATTGAAGTGGCCGCAGATGATGAGAGCAGGGCCAAAGGGTTGATGTGGAGGCGATCGATGCAGGAAGAGCAGGGGATGCTCTTTATCATGGAAAAACAGGAAGTACAGTCTTTCTGGATGTTGAACACCTATATATCGTTAGATATCATATTTGCGGATGAGCAAAAACAGATTGTGACTATTCGCTCTCGTACAGTCCCTCAATCGCTTCAACCGGTAACATCCGATAAACCGGCTTTATATGTGGTAGAGGTGAATGCGGGGTTTTGCGAGCGGAATGGTATTGAAGTTGGGGATTTTATTGATTTTAAATCACTTAAATAGGGATTTAAGGCTAATAACAAAGGCAACCCAATTGCGGATTGCCTTTGTTTTATTCTTATTTTCGATGCTATTTCAATAGCCGTCGCTTTGATTGCCGCCGGCAGGCGGATCCATTTCCACGTCATCGGGGCCGGCAGTGCGAAACTCAACTCTCCGGTTCATGTAGCTGGAAGCTACCGGTACCAGGGCTTCTTCCATACCTTTGTACTGGATAACAAAGCGCCCGCGGGCAATGCCGTGGTTGTTGACCAAATGATCCACTACTTCCTGCGCCCGGCGATAGGAAAGCTTCAAGTTGTAGCTTTCAGTGGCCGTTTGATCCGTAAAGCCTGTGACTACAAGCCTGATTTTCGGGTTGGATTTCATCATGCGCGCCACGCCGGCCAAGGTGCCGTAGTCGGAGTATTTGATGGAATAGCTGTCGTTGGCAAAGTGAAGCATGGGAAGGAACCACTCGGCAACGGCCGCTCCCGACTGAGCGGGATCGTATGTTTGCAGTGCCTGGTCGATAAGCTCTTTGACGCGTTCTTCGGTGACTCCGCCGCGCGGCCCCATTGGGTTGATCACGACGCCTTCGCTGTTGACCGTTTCACCGGGGCGTGGGGTGTAGTATGGCTCTATATCGAGGTGGTCGGGGATACCGTCGCGGTCGCTGTCCAAAACCCTGCCTTTGGTGTCCACAACGGCGCCGGCAGGGGTATCCGGTTCTGCGTCTAATGCATCCACCACGCCGTCGCCGTCGGAGTCTTGCAGAAAACCCTCCTGTTGCGATTTGATATTGGAAATGTCATTGAGTACCATATCTAACGGATTGATCCAGTAGAGGGGCTCTGAGGACTTGGATGCGTTGCCGAGGTTGAAATTCAGGCGCAGGCTGGTGTAGTTCACAATATCCCGGAAGGGAGAACG
>CAZNYK010000009.1:1820-19726 GCA_964577215.1 uncultured Saprospiraceae bacterium
AAATCTGCTCTCAGGGAAAAGATATAGTCGGTAGCTTTGCGGATGTGGAAGCCCCCGCCGTAGCCGGGTTTGTAGGGCACATCGCCGGCGACGAATAGATGCCCGCCGTGGATGCCGATTTCCCACATGCTTTTGGGCGTGGCGCCGGTGGAAGCGCCTCCTTTGTTGTCCTGTGCTTTAAGGTTTACGCAAAGGAGCGACAGCATTACTGCTGTGAAAGTAATTTTGGAAGTCATAATTGCAGGGATTATGGGGGGGAAAAAAAATCGGTTTATTCTCATAGTACATTCAAGTTCAATGACAAAGTGAAGCACTTTTGGTCGCTTGAAGGAACAAAAATATTCTTTATTCCGATATGAAACAAGTTTTTTTGCCGGTAACATTTCTTTTGCCGGCGCCTTGCGCCACTTATTTATACGTTAAAACACCGGAAAGGATACAAAAGCTGCCTGGCTGCTCCTTTTCTTTAGGCTTGGCGCATCAATTTCGCCAGCGCAATATCCAATGCGCGGCTTGCGATTCGCCTGCCGGAAGCATCCCTTGTAAACACCTCTTCGAGGGCGCGCCGAATAGTATGGGAAACATCCTGGAAGATGGCTTCATCCGTGAGTTCTACCTCCGGCTGCATGAGATAGGCAAAAACCCTGGCCATGCCGCAATTGGCAATAAAATCCGGAATGAGGGCTATGTGCTCGTCTGTACGGCGCGCTGTGGGGCCGAAGAATACGTCGTCATCCACGAAAGGAACGTTGGCGCCGCAGGATATCACTTCCAGTCCGTTTGCTACCAGGCGGTTTATCTGGGCGGGGGTAACCAATTTGGATGCAGCCCCGGGAATAAATATTTCTGCGCCGCTGTCCCATATTTGTTCATTAATTTGGTCAAAAGGGATCATACCCCTGGCCTGAAGCTTGTTGTTTTGCTTGGCGTCGAAAAGGTGTTTGGCCTCCTCCAGACCGATTCCCTCCTCGCTGATGATGCCGCCGTCCCTGTCGATAATGGCGCCTATCAGAACGCCTTCATTGGCTAAGAAGCAGGCTGCAGCCGAGGCAACATTGCCCCATCCCTGAATAATAGCGCGCTTGCCCTGAAGCGCTTCTTTTCGGAAAATGTCATAGTAGTGGCGCACCGCTTCTGCAACCCCGTAACCGGTGATCATGTCTGCAACGGCGTATTTTTTGGGGCTGTCGGGCACATAGCGCGCGTCTTCCACGATTTTGGAGCAGCCATAACGCAACTGCCCGATCATGCGGATGCGTTCACCATCAGAAGTTTTGAAGTGGCCGTTTACGATACCTTCCTGGGGGTGCCATAGCCCCAGTGCTTCGGTGATGGGCACCACATCCTTTAATTCGTCCACGTTGAGGTCGCCGCCGGTACCGTAATAGTGTTTCAGGATAGGCAAGGCCGCTTTATACCAGCGCCGGAGCACAATATCCCGGCGTGGGTCATTGGGGTCGAAATTGATACCTGATTTGGCTCCCCCGATAGGAGGTCCGGAAACGGAAAACTTTACTTCCATGACTTTGGCCAAGGAAATGACTTCATCGCGGGTGAGGCCCGCTCTCATGCGGGTACCGCCTCCTGCCGCCCCGTTGCGCAGGGAGTTGATGACGATCCAACCCTCCGCGCCAGTTTCGGGGTCGGTCCATTCAAATACGATTTCCGGTTTTTTCGCTTTGTACTGTTCTAAAAGGTTTTGCATGGCAGGCATGGTTTTATGGCCTAAGGCGGCGCGAAATTAGAGAACTTCGGGCGGCTTGCGATGTTGCTGCCTTGAAAATTACATGGCCTGCATTATTCCGATGCCGGGGATTTGCCTACTTTTGGCCGCAATAAACCGGAAAGATGCTTCACAATTGGATTAAGCCAATAATTCCCGGGGATTTTTTGGAAGGAATTCAGCCCGAGGCCCCGGTTTGGGGAAATGCTGTTATTCAGTTCAGCGAAGCCTCACCCAGCCTCCAGGATGTACAGATCGCCATAGTGGGTATCGGCGATCAGGAGGCTGACGCGGTGCGGAGGGTATTATATGCCATGAGCTTTCCTTTTGAAGGGCTGAGAGTGGCCGACCTCGGCAATATGAGAAGGCAGGACAACTCCTTTCTGATCGCACCTATCCGGGAACTTACAGCGGGCAAAATACTTCCCATCCTTATCGGGCGGGACCCTGCCAATATGCCTGCGCAATACAAGGCGTTTTTGAGCTTGCAAAATTGGATCAGCTTTGCCGTGGTTGATGAAACGCTTCGCGTAAGCGGTCATACAACGGCCGGCAACGGGAGTATTCTCGATGATGTTCTTTTGCGCCGGGAATCCAGGCTTTTTCACTTCGGGCTTATCGGCCATCAGTCTCACCTGATGCTTCCTGCCGCTTACGGGCTTTTGGAGGAAAGGCATTTTGATTCCATGCGCCTCGGGGCTACCCGCGACGATTTTGAGTCGGTGGAGCCTGTGATCCGGGATGCCGATGTTTTTGCATTTCACCTGGCTGCCATCCGGCAATCTGACGCCCCCGCACAGGAGACGCCTTCTCCCAGCGGCTTCACCGTTGAAGAAGCGTGCCGCATTTGCCGGTATGCCGGGATGAGCGACAAACTCAAATCTTTAGGCATATACGGGTTCAGGGCAGATATGGACGCCATGAAGCAAACGGCCCAGGTGGTGGCGCAAATGGTGTGGTACAGCGTGGAGGGCTTTTACCAGCGCAAAGGAGATTTTCCGGCATCTACGGAGGGAATGGTAGAATATGTAGTGGACATTAAAGACTACGAATATCCCTTGGTTTTTTGGAAAAGCGGCAGAAGCGGCAGGTGGTGGCTTCAACTGGCTGAAAAAGCGGGTCGCAAGCCCCAACGGCACCGGCTTATACCTTGCACGTACAACGACTATCGCATGGCATGCCGCAACGAACTGCCCGATCGGCTGATCCATGCATTGCGGCGATTCGGGTGATCTTACGGATCGAGAAGCTGCTCCAGCTTAATGCCCCGGGAGCCTTTTACCAGGAAGTGTGTATGCTCGAAGTTCTGCGCGTAAAACCAGTTGCGCAGCGCCTGCACGTCGGGGAAATGCGGCCAACCCCGGGCAACTGCAGCCGGGGCAAATAAAGGCCCCACAAGAATGATTTGCCGGAAGCCCTGCGCCATTGCCAGGGCGGCAATTTCCTGGTGCTCTTGCTCCGCAACGTCTCCCAGTTCGAGCATATCGCCCAGGATAACTACTTTATTGCCGGCCGGATATTGGGCAAAGCTGAGAATTGCCTCCCGGGTGCTGGTGGGATTTGCATTGTAGGCATCCAGGACAAAGGTGTTAGACCCCTTTTGTATGATCTGGGAGCGCATGTTTTCGGGAACGTAAGCTTCTATGGCCTTTTTTATTTGGCTGCCCGGAACCCCGAAGTATTTGCCTGTCGCAATAGCTGTGGCGATGTTGCCGAAGTTGTAAGCGCCGGGAAGCCGGCTTTGAACAGGGATATCTGCTTCCGTCTCGTCTTGAAAAGTGACTTCGAGGAATGGCTGCGTGTCACGCAACTCAATGGATACGAAGGGAGAAATTCCATGGTGGCTCGCCTGTTTGCGTCCGTACAATACTTTTTGGGGCACGTTGACCGCCAATTCGGACAGGAATGGTTCATCTACGTTGATAAAGGCGATGCCTGGCTGCTCGGTCAAAAAGCGGTAAAGCTCTGATTTTCCCCGTTTGACGCCTTCAATACCTCCGAATCCCTCCAAATGAGCTTTGCCGATATTAGTGATGATCCCGTGGGTGGGCTCGGCTATACGACACAGCGCGTCAATTTCTCCCTGGTGGTTGGCGCCCATTTCAATTACCGCGATTTCTGTATCAGAGGGCATCGACAGCAAAGTTAGAGGCACCCCAATGTGGTTGTTGAAATTCCCACGGGTGTAGTGCACCCGGAACCGGGCGCTCAAAACGCTGCTTACCAACTCTTTGGTGGTGGTTTTTCCGTTGCTTCCGGTGATGCCTATTACGGGAATGGCGAAACTTCGGCGGTGGCGCCTGGCTAAGTCTTGCAATGCCGTAAGTACATCGGGTACAACGATTAAGCGGGGGTCAGGGCCGGGCGGCGGGGCATCTGTTACAGCATAGGCGGCGCCTTGTTCTAAGGCGGCGGCTGCAAATTGATTGCCATCGAACGTTTCGCCTTTGAGCGCAAAAAAGATACTGCCCGGCGTCACTTGCCTTGAGTCGGTCACTACCCGGGGGTGCCGGAGGAAGATTTCGTAGAGGTTTACAGTGCTCATAAATAAAAGTGAGCCGCCGCCCTGGAGGACGACGGCTCATTTTCAGTAAGTGGCTGATATCATTTAAATGACCGGTTTACCGGCTTGCGGCGGGTCTTGAACTGGTGCCCGCCCGGATCGTCGTTACCCGTTGGGCTACCCGTGCGGGTCATGGCGCAGCGGAAGCCGATGGTGCGGTCTGCTTTGTCTTGTTCCTTATAACGGCGTCCTCCGGGTGAAAGCCAGTAGGCGCGATCTGCCCAGCTGCCGCCTTTGATGACGCGGGCCTTGTCGCTGACAAGCGTGGCTATACCGTACTCGTAGAATGCCGCGGATTCCTGGTCGCCGTCGAGGTAGTCAAATACGGCGCCGCGCTTGTAATTGTCGCGGTTGACGGCTTTATCGTCGGGGACGACCTGGTATCGAAGACGCCCGAGGCTGTCTTTCTCCACCGGCATCCCGTTTTCATCCACCACTTTTTCCATGAATACGTTGCCCCGGTAGGGGTTGAGGTCGTGGTTTTGGGCATCGCTCAATGTGACGCTGGTCAATGGGCGATAGAGGTCAGCTGTCCATTCGCTTACGTTGCCGGCCATATTGTAGAGGCCGAAGTCGTTGGGCAGGTACGAGCGAACCGGAGCAGTGGGGCAAGCCTTGTCATTGAGCTTACCGGCCATACCCATATAGTCGCCTGCGCTGCGCTTGAAATTGGCTAAGATGGTACCCTGGTATTTGTTGCGCTTCTGGTAGCGAACGGTATTGCCGTTCCAGGGATAGAGCCTGCGGTCGGCTATGCGTTCGTCTTGCTCAGAGGTTTGATTGCCCTGGAGTGCGAGCGATGCATATTCCCACTCGGCTTCTGTCGGCAGCCGGTACGCAGGCAGCAGGATACCGTCTTCAAAGCGCACGGCGCGTTCGCCGCCGGTTTGAAGGTCGCGCAGGTTTTTGCGTACTTTACCCTGGTATTGACCAACGAGATACGACTCCGTATTGAAGTTATCCTCGTCTTTTTGTTCTGTGTTGACATTGAGAACGCCCTTTTTCACGAGGATCATCTCATTCACGCGGTCGGTGCGCCACTTACAGTATTCGTTGGCTTGCTCCCAGGTCACGCCGACGACGGGGTAGTCGTCATAAGCAGGGTGCCTGAGGTAGGTTTCCACCATGGGCTCGTTATAAGATAATTCATCTCTCCAGACCAAGGTGTCGGGTAGCGCATCAAGCACCACTTCCGGGTAGGTTTCCCCGAATACCCTGTCTAACCAATATAGATACTCACGGTAATCAATATTGGAGACTTCCGTTTCATCCATGTAGAAAGACATGACGGTGACCCGGCGGGGGATGTTGTTCCAATCGCGGGTTACATCCTCTTCGGTAACGCCCATGGTAAAGGTACCGCCTTCGATCAACACGAGATTGGGCCCGGTAGCCTGGCCCTGGTATTGCAGCTTTTCGAAGCCGCCCCACTTCGTGTCGTTGTAGTTCCACCCCGTGGTGGACGAGTTCTCTTTGCTGCGGCAGGACGCCAACAGGAAAACGGCGGCCAATACAATGGCGCCCGACTTCAACAGTTTTTTCATTCCTTTAGAAAGTTTGTTTTTGGAAAACGACCGACAAATATAGTGAAAAACCACTTCTACAAACCAAACACCGGGCACCGCTTTAACATTTACAACCCGAATTATCCTCAGCGGAACATGCGAAAACAATCGTTCAGGTCGGGCTTGCGCCTGTTTCGCTGGAACTCCCGGCTGTCGCCGAGGTTGAGTGCGAAAGAAACTTCGTGCGCTCCTCCGGCGCCTGCCCCGGCTAATGCAGACAAGGTGACGTCGTAACTATATCCTATTCGCATAATGCCGTATCTGAACCCTCCCAGAAGTATCGCCGCATCTGCATTGCCGAAAGTGTGCCTTATCCAAGCGCCGGTGAATACTTTGCCGAAGCCGGCATACAATCCCCCGTTGATTTGCGAAAAATCGCCCTGGCGCGTGAACATGACATTCGGTGATAGGAACGCCCCTTCCTTGCTCTTATTGTTTGTAGCAATGGGAATTTCCATGCCTCCGTGGATCGTCAGCCGCAGCGGGATGCCGGTGTACAGGTTGGGATTGATCTTTAAAAAACTCGCATCGGGGGTATTGAGATGTTTGAGGGATACGCCAGCATGAAACCTTGAATTGAACACCAGCAGGCCTGCCGATGCGTCAAATGCATTGTTGGTAAAGCGTTCGGGTGGAATTTCACCGCTTTGACCGGGATTGCCGGATCCATCGTCAGCCCCCGTTAAGGGATTGAGCTGGTCGCCGAAGATCAGCGCGTTCCAGTTGATACGGCTTTGAATGAAGCCGGCTTCCATTCCGAGCCTGAAGAACAGTTTTTCAGCTACCTGTACCTGGTAACTATAGGCAGCCGCGGCGTGAACGCTGCGGTATATGCCATTGCCGGCATCATCGCCCAGAAGCATGAGTCCGACCCCGCTGTTGAAGCCGTCAATCCACTGTTCGTAGGATACGGCATAGGAAGCATAAGCATTGGGCCAGCCGGGCCATTGATTGCGGTAGTTGGCCGAGAGCCTGGGTGCAAAGGCAGCCCCCGCAAATGCCGGGTTGAGTTGCAGGGGGGCGGCATAAAACTGGCTGAACACGGGGTCTTGTGCGTTCAGCGTCGCGGCAACAAGGCAAATCGCCCCGAAAAATGTAGAAAATCGTCTGGTCATTGACATATTGGGCTGTAAATAGAACTCGATATATGAGGCGTTGTTAAATGGCAATACGCACGGAATACCTAACGTTATTTCCCGGTATTTCGTTTTTGTGTTAACACCTGCCGCGCAATATAAGACAAGGTCATGAAAAACCTGATATTTACTTTTCTTTCCCTGATTTTTTCGCTTCCCTTGCTGGCCGAGGACCCTGTGGTCATACGCGAATCATTGGTTTGGGAAGAAACTCCCGAGTCTTTTGACTTTCTGGGTACGCCCTGCCCCCGTTTGCGTTTCAAAGGGGGCATAAACGGGGAAATGCATCCCGATCTTCCCTGGTTCGTTTACAATTTTGAGGTGGCTGGAATGGGAGACCTCTCTGTGGAGGTGCTTGAAACCCGCTTCGAGCCTTTCGAAAAAGATTTTTGCCCCGGCAATGAGACCCTTGGCGGAACCCTCGCCTTTCACACCGCCGTGCACCATGACAGAGGCCGGTATTCAGCTAATATCAGCTTTATTCCCATCATTCGCAACGGCGACCGCTTCGAGCGCTTAGTCTCCTTTGCGCTGCGCATCGAGCGCAGGCCCTCTGCTGCGATCTCCTTCCGCGGACCTACCGGAACCAACAGGTCTGTACTGGCTGATGGCGCGATTTACAAGATTTCTATATCGGAAAACGGAATACACCGCATTTCGCAGGCTTTCCTGAGAAGCCTTGGAATCAATACCGATAACTTAGACCCCCGCAAAATAAGCATTTACGGCAATGGTGGTGGTATGTTGCCTTTTTACGTCGGGGCCGACCGGCATGACGACCTCGTGGAGAACCACATTTTTGTGGCCGGGGAGGAAGACGGCCGTTTTGATGCAGGCGATTACATTTTGTTTTACGCCCAGGGGCCCGATCGCACGGCTTTTGTCGCCGCGCAGAACAAATTCGACATCGAGGAAAATTTGTTTGACGACAAGAATTACTACTTCATAAAAATCGGCAGCCAGAACGGCGCTCGTATTTCCTCTCAGACCGGCCCTGCCTCCGGCGCTTACGTGGCAGAAGCTTTTGATGATTTCGCCCGGTTCGAAGAGGATAGGCGCAATCTGTTGCACGATTGGGAGAGAGCGACAGGATCGGGGATGCGCTGGTTTGGGGAGCGATTTAAAAATCAGCGGCAAAAGTTGTATCCGAACCTGTTCTCATTCCCCAACCTGCTCAGTTCCGAACCGGTGCGCGTAGAAGCCGAGATGGCGCTCCGCGCCGGGCGCAGTTCGCGGTTTGAAATCGAGATCGGCGCGCAGACCCTGCAGAGCAACACGGTGAACAGTGTGGTTATGAGCGGTTCCAATGACAATATTACGGATTATGCGCGCGTAGCCCGGTTAGACGCCACGGTCACCCTCAGCAACGGCGATGTTGGGCTTACGCTCAACTACCCCTGGCCCGGCGGCGTAACCGACGACAGCGAGGGTTGGTTGGACTGGATACAGATCAATGCCCGCAGAGCTTTGACAATGTCAGGCAGGCAAATGCACTTTCGGAGCACAGCCACGCTCGCTTTTCCGAACGCTACTTTCCGCCTCGAAAACGCTAGCGCCCGTCTCAGGGTATGGGATGTTACAGACCCCCTTCGCCCGCGCGTGCAGCAAACTGAGTTGAGCGGCTCCCGGCTCAGTTTTAATGCCGAAACGCAAATATTGCGGGAGTTCATTGCTTTCGATAACGAAGAAGGCTTCCTTACCCCTGTAGCTGTAGGCCGCATCGGAAACCAAAACTACCATGCGCTGGATGAGGTGGATATGGTCGTCCTGTACCATCCGGAGTTTACTGCCGAAGCGCAACAACTGGCAGCCCATCGCAGCAGTTTCAGCGGTTTGTCGGTGGCAATGGTACGCATCGATTCTCTCTACAATGAGTTCTCCTCAGGAAGGCAAGACCCCACTGCCATCCGGGACTTTGCCAAAATGCTCTATGACCGCAACTCGCGGTTCCGCTACCTGCTCCTGTTTGGAGACGCATCCTTTGATTTCAGGAATATCTACGGTTTAGGCGGCAATTTTATTCCCAGCCTTCAGCGCGACGGCCTCAATCCGCTCAACACGCACCCTGCCGACGATTATTTCGGCCTGCTCAGCGGCACCAATCCCGCCAATATATTCAGCGGCCATATGGACGTTGCAGTAGGGCGCCTCACCGTCAATACCACTGCTCAAGCCGCGGCTGTAGTGCGCAAGATCATCCACTATGATACGAGTCCGGCTACCTTCGGCGATTGGCGCAACCGCATGGTCTTCGTCGGCGATGACGAAGACGGCAATACCCATATCAGGGATGCCAATGCGGTAGCGGATCTCCTCGGCGGGCTTTATCCCGGATTGAATATCGATAAACTCTATTTAGACGCCTATCCACAACAATCCACTTCCGGCGGCACTTTTTTCCCTGACGTCAATGATGCCGTCAACCGGGCGATGTTCCGCGGCATTCTCGCGCTCACTTATTTCGGTCACGGCGGGCCTAACGGGCTGGCCCAGGAACGGGTGATGACGATCAGCGATATTCTGTCATGGCGGAATTTGGATCACATGCCCTTGTTCATCACAGCCACCTGCACTTTTGGAGGTTTCGACGACCCTGCATTCGTATCGGCGGGGGAAGAGGCATTCCTCAACCCTTCGGGCGGCCCTATTGCCTTGTTTTCCACCACTCGCGCCGTGTTTGCCAATTATAATAAGGACCTGAGCCAGGAGGCGCTGCTTCAGCTTTTTACGCGCAACAGCGAGGGTTACCCCAGCATCGGGGAGGCTTTGCGAATGTCAAAAAACGCTTTGGCGGCTAATCCGGGACTGTTGAGCAATTCCCGGAAGTTTGCCTTGATTGGCGACCCTGCGCTCAAGCTGAAAATCCCGGAATACAGGGTTACTACCACTAAGGTAAATTCCAGTGAGGTGACGGCCGCGTCGTCTGATACCCTTCGCGCGCTGCAACGGGTGACCGTAGAAGGCGCTGTTCAGGATTTGAGCGGACAAGTGATGACCTCATTCAATGGCGTGTTGTTGCCTACTATTTTCGATAAGCCGCTCCAACTCATTACCCTCGGGCAGGACCCCGGCAGCTTCCCTTTCAATTTTTCAGCATTGCGCAGCACCCTGTTCAAGGGGCGTTCCTCTGTGAACAACGGCATTTTCAGCTTTTCTTTTGTGGTGCCTAAGGATATTGATTACAAATTCGGCTTCGGAAAAGCGAGTTACTATGCATTTGATACAGATAGGGGCATAGATGCGGCCGGTAATTACAACCGCATCGTGATAGGCGGAACGGACGAGAATGCGCTCGCGGATACCGAGGGGCCTCTTGTGGAGGTATTTATGGATACGGAAGATTTTGTTTTCGGCGGTATTACAGGGCCAAGCCCGGTATTATTGGTGCGTTTGTCGGATGAAAGCGGCATAAACGTGGCGGGCAACAGCATCGGGCACGATCTGGAGGCCGTACTTGACGACAACACGCAGAATTCGCTGCTGCTCAATGATTTTTACGAATCTGACCTGGATGATTACACCAAAGGAAGGGCTAAGTTCCCGCTTTTCAGTTTAGAGGAAGGGCGCCACCGGGTCAGGGTCAAAGCCTGGGATGCGGCCAATAATCCATCGGAGGGATACACGGAGTTTGTCGTCGCCGCATCTGCAGAGATCGCTTTACAACGGGTGCTGAACTATCCCAACCCCTTTACGGACTTCACCTGCTTCCAGTTTGACCACAACATGGCCGGGCAGGAACTGGATATCCTGGTTCAAATATTCACCGTTTCAGGGCGTTTGGTGAAAACGCTGGAACACAGAATGCTCACCGATGGGGCCATCCGCCTGAACGATTGTATTCAATGGGACGGCAGGGATGATTACGGCGATCGCCTGGCACGGGGCGTTTATTTGTATAAGGTGCGCGCCCGCACAGTGCAAACAGGCAATACGACCCTGAGCGGCGAGAGCGGGTTTGAAAAATTAGTTATCTTAAAATAAGAACGGCTTTTTTGCGTCTCTTAGACGGTGGCAAGGTATTTGCTATCTATATTTGCACGATTTTTAACTCAAGATGTTCTCATGAAATATGTACTATTTACTTTCTCGGCAGTTTTATTTCTGCTGACAGGGACGATTCAAACGGCCCAAGCCCAATGTTACAAAGGAGACGACGGGAGGTACTACAACTTAGACGGAACCCCGTGCATCAATACCGTGCTTACCGCGGTTCCCTTTTTGCGTATTGTTGCAGATGCCCGCTCCGGCGCCATGGGTGATGTAGGTATCGGGCTTTCCCCTGACGCTAACGCCATTCACTTCAACCCTTCCAAATTGGCTTTTGCCGAAGAAAAGATGTCTGTGTCAGCTACTTATACCCCCTGGCTGCGCGCCCTTGGTCTGAACGATGTGTATCTCGCCTATCTCACCGGGTATTATAAATTAGACGACGCCCAGGCTATCGGTGTGGGTCTGCGCTTTTTTTCCCTCGGCGATATACCGTTTACCGACGTCAATGGGGAGCCGCTGATCACCGGTCGCCCCCGCGAGTTTGATATAACCGCTACCTATGCCCGTAAACTGGCTGACCGGTTCAGCGCTTCGGTAAGTGCCAAGTTCATCTATTCCAACCTGGCAGCAGGGCAGATCGTAAGCGGCGAGGTGATCGAACCGGGAGTGGCCGGCGCTGCCGATTTTTCGCTGACGTACAATGCTCCTATCGAATTGAAAAACATGAGTTCGGAGCTTATGGTGGGGCTTGCCATTTCCAATATCGGGTCGAAGGTTACGTACACCAAATCACTGACCAAGGACTTCCTTCCGGCAAATTTCGGCTTGGGTGCAGCCTGGAATTTGGATATCAATGATTTCAACCGCATCACTTTTGCCGCCGATGTAAACAAACTGCTGGTGCCTACACCCTGCCAGGGGCTTGAATGCGACCAGGATGGAAACGGCATCCCTGACTACAAAGAGGAATCGTCCATAGGCGCTATTTTTTCTTCGTTCGGCGACGCGCCTGAAGGATTCCGCGAAGAAATGCGGGAACTCATGTTCTCCTTCGGCATGGAATACTGGTATGACAAGCAATTCGCTGTGCGCCTTGGTTATTATACCGAACACATCCAAAAAGGAGGACGCAAGTTTCTCACGGCCGGTTTGGGCTTGAAATACAATGTATTCGGCCTGAATTTTTCCTATTTGGTGCCCACTACCAACCAACGCAACCCATTAGACAACACGCTCAGGTTCTCACTGCTGTTTGACTTCGGAGCATTCGGAGCCGAAAACGAATAAAGCCGTACTGCAAACCTGTAAGCCGGATTTTGTACCCCGACGCGCTGTGAGGCGCGCCGGGGTCCCTATCATTTATCTAGCCCCGACTCGCTGAAGCGCGCCGGGGTCCATCTGCCTACCCCCTCCAACGGCCCCGACTTGATCAGTCGGAGCCAACAGGCGAGCAACCCGTCTCTCTTCTCCTCATGCCTCAGCAATTGGAGGAGAATTGGAGTGTACATGACATTTCAACCCGCAAGGTTTACCCTCGCCCGCATTGCTGCCGGGCGGCGTGGTCTCTTACACCGCGTTTTCACCCTTACCCCGACGCGAGCGCCGGGGCGGTTTGTTTTCTGTGGCACTTGCTGTCTTCGCGGGGTTGCCCCATGCGAAGCCCATCCGTTAGATGGTGCGGCGCTCTGCGTTGTCCGGACTTTCCTCATCCCCGTATCCGACGCTCCGGCACAGCGTGCCGGGATCAGACCGTGGCCGCGATAGGGCAGTTTGCAGTACGACGGAGGTAAAACTACGGTTTTGGGGTGAATTGTTCCCTGGAATTGCAATATTCCACAAAAATCAATTGCAACAATGACAAATATCAGTGCATGAAATTAAATGAGACAGCATATTGAGGGATGAAAAGCGAATGCCATGATCAAAAGAATTTTAGTTCCGGTTGATTTTTCCGGCACTGCCGCCAACGCGGTGCGCTATGCCCTCTCTTTCGGGAAAAGCCTTGGCGAGGCAGAGGTCAGGATCGCCCACGTCTTTATGCCGCAGATGGATTCGGAGTATCCCAATTTCATTCCTCCTGTGCCGGAGTTTGTCAATTTTCGCCACAAGATGCTGGAGGACTTTTGTGAGGAGATTGAAGAGATCAAGAACTTGGACGGCGGCATGTTGTTGGAGAAGGAGATATGGATAGGCTTTCCTGCCGATGAACTTGTAAGGCATTCCGGTGAATACGATCTGATCGTGATGGGTACGACCGGGGAGGGAGGCTTGTTGAACAAAGTCTTCGGAAGCGTATCCACTGCAGTGGCGCAAAGGGCAGATTGCCCCGTGATCCTGGTGCCAAACGAGGCGGTCTTTACACGTATCAGCCGGGTGTTGTATGCAGGTCATTATGATGCTGCCGACACCCGGATGGTAGAACAGCTACTTGCATTTAATGAGCAGTTTCACGCTTGCATTCACTTTGTCAATGTAAGTGATCCAGATGCCAAAGCTAACCGCTTTGAGCAGGAAAAAGAACAAATATTTTCTGTCTTGTTCAGGGAGGGAGAACCTTCCTTTGCATTTGAAATTGCCGAACTGGAAGGGGATTCCGTGGCGGGCACCCTGAACGATTACGCTGAGAAACACAAAACAGAATTGATCGTACTGGTAACCCGCCGCAGAAATTTTTGGGAACAACTTTTTCATAAAAGCGTAACCCGCGGCTTAGTGCGCATTACCCAGCAGCCTCTCATGGTATTGCACCTCGTTTGAGGTTGGCCCTCTTCGTATTGTCTTTTAGTTGCCTTTGGGCGTATTGTGGAAGATGAGCGTGGTTTTGCCGGAAGTGACCTTTAGTTCCACGCGATCCATCTTCCAGGTACTTGCCTGCCTCATGAGTTCCAGAAAGCTGGTTTCCTGTCCCATAAGTCCTTCACACAACCTTTTGGTGGCTGCCAGGTCGGAGACTTCCAGCCCTCCGGATTCTGTAGCCGAGAAGGCGCCGTTGAAAATATTACATCCAGCGGATCCGCTTACTTTTCCTTCGCTGAAAGATGCTGTGATTTTTGAGTCCTTGGCAGGTGGGGTGTTTTTGCCGCCTTCTGAAAAAGCATACAATGTCCATACAATGCTCTCGAAGGGCAAGGCCTTGGTAGTATCCTGATCTCCAACTGCTACTCCTTCTTCTTCAGTTGCGGAAGTATCTGCATTCACAGTCTCCTGCTGCTCTGGAGCAGGCGTTTCAGTTTGCGTGACTTGTTTTGACTTGCCGGTGCAACTCCACATGCCGGCGAGCAGTACCAAAATGATTGCGATCCTCATTTTCCGTATTTTTTGGTGAGTGTGCGGTAATTCTGATTGCGATCCACATGATCAGCGCGGCAAAGATAGCGGCGCTAATTTGCCCTTGTAGTATTTATCTCAATTTTTAATTGCCTTCACTGAAAGAAAATCCTTGCTGCTGCGGTCGCTGCGCAAGTATTCAAGCTTTTCGGCCATGCGCAGGGCTTCACGGGAAGTATTGAATATCGGCCCGAAAAAGACGGCGAATTCGCCTGCCCGGTCGTTGAAACAACCAAGCCATAAACTTCCTGCCTGCAACCCGTCTGCCTGCAGCTGTTCTACCCGGAACAACGCGGATTCGAAATCCGGATATAACTCTTCCAGGAGAATAAATTTCACCCCCTGGAAATTGCGCAGCCTGGCGCAATCGTACAGGGTCACCCCAATGCCGTCCTGGTTGCCAATCGCGTTGCGCAATTCACTTCTGGCTCCTCTCTTTTCCGCAAGCCGGTCTTCGAGCCATTCGTCTAAATAGGATATGCGGTCGTCCCGAAAGGGCGCCGGCAGAAACAACGGGGTATCGAGCCTGTATCCTGGAGGTTCTTTAGGAAAGCGCCGGGCCAATTGGGTCACTTCTTCCGCATACACTTTAGGCACTACATAGCGTTTAGCCCATGCGTCGTATTCCCGGTACCAAACGGCGCCAATAAACATCAATGCGGCCGCGACGGCTATGTAGTGCCTCAGGCGGCGGGGCCGGAATCGTTTAAACCACTCAGGATTGCCGGGAGCGATAGCCGCCGTAATCTTACCCTGAAAGCGGCGAATCCAATCCTTATCTGCAATGTTCTGGATGCGGTTCAGGAATTGATTGCGGCTGATCAATTGCACCACCCGGCGGCGTCCTTCAAAAGTGTCTTCGCGAGCGGGCGTAAGAAAAATGTTTGTTCGCTTTTCCAGGTCGATGAGGATAAGGCCGAAGCCGTACTGGATGCACTGGCGGCGCAATTCCTCGAAGTGAGGGTCGCGCGTGCTACTGAATACGTCTTCGCCTACGGCTATCCATTGTTCATCTACATGATATTGTTTGAATTGTTCCACCGCGAATATCTCCCTGTACCGTCTCAAGTACGAAGCTATGATCCGGAATGTGAAAAACAATGCCGTGAATACAGACAGTAGCATTACCAAAGGCAGCAGAGGGCCGTGTTCTTTAATGGGGATCAGCTGCCTGGAGATATTGATGCCGCCACCTGCCGCCGTACCCCACAGCGCAAAAACCAGGCTATCCCAGAAAAGCAGGTCGCGGCGTTGGGTGAAGCGCACTTCTTCCCGCGTATCGAAAGAAGTAGCTTCAAATGTGGCTACGAAATTGGTGCCATCTTCTCTGGGATAAGAGAGAAAGCCGTCGGCAACGATGCCTCCGGCGCCTCTTACGTCGGAGCTGATAGATATTTCCCCGGTGCGCAGGCGGTTGCGGTAATATTTTTTGAGATAGCGAAGCGTGGTTTCCTTGATCTCCTGCTCGCTCAGGGCGCCGGTCGTCAGGGTTTTCATACGCACATATCAGTTTTAGGCAGGTTTTTCCAGAGCGAAATGGTTTCCATGGCCTCTTTCACGTCGTGTACCCGTAGAATGGAAGCCCCTTGCTGCAAGGCGACCATATGCAGTGCTGTGGCGCCGTTGAGTGCCTCGCCGGGAGAGACGCCGAGTGTGCGGTAGATCATCGATTTACGCGAAAGCCCTGCAAGGACGGGGTAGGGGAGTATGCCCAATACATGCAGGTTGCCGAGCAGTTGAAAGTTATGGGATATGGTTTTGCCGAAGCCGAAGCCCGGATCGAGTATGATGTCTTTGACTCCCGCTTGCAGCAGCACAGCCGTTTCGGCTATTAGAAAGTCGAGGACCTCCTGTGTCACATCCTCATACCGGGCATTTTGCTGCATGTTTTGCGGTTCGCCTTTCATGTGCATCAATACGTATGGAACACCCAGCGCGGCAACTGTTTCATACATGCCGGGGGCCATCCTGCCTGCGGAAATGTCGTTGACGATCCCGGCTCCGGCTTCCACTGCCCGGCGGGCTACTTCAGGCTGAACCGTATCCACTGAAATAAAGGCCTCCGGAAAAGAGCCTGAAATCCTTTCTATGGCAGGTATGACGCGCCTGAGTTCTTCCTCCACTGAAATGGTCTCCGCTCCGGGGCGCGACGACATGCCGCCCACATCGATGATGGCCGCTCCTTCTCTCAGCATGCGCTCCGCCTGGCGGAGCATTTCGCCGGGTTCCAGGTAGCGTCCGCCGTCGTAAAAGGAATCAGGGGTAACATTGAGGATGCCCATCACCACCGGGTGCTGAAGCGAAAGTAAACGGCCTTTGCAATTTAGGGTACGGTGGTTGGCTATCATCCGGCTCTCCTGTTATTTTGTTACATTTGCAGACCCAAATATACACACAACAATTGAAGCGAAATGGCAACTAATTTCAACCCGGCGAGCGGCGCCAATGCGGGCAAGGCGCTCGTGGTCATTCTCGGCATAGCGCTTTTGAGCATTATTTTATATAAGAACGTTTTCAAAAAAGTAGCCGACTATACTTTCGTCCCTAAAGAAATGCAGATCAATTACCTGCCTTCAGATTTTTCCATCCCGGTCAACGAGGAGGATGCCCTCGCCATTTTGTCAAACCCCCATCGCTACCGCAGGGAATTCAACGACCTGGTTTTCAAGGTCAACACAGCCATTCTTGACCATGTAGCCAACCGGATGGGCCTCAGCGACAGCTTGAAAACGGTAATCCGGGCAGAGTACAACAAGCATCATCCTTATCTGCGGGATATGTACTTCGAGGATTTCATAACCATAAAAGACACCACCTCGGTGCTCTACCAAACCTGGTACGATAACGAATCCAAAACTTCCGTAGATGCTCTCAACGAAATAGCGTCCAAATACACATGCTTTATGGTGAACCACATTATCACTACGGTGGTGAAAACGGAGGGCGGCAGTATCTTCGGGAAAGGGAAGGAGGTGGAAACGCCATGCGGCATAGCCATGTCGGAAGCCTTGCGCCCCCTGATGAAACGCATGGAGGAACGGGCGGCTGTCAGGGATTTCGGCCGGGCGCGCGGGCTGTTGCAGGAGAAAGTGGAGAGAGCCGTCGGCGAATTGGCTACCATGGAGGTGCGCGACAAAAAAGGCATCAGCAAACAAATGCAGACCAAAATATGGGGCTTCAACGTATCCTCCACCGATGTGGACATCACCGCTATCAGTATCATCAAAGTGGGATTCAACCTCAAGGAGTTCTTTGATATTTCCGTCAATTCCGGCAATGGCACGGTAGTGGTCACCCTTCCGCAGCCCATAATTTTATCCCATGAGGTGCATCCCAAAGTGGAAAAATTAGACATTGGATGGCTGCGGGAGGTCCAGGACCGGGACCTCAACAAAAACATTGATCTGTTGCGCTCGGAATTCCGCCGCGAAGCGCTGGAAAGCGATATCATGGACAAGTCCAAAAAGCAGGCCCAGGAACTGTTGGATACCATGCTCGGCCCCTTGGTCAAGTCTCTGGGCTCCCGCTACCAATTGGTGGTGCGGTACAGGGGCGCTTCACAGGAAAATCAAGAGCGCCCGGAACGCGCCGCGGCCAATTCG
>CAZNYK010000009.1:19826-30448 GCA_964577215.1 uncultured Saprospiraceae bacterium
CAGGGGCGCTTCACAGGAAAATCAAGAGCGCCCGGAACGCGCCGCGGCCAATTCGATCCAATTAGAGTCGTGAACGGAAGAATAATTCGGCTCCCGGTTTGCTGTACTTGCAGGAAATTACCGCGGCGCCAAAGATGCCTTGCCGAAAGTTTGCCGCTTAGCTCCTGAATAGCATAACTTTGCTGTTCAGATCAACCGCACACAAACATGAAGCAAATTATTCTTTTACTCGTCCTTGCTACCTTTGTAAATAGCCTTTCGGCGCAGTCGCCCGAACTATTAGATCACAAGCGTTTCCCTTTTGATCCCCAACTGCCGTATGATGCCGGCGTTCCCTCTCCCGAGGCCTTCCTCGGCTATCCGCCCGGCGGGGAACTCAGCCTCTACGCCCACATTGTGCAGTATTATGAAAAACTGGCTGCCTCCTCCCCCCGGATCGCCCTTCATACCTACGGCAAAACCTACGAAGGCCGCCCGCTGATCAATGTAGTTATAACTTCTGAGGCCAACCAGCGCAATATGGAAAACCTCCGCCGCCTGCATTTGAGCCTCACCGACCCTGACGCCTTGCCCGCCGCTGAAGCGGCTCAACTCATCGAACAACAGCCCGTGTTCCTTTCCATGAGTTATGGTATCCACGGCAATGAAACCTCCAGTTCTGAAGCTGCCATGCAGGTAGCGTATCGCTTGGCCGCTGCCCAGGATGAGGAAACCAAAAAACTCCTGGACAAATCTGTAATAGTGCTTTTCATTTGCATCAACCCCGATGGGCGCGACCGGTATGCGTACTGGTACAAATCCGTGCAACGGGACTTGCCGGCCGTTGAGCCGCACGACCTGGAGCATTACGAGCCATGGCCCGCCGGCCGGACGAACCACTACTGGTTTGACCTCAACCGGGATTGGTTCTATATGGTCAACCGGGAATCGCGCGCGCATTCTACCGAATACCAGCGCTGGATGCCGCAGGTGCATGTAGACTACCACGAGCAGGGCTATAATGCCAACTATTTCACTGCGCCGGGCACCACGCCGCGCAACTTGCTGCTGCCCAAGCGATACGAAGTCCTGAGCGACACCTTCGGACGCGCCAATATCCGGGCGTTCGACAACAATCAGATCAGCTATTTCACCCGCGAGGTGTTTGATTTCTTTTATCCGGGCTACGGCTCCAGTTACCCCGGCGTTTTAGGCGCCGTGAGCATGCTCACCGAGCAGGGAGGTATCGGCGGCGGGCGCATCATCAAAACGGAAGAAGGAACCCATCTCACCCTGCAACAACGCGTGTGGGACCACTACACTACCTCCATGGCTACCTTGCTCAAGGCTGGGGAAATGCGCAAGGAACTGCTTCAATACAGCTTTGATGCCTGGAACTACCGCAGCAGCGCTTCGCCCACCAAGGCTTACTTCCTGCCTGATGACTCCTCCGGCTACTTGTACGATGCCATTTCCCTGTTGATGAGCCATGGCGTAAAGGTGGAGCGCGCTACGGCCGATTTCAGCGTGGAAGCGCTAAACTACCGCAGTGGAAATATGGAGCGCAAAACCTTGCCCAAAGGCACCTTCATCGTACCCGCCAAGCAGCCCAGGCACCTGTTCATCCACAGCGTGATGGAGCGGAATATGGCGTTGGAAGATTCAGTGATGTACGATGTATCTACCTGGTCGATCCCCCTGGCTTTCAATTTGGAGGCATGGTCCACGACCTCCGATTACAAGTTTGCCGCAGAGCGCCTGGTAAAAACACCGGAGTATCCGTCCGGGCTTGTTGCCCCGGATGCCCGCTATGCTTATGTCATAGAATGGAAACAGCGCCATGCACCCAAAGCGCTGGCGGCATTGTGGGAAAAAGGCTACCGCGTGCGCGCGGCCAAAGAACCGTTTAGCGACGGCCGGATGCGCTACGGGGAAGGCACGCTCGTCGTACTCGCCGGCGCCAACTTAGACAAAGCCGATCGCATCGCCAAAGACATGGCTGAAATAGCCCAAACCTGTAAAGTACGCATTCAGGGCCACCAAACCGGCCGCATGGCGGAGGGCTTCGACCTCGGCTCCACCAACAACCGCCCGGTAGACCGGCCCAAGGTAGCCCTCATGGTAGATCCTCCTTTCGACATGTACTCCTGCGGGCAGATTTACTTCCTTTTCGACCAGGAAACCCTTCTTCCGGTGGAGCGTGTCCGCACCTCGGTATTGCGGCAGACGGCAGTGCCGAAGTTCGGGGCCCGGTATGGCTATGCCGATCTAAAGGACTATGATGTGCTCATCCTGCCCGGTGGCGGCGCCGGTTTGAGAGAAGTATTCCAGAAAGAACAACTCGATCAGCTCAAAGCCTGGATAGAAGGCGGCGGCGTGCTTATTGCCCAGGAAAGCGCGGCGCTGTTCTTTACGGATGATCGCTCCAAATTTACAAAAGTCAAGCTGTTGGAACCCAAGCGGGATTCTTCCGAGCGCGCTGTACTGATCCCGTATGCCGAGCGAAACGACTTCCTGGGCTTGAAGCGCGTACCCGGAGCGGCGCTCAATGCGGCTGTAGATCCAACCCATCCCTTGGCTTTCGGCATGGGCAAAATGCTGTATTCCCTTAAATCCGGCACGGAAGCCCTGAAGGCTGATCCTGATTTGCATACCGTGGGCAGGTACCTTCCTGATGCCAAAGCTTTGCTCGCTTCGGGCTACGCTTCGCAGGACAACCTGCGCCATCTGGCCGGCAATGCCTTCGCGGGAGTGTTGCCGATGGGGCAGGGAAAGGTGGTTTTTTTGTTAGACAATCCGCAGTTCCGCATGTACTGGCGCGGGCCTTCGCGCATGATGCAGAACGCAGTGATGCTATTGCCGGGATTTTAGTGTGCCCGGCCTCTTGCAGGGGGGGGCGTCTGTCTTGTCAGAGGTTGGGATGGCATGAGGGACATCCCAAGTTCCATAACTTTCAAAAAATACTGAAAGAAAAAAAATTAAGAAAATTTTAACAGATTAAATTATGTATTGATATACAATGTTTTGTGTAAAATAAACAATGTATAGACATTAAAATACTCCCTTTATTTTCATTTCGATTTGGTTTTTTGTTTAACTTTATAGTATCTTTGTTTCAACAAACAAGGATAACCATACCAAATCGTTAAACAAAAAAACATACAGCCATGTCTCAGATTGAATTTTATTCCCGATTCGACCAATTGACAGTGCTCCTGCATGCTTTCGCATACAACCTGACCAAAAATCAGGAAGACGCCAAAGACCTTTTCCAGGAAACCGCCTACCGCGCCTTGACCAACCGGGACAAGTTCAGCCCCGGCACCAACTTCAAGGCATGGTCATTTACGATAATGAAGAACATCTTCATCAACAATTACCGCAAAAAGGTGAAGGCCAATACGATCATGGACTCCACCGATAATATGTACTATATCAATTCCGGCAGTACGTCGATTTCCAACGGGGCGGAGTCCAGCATTCTCATGGATGAGTTGACGGCCATGATCGAAAGCCTCGACGACAGCATCCGGATACCTTTCCTCATGCACTACCAGGGGTTCAAGTATCAGGAAATCGCAGATGAACTCAACCTGCCCCTCGGCACGGTGAAGAGCCGCATCTTTTTCGCACGGAAAGAATTGAAGGAACAAATCGGGGCAAACTACAAAAGTATTCCCGACCTGATGGATTTCGACTGACAGATACGGGGGGGTAACCACTCCCGAATGGGTATGCAGCTTTGGACTTCAAATCCCGTCCTTGCTGCATACCCATTTTTTATTCTCTCAACAATTTCCCCAGCATGCGCCTGAATTCCCGGTCATCCAAATAGCCCTGTGGGTGCTGCGCATCGAAAGTGGTCGGTATGGCGCCTCTTGCATGACGGATCACGCCATTCTTGTCCACAAACACATTGAGCGGGTACTCATTCCCGAAAAAATTGATATACCGCTGCGCTTCCGGGATGATGGTAAAATGGAACGCTCTTTTTTCCAAAAATTCCCCGATAGTAAGGCTGTCGTCGGGAGAAATGGCTAAGAAAACAACCTCTTCGCCGGAGAAGTCCCTGAGAATCTCATTGAGATGCGGTATTTCCGCCACGCAGGGCGGGCATTTGGTAAACCAGAAGTTGACTAAGGCAACCTTGCCTTTCATATCCTTCCAGCGCAGGGTTTCGCCGGCCATATCTTTTAATTCAAAATCCGGGAATTCCAACCCGATCAGGCGGGGGTATTCTTCCGGGCTTTGCGGAGCCGCCTGTTTACATGCCGCGATTGTAATTGCAATGAGCAGCCCGGCGAGCACTTCTTTCTTTTGCATAACTAACTTTATCACATTCGGGGTAAAAGTAGCAATTCCCCAAAAATGTTGGCGGAAAAGAGGTAAAACACCTACCTTTACACAGTACACTCGCCGTGCGATCCTAAGCCGCAGGGCGGGGATTTAGTTAAACCAAAAAAATCCATAACAATGGCTCTCCTTGAAAGATTAAAATCGCCCGGTCCCAAGCGGATTCTCGCGCTGGACGGCGGCGGCATTCGCGGCGCTCTCACCCTTGGATTCCTGCAGGAAATGGAAGCCCTGCTGCGCAAACGCCACAACAACCCTAACTTGCTCCTGTGCGATTATTTCGACCTCATAGGGGGCACGAGTACCGGCTCCATCATCGCCACGCTGCTGGCGCTCGGCAAGGATACGGCCTATATCAAAAATATGTACCTGGAGCTTGGCGGCGAGATATTTGCCGGA
This sequence comes from uncultured Saprospiraceae bacterium, assembly GCA_964577215.1. Lineage (GTDB taxonomy): Bacteria > Bacteroidota > Bacteroidia > Chitinophagales > Saprospiraceae > UBA2329. Next base: position 24,558 of record CAZNYK010000009.1, read on the forward strand.
AAGCGCAAATGGTTCGGCAAGTTGAAGGCCAGGTATGACGAAAAGGCCCTCAAAGAACAACTACTGAGCAACCTGGGGGATCGCACCTTAGGCGACGCCTCGGTGCGCACGGGGTTGTGTATTGTTACCAAACGGGCCGACACCGGGGGTACCTGGCCCATCATCAACCACCCCGAAGGTAAATACTATGCCAAAAATAAGGATATCCTGCTCCGGGATGCCGTGCGAGCCAGTACGGCAGCGCCGACGTATTTCATTCCTGAAGCAATTAACGTGGGCGACGACGAAACCGGCGCATTTGTGGACGGCGGGGTGAGCATGGCCAATAACCCGGCCTTGCAATTGTTCCTCATTGCCACGCTTAAGGGTTTCCCCTTTCACTGGAATACCGGCGCGGATAATCTCTTAGTGGCGTCCGTAGGCACGGGTTCTACCCGCACGCGGTACGATATGAAGGTGGTGCTCAACAGCAAATTGTGGGACTGGGCATCTGCCATACCAAACATGCTCATGTACGATGCAAACATGCAAAACCAGTTGATGCTGCAAGCACTGTCGCGTTGTCCTACGCCGATGGTCATAGACCGCGAGGTGAAGGCGCCCGTGGGAGAGCTGGCCTCGCAAGGCGCGCTCCTGCACTACCTGCGCTATGATGCGCCGCTCAACCCCGATGTGTTGACTGAACTGGGTTTGACGAAATTTATTGATCGCTTGGAGGATTTGAGAGAAATGAGCAACGCGCACAACCGTTTTGACCTGGCCGAAATAGGAGAAAAGGCCGCAGCAACTTCCGTCAAGGCAGATCACTTTCCTGCTCCGTTCGACTTGAAATAGCTTTAAAAAATGGAGACCCTGTTCAACCAGCAGCAGATGCGCGAGCTGTTCATTCCTTTATTGGAGTCGCGCGGCAAGGTGTACAAAAAGTACCGGCACATTTTCGCAAAAGAGGCGGAAAGCGGCGAGGTGATAGAAACGCACACCGGCGATGGCCTGGAAACGGTGAATACAGCCAAAGCCGGCGATATGATCGTGCGCAACACCACCCGTGCCGGGGAGATGTACGTCATGTCGACGGCCAAATTTGCCGAGCGCTACGAAAGGGTAGGAGAGGGAGAGGAAGGATTTTCGGAATACCGGCCGCTCGGGCGTATCTATGCCCTGGAGCTGAGCGATGCGCTCCTGGATGAACTGGCTTTGCCTGCAACCTTTTCCTTTACTGCTTCCTGGGGAAGCGGCATGGTTGCCAAGAGCGGGGATTTTCTGGCCTGCCCGGCGGATCGCACTTCCGTTTACCGGATTGCGAGGGAGGAGTTTTTTGAGACGTACCGGGAGGTGTGAAAGCAAAAGCAATCCTCCTGTTGGTCATTTCTGTTCTTCCACCTTTGTGATATACTCTTTCCATTCCGCTTGTTCGCCGGCCATGAGTTGCTCTGCCCGCTGCACGAACGCTTTGAAGGGATCGGACATTTCTGCGTAATCGCCTGACTGGGTGAGGTATAGCAATTTCTCCCGTTTAAGCGCTTCAGAGGTGATGCGGTACTGGATCCAGTTGTCCTTGTATTTATACAGGGATTGTATGCCCTCTATGGCGGCAATGGCCACGCCCATTCCTCCAATGACATATTTCATCCAGTTCAGTTCATCCATCAAGCCGCTGAGGAACGGAATAGTAACCGCGAAAAGCAGGGTGCTGATTTTGAGCGTTTTATATCGCTTTTGGCAAAATCCGCTTTTGCGGGAATACCAGGAAATCTGGTCGTCCACGCGTTCTTTCAGGTAGGTTTCGGCATCTAACATGACTTGAATTTTGTCATGCGAAGATAGTTGAAAAAACCGAAGTTACGGCAGCTTGCCTTTTAAAAAGCTTTGAAGTCAAAGCCAGGTAACTTCGCCGGTTTCGACGTCATAGTTGGCCCCGATGATCTTGATCTCGCCGTTTTGCTCCATATTCCTCAACGAGGAGCTTTGAAAGCGTATGTTTTGAATGGTTCGCTGCACGTTTTTAATGGTCAGCCTTTCCAACAAATCGATGTTGGAGGAACTTCTTTCTTCCCCCTCTTTGAGCACAGAGTGGATGCAGTCTTCAAAGTGATGCACCAGGTGCGACAGGTTGTCGAGGCCCAACGTATTCACTTTTTCCGCATCCAAGCCGCCTTTCAGCGCGCCGCATTTGGTGTGGCCCAGTACTACTACTAATTTTGAACCGGCCACTTTACAGGCGAACTCCATAGACCCCAGGATGTCCTGGTTGACAAAATTCCCTGCGATCCTGATGCTGAAAATATCGCCTAATCCCTGGTCGAACACCAATTCGGCGGACACCCGGCTGTCGATGCAACTCAGGACACAGGCAAAAGGCCATTGCCCTTCGCGCGTGTCGTTTACCTGTTCCAACAGGTTGCGATTCATTTTCAGGTTATTGACGAACCTCTGGTTGCCCTCTTTAAGGAATTGCAAAGCCTTGTCAGGTGTTACGGTAGACTGGGTTTCTGCGGTATGCGCCCTCATGTTGATTCTGCTTTTAATGATGATTTGGTTGTTTATGATCTCCTTTGCTGAATTGGCGGCGGCAATTTTTCAAACACCTACCACTCTTCTTCTCCCCTGTAGGGATTGATCTTGGGATACAAGTGGAAAAATTCGACGTAACTCTTTGGGTTGATGACCACCCCGCGTTCGGATATAAGCTCTACCGTGATATTTTTGTTTTGTGCCTTCAGGGCAAACTCGTCCAGGATTTCCATTACGTCATAGTCTAAGTAACGGGTCGGCCTCACGTCTAATTTCAGGTGGGCGTTTTCCGGAATGCTGTTCAGCTCTTTCAATATGGTTCCCTTGTTGATGAATGTGACTTCCTCGGCGAGCGTCATTTTCAAAAGGGTATCTCCGTTGGTTCCTTCTTTGATCTTGTGCAGGAAGTGGGAATTCTGAAAGCTCTTCAGCACGATGATAAATACCCCGATGGCCATGCCGATCCCCACGCCGACAAGCAAGTCTTTGAGCACCACGCCTATTACAGTGGCAATGAAAGGTACAAATTGCTTCCAGCCCAGCGACCACATCTTTTTGAACAGGGCGGGCTTGGCCAGCTTGTATCCCACTACAAAAAGAACGGAGGCCAGTACCGATAGCGGGATCATATTGAGGATGGTAGGGACGAGAATAATGGAGATCAGGATCAGGAAACCGTGGAGGATGGTAGACAACTTCGTTTTTGCCCCCGATTGGATATTGGCGGAACTCCTGACGATGACTTGCGTGATGGGCAAACCGCCGATCAACCCGGAAAGTACGTTGCCGGTACCCTGCGCGAGCAGTTCCCTGTTGGTAGGAGTTACGTTCTTGGCGGGGTCTAATTTGTCAGTAGCCTCCACGCTCAGCAGCGTTTCCAAGCTTGCCACCACAGCAAGCGTAAGGGCTACCACCCAGACTTGTGTATTGGTAATGCCGCTGAAATCAGGAAAAGTAAACTGGGAAAGGAAAGAAGAGAAATCCTGCGGCACAGGCACATTTACCAAGTGAGGAGAAGTAATGGCCAGGATGCTGTGCGACTTGGTCAGGTTGTAGAAAACTATACCTGCAAATACAGCGACCAATGGGCCCTGGATCAGTTGGAATATCTTTCCTTTTTTGGATAGGACCGCATCCCACAAAATTAATATTCCCAACGAAATGATCCCGATAAGGGTTGATCCGGGCAAAATGTTGTTTACAGTATTCAGAAGTTCTGAGAAGGTAGTGCCTCCGTCGTGTTCGAAGAATGCGATGTCCCAGGCGGACTCCTCGTCGTATCCAAAAAAGTTGGGGATCTGCTTCAGGATGATGATAACCCCGATACCCGTCAGCATGCCCTTGATCACAGATGAGGGGAAATAGTAACCGATGATACCTGCCTTGGCAACCCCTAGGATAAGTTGGATCAACCCGGCCAATACTACGGCTACCAAGAAAAATTCATAGTTTCCCAAGCTTTCAATGGAGACAAATACAATGGCCGCCAAGCCCGCCGCAGGCCCGCTGACGCCGAGATTGGAGCCGCTCAAAGCTCCCACCACAACACCGCCTATGATACCTGCAATAAGCCCCGAAAAAAGAGGCGCGCCGCTTGCCAGGGCAATGCCCAGGCACAAAGGGATGGCCACGAAGAATACGACAACAGCTGCAGGGACATCTGATTTCAGATGCTTGAATAAACCTGTTTTTTGGTTTGACATGACCGAGACTTTTTCTAAAATGAAGCAATGCTATTGGCGACGCAAAGAAAGCTATTTCAATTAACTGTAAAATAACAGAAGTGTTCAAATGGGGGGAACAATTTGTAAGAGAGCGGCAAAAAAAATTGCGGAATGAAAAAAGATTCTATCTTTGTGCTCTATGTGGAATTAAAATTTCACCCATGGACACTAGGAACACTATAAAAACAACAAACGGAAACCTGCTTGAGCACGCGCTGCAAATTCTCAGAGCGCTCGAAAGCCCGAAAGGGCGTGCCGTAGTTCATTTCCTCCTGGAAAACAACCGGGCTTCTTTTCTCGAACTGGCTATCCACACGGGATATGATTCCGATATTCTGGAATACCAGTTGGAGCAATTGTGCGCCCTCGGCTTGTTGCGTCAGCATTCCAGCCTTATGGAAGGGGATTGGTACGAGCCTGATGTGGCTTTCCTGCAACGCGTATGCGCTGTGGCAGCAAAGCTGGCGGCTTTTCATGGTGCTTAGGCCGGCTCACCGCATTTGGTGAAAGGCTTGCAGGGTTTTCTCCAGCATCTCTTCGTTGAAGTCGAGGTGGGTGACCAATCTCACGGTTTGCGGGCCGAAGGCTGTGGCTTTTATCCCTTTCTCCTCCAGCCGTGCCAGGAAACCGGCTGCCGTTTGCGGGGTCTTCACGTCGAAGATCAGGATATTGGTATGCACCGGGCGGATATGCTCAACTTCGGGAAGTTGCGACAGGGCTTCCCCCAAAATCCTGGCGCGCCGGTGATCTTCAACCAAGCGATCGATGTGGAAGTCCAGCGCATAGATGCCGGCTGCTGCCAGGAACCCCGCCTGCCGCATGCCGCCACCCATTACTTTGCGAACCCGCCGTGCCTGCCGGACAAAGTCTGCATTTCCGATGAGCATTGAGCCGACAGGTGCTCCCAAGCCCTTGGAAAGACAAACAGAGATGCTGTCAAACAATTGTCCCACCTCCATTGTAGTCTCCCCTGTTTCCACCAATGCATTGAAGATGCGGGCGCCGTCTAAGTGAATTTTTAGCTCCCGTTGCCGGCACAATTCACTGACCGGGCGCATTTCCGCGCAGGTATAGTAGCTGCCGCCACCCCTGTTGCAGGTGTTCTCCAATACTACCAGGCGGCTCTGCGGCAGCCAGTCGTACAGGGGTTTGATGGCTGCCGCTACTTGTTCGGCGGTGATTTTGCCGTATTCTCCTTTGATGAGGTTGATCCCCGCTCCCGAATGAAAAGCATACCCCCCGGTCTCGTATTGATACACGTGGGAGCCTTCTTCACATATCACTTCATCCAAAGGCCGGGTATGCACCTTTACGGCAATTTGATTGGTCATGGTGCCGGAAGGGCAAAAAAGAGCCGCCTCTTTTCCGAACATAGCCGCAACTTTTGCCTCCAGTGCATTCACCGTAGGGTCTTCGCCGAAAACATCGTCGCCCACTTCTGCTCTCAGCATGGCCTGGAGCATGGCCGGGGTGGGCTTTGTGACCGTATCGCTGATCAGGTTGATCATGGTGGCAATTTTTTAAGCTTCGGGCTAGGAGCCGCGAGCTTCGAGCAGCAGGCTGAGGGTTCGCCTGAAAGCTCGAAGCTCCCTGCTCGCAGTTTCACTTCAATAAGATATCCTCGCCAGCTTCACGCTTTCCCGCACCAAACCGCGT